>NZ_JBIRUY010000046.1:0-70391 GCF_044335305.1 Streptomyces sp. NPDC020490 | reverse complement strand
GCCCGGCGGGCCGCGCATCGCGCGGCCGTGACTGGCGGGGTGTCAGGTGCGGCTAGTGGGGCCTTCAGTGCGGATGTTGGGGAGTGCTCCGCACTCCCGGGCGGGTCCGCTGCGCTCCCCCGCCTGACGGTCCTTCCGGCTGCGCCTCCAGAACCTTGGGGTCCACTGTCGCGGACCGGGCTGGCTACGAGGGGTGGGGGTCGCTCGTTCGTGTGGGTTCCAGTGTACCGCGTGCATCAGGTTGATGCAGCATGTACCGTTGGCGGAAACGAGAGACACCCCCAACCACCCGGGCGGGACGCCGGAAGCGAGGACTCTTTGAATCCGTCGGGCTTCGAAAAGGAAATCCATCATGAGGTTACTTCGGGATCAGACCCGGAGCTGATCCGCTATCGAATCGTGGCGCAACGCACCGATCCCGAGCACCCGGGCGCATCGGTGGTGACGAACTACGCCTATGGACGGTCGGTCGAGGAGGCCGTCACCAAGGCCCGCAAGGTGCTGGAGAAGCCGGACGGCCTGTACGGGGACCAGGGCATGTACCGCGTGGTGGAGGTGGTCGAGGAGAGCCCGTCCAGCGAGCTCCGGCAGCAGGAGGAGGCGCGCCGGCGGTACCTCACCACCATCCTGGAGAACGCCACCACCACCGTGCGCGGCCGTGAGCCGGACAACCCGCATGCGGACCTGGTCAGCCGCCTGAACGACTTCTTCACCCGCGCCGTCACCTTTCCCGACCCGCACACCAGCGGCGTGCACCCCCGACCCCATCAGGCCACCTTCGGCTGGACCAGCGAAAAGCCCTACATCCAGCACGCCAGCGACCCCGGCCGCGCCCTGGCCCTGTTCCTCCTGGCCTACCTGGATCACCACGGCCTGGCCCTGACGGAAGCCTCCGCCCCGGCCCACCTGAAGCGGGAAGGCCGGCATGCCGCCGACCATGACGGCGCAGAGGAGGGGAGCGAGGCGTCCCCGGAGCTGATCGAACGGACCCTGGCCGTGTGCGAGCAGCACTACACAGCCGTGACCGGCGCCGACTCCACGCAGTGGGACAGGGAGCTGTCCCGCGAGCTGGTGGGTGTGGCGCTGCGGACCGTACGTCTGGCGGACCGGGAGGCGTACCCGCAGGCGCTGGAGGAGTATCTGGTCGAGAACCGGGCGCGGCTGGAGAAGCTGTGGCGCGTCTACGGGCCCGCCGGGGTCTTCCCGCAGGGCGTCTACCACCTGGTTGAGTTGCCCGAGTCGTTCGTGCTGTGCGAGCGGATCGACAACGCTCCGAGGTGGCTCAAGGGGGTCTGGGGCAGGGAATGCGAATCGGACACCCCGCTCGAAAGGCTTGAGGAAGCCTGGCGGTATGACAGGAGTGAGGGGGATGGACGATGAGCAGGATTCCGCTCAAGAAACACCAGATCGACCAGAAGTCGGCTTTTCGTAGGTGGGTCGGATTCCCTGCAAGGTCATCTGTGCCCCCACAGGGTGCCCGTGGCACGATCGTGTCAGCGACCGGGTCCGGGAAAACGATCATGGCTGCCGCGAGCGCGCTGGAGTGCTTCCCCGAGGGCCGGATCCTCGTGACCGTGCCGACCCTGGATCTGCTCGTGCAGACTGCCCAGGCGTGGCGGGCGGTGGGTCACCGCTCCTCCATGGTCGCGGTGTGCTCGCTGGAGAACGACCCGGTGCTGAACGAGCTGGGGGTGCGCACCACCACCAACCCGATCCAGCTCGCCCTGTGGGCCGGGACGGGGCCGGTGGTCGTGTTCGCCACGTACGCCTCTCTCGTGGACCGTGAGGACTTCGAGGACCCGATGGGCCAGGGGCGCGTTCGCGGGCCGCTGGAGGCCGCTCTGGCGGGTGGAGAGCGCCTGTACGGGCAGCGGATGGACGGTTTTTCGCTCGCCATCATCGATGAGGCCCACTCAACCGCAGGCGATCTTGGCAGGCCATGGGCGGCGATCCACGACAACGCCCGCATCCCCGCCGACTTCCGGCTCTACCTCACTGCCACCCCACGCATCCTGGCGGCTCCCCGGCCGCAGAAAGGCGCGGACGGCCAGGAGCTGGAGATCGCGTCAATGGGCCAGGACTCGCAGACCTACGGGCCGTGGCTGGCTGAGCTGGGACTCTCGGAGGCGATCGAACGCGCGATCCTCGCCGGATTCGAGATCGACGTACTGGAGATCCGCGACCCCTCCCCGGTCCTCGGGGAATCAGAGGAGGCACAGCGGGGCCGGCGCCTGGCCCTGCTGCAGACCGCGCTCCTGGAGCACGCGGCGGCGTACAACCTGCGCACCGTGATGACTTTCCATCAGAAGGTGGAAGAGGCCGCGGCTTTCGCGGAGAAGCTGCCGGAGACGGCCGCCGAGCTGTACGTGAACGACGCCTCCGACGACGACCTGGCGGCCGCGGACCGGCTCCCCGCGTCGTCTATCGACGCAGAGTTCTACGAGCTCGAGGCCGGCCGCCACGTGCCGCCGGACCGGGTGTGGTCGGCGTGGCTGTGCGGCGACCACCTCGTCAGCGAGCGGCGCGAGGTGCTGCGGCAGTTCGCCAACGGCATCGACGCGGCCGGCCGCCGGGTCCACCGCGCGTTCCTCGCCAGCGTTCGCGTCCTCGGGGAAGGCGTCGACATCACCGGCGAGCGGGGAGTCGAGGCCGTCTGCTTCGCGGACACCCGCGGCTCCCAGGTCGAGATCGTGCAGAACATCGGCCGGGCACTCAGGTTGAACCGCGACGGCTCCACGAAGGTCGCGCGGATCATCGTGCCCGTCTTCCTGGAGCCCGGCGAGGACCCCACGGACATGGTGGCCTCCGCGAGTTTTCGCCCGCTTGTAGCCGTTTTGCAGGGCCTCCGCAGTCATGATGAACGACTCGTCGAGCAGCTCGCCTCCCGGGCCCTGAGCAGCGGGAAGCGCAAGGTCCACGTCCGGCGCGATGAGGACGGCCAGATCATCGGGGCCAGCGGCGCGGGTGATGGTCAGGAGCAGGACGACACCGACGCCGCTGCCGAGTCGGCCCTGCTCCACTTCTCCAGCCCGCGCGACGCGGCGACCATCGCGGCCTTCCTGCGCACCCGGGTCTACCGGCCGGAGTCCCTGGTGTGGCTGGAGGGCTACCAAGCCCTGCTCCACTGGCGGAAGGGGAACCACATCACTGGCCTCTACGCCGTCCCCTACGACACCGAGGTCGAGGTCGGCGTGACAAAGGCTTTCCCGCTGGGGAGGTGGGTGCACCAGCAGCGAAAGGCACTGCGGGCCGGGGAACTGGAGCCGCGGCGCAAGGAGCTCCTGGACGCTCCCGAGGCCGGGATGGTCTGGGAGCCGGGCGAAGAGGCGTGGGAGAACAAACTCGCCGCACTCCGCTCCTACCGGCAGGCCACAGGCCACCTCGCACCCCGCCAGGACCAGGTGTGGGGCGAGAGCGAGGCCGGGGGGCTGGTACCCGTTGGGCAGCACATGGCCAACCTCCGCCGCAAGGGCGGCCTCGGAAAGGACCCCGAGCGTGCGGCGGAGCGCGCGCGGCAACTGGCCGCGATCGACCCGGACTGGAACTGCCCCTGGCCACTGGACTGGCAACGCCACTACCGTGTCCTCGCCGACCTCGTCGACGCCGACGGCCACCTGCCCGACATCGCTCCGGGCGTCCTCTTCGGCGGCGACGATATCGGGCGCTGGCTCCAGCGGCAGTCCCAGCCGGGTACTTGGGCGCAGCTGTCGACCGAGCAGCAGGAGCGGCTGTCCAAGCTGGGCATCAAGCCCGCCCAGGCGCCGTCTCCGGCCCCTGCGGCTACGCGTGCGACGAAGGGCCCGAGCAAGGCGCAGCAGGCGTTCCAGCGCGGCCTGACGGCCCTCGCGCAGTGGGTGGAACGAGAAGGTGCTCACCGGCCTGTACCGCGCGGCCACAGCGAAGAGATCGCGGTCGACGGCGAGACGGAGCCGGTGGCCGTGAAATTGGGTGTGTGGGTCTCCAACACCAAATCGAGGCGGGACAAGCTCGCCCAGGACCAGCTCGACGCACTGCGGGAGCTGGGCATCGAGTGGGCGTGACGCTCCCATCGGCAAGGTCCCGTCCCGTTTGGCAATGATCCGAGGCTGGGTCAGGGGCGCGGGGGCGGGGTGGTGAGGTAGGGAGCGAGTTGGGCTTCAAGGTCGGCGATGCGTTTGTCCATGAAGCGGTTGTTCTGGCGTGCACTGGTCAGGCGTTCTTGGATCTGCTGGTTGTCCTGGGTGAGCTGTCGTACGTGCTGCTTCAGCGTGGTGTTCTCGGTGACGATGCGCTGAAGTGAGCCTTCGGGGAGATCGTGTTCGAGGTCGCGGATCTTGCCGAGGAGTTCTGCGATGTGGGTGCGCTGGGTGCGGATTTCGCGGTGGGCCTGGGCGAGTGCGTCTTCGGCGTTGAGTGCACGTTCTCTCCAGGCGGGCTGGGCGCGGCTGCCGCTTTCGGAGACCGCGGGGTGAGCTCTGTCTACGCGGTTGGCCTGCTCGATCAGGGCTCTGGCCTGCTGGTTTTGGTAGAGGAAGGTGCGTGAGACGCGGGCGGTACGGGCAAGGGCTGCGACGGTGACAGGCGTATGGTCGCGTGCCGCGGCCGCCAGGGCGGCCTGGAGGCGTTCGAGCATCTCCTGCGTGGCGTGGCGGCGGGCCCGGACGGCCGCGTCGGTGCGGGACGTACTCATGGCTTCCCTGTGGCATCCGGGCCGGATGCCTGCAGTGCGGCGAGGTCTCGGGCGCGGAAGGCGGTGCTCCAGGTGCGGTGGAAGTAGTCCTGGGGGCGCCGCAGGTCGAGGGTGAGGGCTTCGTCGAGGATGCCGAGGGCGGCCAGGGCCTGCTCGAGTCCTTTGATGGCCTTGGCGGTGGGTTCGAAGACGGTGTGGAGGTAGTCGGCGGTGGCGTCGTCGGGGGCGTTCTCGGCGATGGAGCGCCACTGTTCGGCTTTGCGTCGCCAGTAGAGGAGGTCTGCGCCGGAGAGGACGAAGTTGTCGCAGTTCTCGCAGTCGAGTTTCCAGGGGCAGGATCCGCCGTCGACGACGGGTTGGTAGGTGCAGAAGCCGCCGTCGGCGGGGGTGCTGCGGCGGGAGAGGTCCAGGGCCAGGGCGAGGGCTGTCTCGCGGTCCATGGGGGTGGTGTCGCCGGAGAGGAGTTCGCCTGGGTTGGGTGCGCCGGGCCCGGCCACCCAGATGGTGTTCAGGACGTCTTCGAGGTCGCTGTTGGTGATCTTCACGTAGTGCTCGGCCATGCGTTCGGAGAGCTGGCCGAGGTAGCGGCGGATGTGGGTGAGTGTGGCGCCGGCGCGCAGCAGGTTGGTGGCCAGGGTGTGGCGGGCCTGGTGAGCGACGTACGCGCCGCCGAGGTCGAGACCTTCGATCCAGGTCTTGAAGCGCTGGTTGAAGTGCCCGTAGGAGATTGGCTGCCGGCCGTTGGGGTTGCGGATGCGGGAGGGGAACAGGGCCAGGCCGGGGCGTTCGGCAGCTGCCGGGGTGCGGCCGTAGCGCTTTTCGAAGAGCTGGAGTGTCTTGGTGCGGCGGGCATCCAGGCGCTGGTAGACGGGTTCGGGGATGCGGATGCCCTCGTTGTAGTTGCCGACCTTGGTCTGGTCGTGCCACAGCATGGCCAGGCCGCGGTAGCGGCCGATGCAGTCCAGCCGCAGTCCGACAACCTCGCTGCAGCGGCGCCCGGTGGCGACGATGGTCTCCCAGATGTCCCGCAGGCCCCGGTCGTTGAGGTCCAGTTCCTCCAGGCGGCGCAGGTTGGTCTCGTCCATCAGCGCGCGGGCGACGTCGTCACTGAAGGGGTTGCGGGAGCGCTGCTTGAGACCGGTGCCGCCGAAGGGGATGGCGGTCAGGAAACCGGTGTCGATACCGAGGCGTTCGGCGTGGCCGGCGGTGATGGCGCTGTAGAGCAACTTGCGGGCCTGGTTGAAGACGAATTGGCAGCTCAGGTCGGTGACGGTGGGGGATCGTCCGTCGACCAGGACCAAGCCCAGGGACGGCAGGCCGTGGCGGGCACGGTGGCGCTGGTCGGCGACGAACCGCTCGGCATGCTCACGGCGCAGCACGGCGGGGTCATGGCCGGCGTCGGGGGCGTCAGCCTGGAGGAAGACGCCCAGCTCGACTGCGGCGCGGCGCATCTGGTCGAAAGGGCCTCTGGTGCGGGGGCACTGAGGGGATCGGAGCCACTCGGCGAGATGGTCCCAGAGCAGGTCGCGCAGCCACCTCTGCGGTACGGCGGTGATATCGAAGTGGCTCTGGGCGTTCTTGAAGCGCCGTCCGAAGTGATCAGTCTCCAGGAAGCCGGCGTCCTTGGTGTCCGAGGGGCTGTAGTAGACGCAGCGCAGCCCGCTGACGACTTCCCAGATGATCTTTCGGACCTCGGAGTCCATCTGCTTGCGCGTCAGGTCTTTGTAGCCTCCGTCGTGCAAATCCATCAGGGACGTGATGCTGCCCCGCCAGCAGTACCTGACGAGATTCCTGATGCCGTTGGTGGTCCACTCGGAGTGCTGCGCGGACTGGGCATGGGCGTGCAGGCCCCACTGGATCTCGGCCCGCACCAGCGGGGGCAGGCAGTGGAGGTTGACCAGCCCTGGCTGCGTGACCGGCTCCGCGGTGGCGCACCAGGCGCGGAATGCCTCCTCGTCGCCGTAGGCCACCGGGAGCGGCCGGCCGTCCTTGAGGGGGCCGCGTGAGTTGTGCGACCGGGCGTCTCCGGGGCGGTTGTCGATCTTGTACCGGTTCAGATGCTGCAGACACAGCCCCAGCGAAGTGCAGGCCAAAAACGGGCACCGCGCCGTGCACAGGCCGTAGCCGGGAAGCGGGCGCTGGGTACGGGACCAGTCCTCGAACCGGGCGCGGTCTATGCCGACTGCCTCGCCGTACTGCCACCTGGTCTGGTGCTGCTGGCACAGCCGGGTAGCGGGACTGATCGCCGGACGGTCGGGACAGATCAGGCACCGGCCGTAATCCACTCCCCGCGCGGCGGGCAGAGCGGTGGCCGCGTCCATGAAGGCTCGCTTGGTCTGCCCCGCCCGCTCGGCCTGCTCCCACTCCAGGTTGTGCGTGTTGCACAGGTTGTGGCTGACCCGGCGGATACGCAGGCAGCCGTCAACAGCGCACTGCCAGGCGTAGACCGGGTGGTAAGGCGGGATGAAGATCAGTGTGTCGCGGAAGAGCGGGTCGAATGCGGGGGCCTCGATGAGGGCTGTGAGCAGTTCGAGCCGGTCGCGGCCGATGCGGGTGGTCTCGGTGCGGCCGGGCAGCAGCGTCAGCGGGATCACGGCCGTGTCCCCCACACCTGCTCCAGTGCCGCGGTGAAGACCGGGTCGTGGACGTCCACGTGGCCGTAGACCTGCTCGACGGTCGCGGCCGAGGCCCAACCGCCGGCCTCCCGGGCGATCACCGCGTTGCCCCGTGCGGCGTCCAGCACCGCGGTGGCGAAGCTGTGCCGGAAAGCATGCGGGACCACCCGGCCGATCTGACCACGGGCCGCGGCCCGGCGCAGCATGCCCCGGGCCGCGGCGGTGGTCCACGGCTGGCCTCGGGAGGGACCGTGCAGGCTGACCAGGAGCATGCCGTGAGCGCTCTGGGCGGGGTACTGGGTGGTGATGTACTCGAAGTAGGTGTGGATCATCGCCGGGCTCGCCCGGCGCACCGTCCCGCCGCTGACGGAGTTGTCCTGCCAGACCCAGGGTGTCTTCGTCTTGACCCGGGCCCGGTTGGCGTTGTCCTCGCGGTGGCAGATGTGCACATGCGGCCCCCGGCACTGACCGCACGCGGCCTGCTCGCGCAGGTGCAGGTCGACCAGGCGCAGCCCGCACAGCTCACCGATCCGGAAACCGCCGTCGGCCAGCCACGTGACCACCATCCGGTCCCGCGCGCACGAGGCCGCCCCCAGTAGCAGATCCCGGGCGCCCTCGGGCAGCATCTTCGGATGCCGGCGCACCCGCTCCGCCGGAGCCAGGGGGTTCGCGGGCATGCTGTGCAGGACGTGCCCGAGCATCGCCCGCCGCCGATCCGCCCGGGTCGGCAACCGTGTTGCCCGCAGCGCCTCGGCCAGTGTGGGGTTCACGCCGTGGATACCCAGGCGGAGGTAGAAGCCCTTCAGGCAGGCCGCCGCGGTCTTCAACGCGCTGTGCCCGTACGGGCGCTTCCCCTCCCGCCACGGCAACCCGAACGGCCCCTGATAGTCCGCCCCGAGTGCCGCCATGTAGTGCCGCAAATCCTCAAGCGACACCGACTCCACCGACAGACCCGCAAAGCGGAGCCAGCGCAGATGATCTACCAGCACATACGCGTACGTCCGGTCCGTACCCGCCCGGCAGGTACGCAGGAACCCGTCCGCCTCCGCCACCACCGAGCAGTCCGTGTCCACGAGCGTGTAGGACACCCGCCCGCCCCCACGGACGACCTCCTGCACCCGCAACTGGCCCACCACCAGCCGAGCACCCACCCCGCACCGTCCCCTCCGGACCGGGCACCGCCCCGGTGGCGGCACTCCGGGCCCCGAGTCCACACCCCTCCCCCACACCCATGGACCACTCCACGCGAACGTCACACACACCCAGGTGACGGTTGGTAAAGTCGACGACAGCGATGTCCCAGCGCGGCAGCAGATGGCGCTGGTGGGCCTCAACGAGTTTGGGCAGCGAGGCGTAGGTGGCGAAGACGCTGACGGGCCCGTCTGCGTCGCGCACGGCGGCGGCCAGCCAGGCCGGGTCGTTGGTCATGGTAAGCACGCCGCTGAGAACGGGCTCGCTGGTCTGCTTGTCGGAGCACAGGCCGAAGAAGTGGCCCGGCCGGCCGGAGGTGTGCCAGACGCGGGCTGTCTGGTTGAGCAGGTCCAGGGTCGGCATCACCGTCAAGGTGCGGCTGCCGGAGGTGATTTCGTGGGCGATGTGGACGGCGAGGTGGGTCTTTCCCGTACCGCACGGCATGATGACCTGCTGGCGTTCGGATCCCATGGCGAACGCGTTGAGCACGCAGTCCGCCGCCGCACGCTGGCGCGTCCACAGTTCGCTGGGCAGGCGTTCGGCAGGCAGGTCGTGCAGCACAGGATGGCTCCCCCGCTCAAGTTGATGATGTCCCAAGGGGCAGGATGCGGACATGTGTGCGGCGCGGGTGCTCAATCCGGGCTTCCTCACCCCTGGGGGTGAACCCTCCCGTCGGGCAGGGGCGCGCCGTGGTAGAGAGCGCAGTGCCACACAGCGTTGAGGAGGTTCCCGCGGGCCGGGACAGCCGTGCGGCGCCGTCCGGTCCCATAGGCCCGGACGGGCAGCAAGGATCAACAAGGGCTGCACGGAGGTGGTGCCCGTGGCCGGGCGGCCGCGGAGCCCTGGGACGGGGCGGGACGTTGGGGAACGCAGTGTGGGGCAGGAGCCTGGCTCAGCAACCGGTGCGCTTCGTGGCGCACGAGTCGAACTGCTCGTTCTTGTGGCGGGTGGCCGGTTTGCAGGGGGTGGAGGTCGACTTCCTGCTGGCCGAGTTGGGTGACGGGCCGCCAGGGCAGCAGGCCCTGCGACCGCATCTGGCGGAGGTGCTGCTGAGCGGCGCAGCGGCGGACAGGCTCGCGCAGATGCTCGATGTGCCGTCCGCGCGGCTGCGGTGGGCTCTGCCGCATCTGCGCGCACCGCATCTTCTGCCGGGCGAGCGGGCGCGGTGGGAGTGGCCGTGGGAGCCGTTGGCGCACTGTCTGGTGCCGGCCTGCGGGTTGTGTGCGGCGGTCCGCGGCGGGGGCTGGGGTGAGATGTGGCTGGTCTGGCCGGAAAGGTGGAAGATCTGTGAGCGGCACGGCCGGTTCACCCATGTGCGTCAGGGCGGGCCTGGAGGGGTCGAACTGGCCCGGCTGCCAGAGTCCGTCGACGCGCACCGCAGGCGGGGCAGGCTGGAGCGGCGCTTCGGGCCCGCCGGGGCCGTGCTGGTGGCGGACGCCTTCGCTCTCGCTGGATGGTGGTGGCGCCGTGCCCCACTCACCAGCCGGTGGGCCGAGCGGGCCGGGCGGGCCGGACTGCAGCCCCGGGATGTCGAGACGGCATGGCTGTTGGTGTATCCGGAGGCACTGCTCGTGGCCCGGGCGCTGCTGCGCTACGAGCAGCAGCGCGCCGCTCTGCCCAGCGGGCCGTGGGCTGCGGCTGAGGCCCGTCTGGTGGCCGAGCTGTCGCAACTGGCGGGTTCGCTCGAACTGCCCCTGGGCACTTGGCAGGTCCCGGTGGCGGAGTGGCTCGCACGACACCGCCGGTGTACGCCGGCCGTACAAGACAATGGGGGTAGCGGCCGCCGCGGGGACCGGCAGCCTGTCACCGCGTTGATCCACCAGGACGACGAGCACCAGGCGCCGCTGGGGAGCCTGTGTTGCCTGCCCTGGGACTGGGGCGACCCGTTCGCCGCCGTGTGAGCTCGTCCTCCGCAGCGATACGCATCTCACGTCTCGTACACGCATCCGCCGGTCCCCTCGATCGTGGGGTGAAGACGGTTGCAGCTGCGCTCCCCGGGCCCGTGCCCGGATGCTGGAGCGGGGACACGCGCAGGGCGGCCCGCTGCAGAGAACGAAGGGGACGGACGTGCCAGGGGGCCCGGTCAGCGCGCACGAGATCGCCGTCTGCTACCTCGACCGGTTCGGACGGCAGCGCGAACGCCCGGTGGCAGAGGTCGGCGAGGTGGCGTTCGAGGAGCTGGCCCCGCTGGAGCGGCCCGTACCCTACCCGGGACGGCAGTCGTTCGTCACCAACGCATGGGCCTCGGCCACCGACCAGTTGCTGGCCTGCGGCTCACTCCGGCAGCAGCACTGCGGCATGCTCCTGGACCGCGACCCTGCAGTCGGGCTGCGCAGCGCGGGACCCATGGAGCTGCGCTGGAGCCGTCAGGGGCGCCGCCATCGCCTGCGGCCGGCGTTCGTCGCCTTACGAGCGGGGCAGCGCGAGGTGATCTACGTGCGGCCGGAGGAAATCACCGACCGGTGGCAATCCGAGCAGGACGTGCTGGCGGTGGCTTCGGCAGCAGCAGGCTGGCAGATCCGGGTGATGGAGCCTTCCACCGGGGTGGAACTGGACAACCTCAAGCTCCTCTACGCCGCCCGCAGTCCACGGTGGCTCACGGCCGGGCAGGACCAGTTGCTAGCACGGCAGTTCGCCTTGCCTCGGACCATCCGCTCCGGGGTACGCGCCGCCGCCCTGCCCTCGTATGTGGGAGTGGACCTTGCCTATCACTTGATCTGGGCGCGGCGGCTGCACACCGACATGAGTGTCCCGCTCACCCCGTCGTCGACGGCATGGTCAGGGGAGGTCAGGTGATCTCGCGGCACGCCGCAGGCGCCGCAGCGCCCCCCCCCCCCCGCTGCTGACACCCTGGCTCTGGGGGACACCATCCGCTTCCGCGGTGGCCTCTGGGTGGTCACCGCCTTCCACGGACCGCGTCTCTTCCTCGATGCCGCAGAGCCCGCAGAGCCCGCAGAGCCGCTGATCATCCTGCAGACGGCAGTGACCTCGGCCCCCGACTTCGCCGTGCTGAACCGGGCGGCGCGACGCAGTTCGCTGCCCGGCCGCCTCGGCGAGTTCCGTGCGCTGCCGCGCGACGTACGCAAGGCCGCTGAGAAGTGGGAGCGGCATGTCAAGGAGGTACTGCACCAACAGGCCCCGAACGTTCCCGCCACCACCGAGCCCCCACCGGCCTTCGACCCGCAGCAGCGCACCCTGCGCCAGCGCTACCAGGCCAAGGCCGACCAGTTGACGCAGGCAGGAACCCCGGTGTCCGCGGCCACTGTCGAACGAAAGTGCGCGGCCTGGCGTAGGGACGGCCTGATGGGCCTGGTCGACAAGCGCAGCCGGCGTAGTGCGGCCCCGCACGGGCGCGTCGACACGCGAGTGGTCGACCTCGTGTGGGAGGTCCTGGACGACGAGCGCGGCAGAGGCCTGTCACCAGGAACACTGTCCCGGCTGATCGACCGGGTGCAGCAGACGGTTCGGGTCCGCTACGCGCACCTGCTGGCCGACCCGAAGACCGCCCGGGGCCTGGTGATCAGTCCGGCGACGTTCTACCGGCTGCTGGAGCGGCTGGGGATCACCGCGGAGAACTCGCATGACGCCGCGGCCCGTCACGCGGCCGGACCTGCCATATCCGCAGAGCGGCCCGGCGCCCGGCGGGCGACCTGGGCCCGCTGGCCCGGGGAACTGGTGCAGATCGACACCACCGGACTGGACGTTCTCGTCCTCGGTGACGACGGACGGGTCATCTCCGTGGAGCTCACCATCGCCATCGACGTGGCCACCCGCAGCATCGTGGGCTCCCTGATCGTGCCCAATCGACCGGCTGCGGCCCGAGGACCTGCAGCCGACCTTCGACTACTTCGACTACCTCGCCGAGGAGTTGGAACTGACTGTCTTCTGGAGCGGCATCGGTTCCAGCGACATCCTCCGTGAAGCCCGCGCGGCTCGATTCCCCGCCCTGCGGCGTCCTACCGAGGCCACCGCGCCCATCCGGCAACGCTCAGTGCCCACCCTGTGGGTCAACCGGCTGCCGCCCCGATGCAAGGAACACCCCAACGAATGGCCCAGCACCGTGGCCACCCTCGACGGTCGGCTGTCCCTGCGCCACCACCGGCCCGGCAGCCTCCTGGACCACGAGGAAGACCTCTACCACATGACCGACGGAATCATGGAAAACCTCACCCCTCTGGTCGGCATGGCCGGCCAACTCGCCATCCTCGACCGCACCGAAGCCATCACCCGCGACGTTCTGCACGACGCCGCCCGCTACCTCGACCTGCCATCCGAAGACGGCCGCTGAGAAGGCATGTTGACCGGCCTGGTCCGCTCAAGGCCTCCAACATAACCGCGCAGTCTGTCAGAACAGACCGTCCTGTCCATCAGTCGAGGGCACGCGTGAAGCGGCTCGGACCGTGAGACCGGCTGCTCGGGCCTGGGCTCGCAGGCGCTTACCGACGCCCGCAGGAAGGCCGCGCCACCCGGACGATGACGCGCATGGCGGAGCATCATGAACTCGCTGTGCGGGTCAGGACGTGTCATCTGCGCTTGACGGGTGAGAACGTAGACTCGCGGGTCTCCTGGGCTGTTGGGGAACGCCCTCACCTGGAGCGTTCCCCAGCCGTCGGGCCGCCGTCAGTCCTGGGTGACGATGAGCGTGCGCTGGTCGAGGTCGAGGTGGACCGTTCCCCCGTTCTGCTCACGGAGTTGGCGCCACGCGGCGTAGCCGGTGAGGATGGCGTGCTCCCAGTCGGCGGCGCGGCAGATGCTGACCTCGAGGTGGGCGGTCATGTGGCCGATGGTGGCGAGGAGTTCGTGGTCTATGTGTTTGATGTCGGTGAGGTAGCGGTGGCGGGCGGCGTAGGAGAAGACGAGGGCTGAGATGCCTTCTTCGATGGCGATGGCGCGGCCGCCGTCTTCGGCTTCGTCGGTGCGGGGGTCGCTTTTACGTTTGCGGCCCAGCAGGAAGCGGGTGACGGGGGACCAGCCCAGCACGGTGGCGTGGGCGAGGTGGAAGATGTCGTGGAAGCGGTAGTCGTCTTCGACGTGGGAGGCGCTGGTGAGGGGGTCACCGGCGGGGGTTCCGTCTTCCCGGGTGAGGACGACGACGGTGCGGCCGTCGTCGGTCGTGGTGGGCGTGAAGGTCAGTGTGGTCTGCCGGGGCAGCTGTTCGTGGGCGGGAGCGCCAGCATCGAAGGGGGTGTGCTCGTCGTGGGGGGTGAGGCGCCAACGGTCCTTGGTCTTCTCCAAGTTGGCGGCGGCGACGTCGTCGAGGTCGAGCCCGAAGCGGTGGGCGAGAGCGGCGACGTACCACAGGACGTCGCCGAGTTCTTCGCGTAACTGGTGCTTGCCCTGCTCGAAGGCGGGTCCGTCGCGCAGGAATTTCTTGTAGGCGGTGGTCAGGGACCCGACTTCGCCGGCAAGGCCGAGGAGAGGGACGAGGACCGGGTCGGTGCCCTCGGCAGGGAGTTGGAGGGTCTTGACGGCCGCTTCCTGGTAGCACTTGAAGTCCACACTCACACCTGTCTGATCTTGGGACAACCCCGTTGGCTTTCCCGACAGTATGTCGTATGCTACGACAGCGTCGTTGGAAATGCAGACGATTGGGGAGAGTTGTCGAACACGGACACACCGAGCATGGACGACATCACCTCGGTCGTCGTCGACTTCCTCGCCGAGTACGAGGGCGTCTCACCCGACGAGCTCCGCTCTGAACTGGAGCAGAGCGGTCGGGAGTTGCCCGTGGACTCGCTGCTGGTGGTCGAGATTCTCACGCGCATTGAGGAGCGTTACCACGTCGCCATTCCCGCAGACCGGGAAGCGGCCCAGGCCACCCGGTCCGTGCGGGCATTCGCCGCGGCGGTACTGGACGCCATCGTTGAAAGGCAGCAGTCATGACCCCTCCTTCGGACAGCCGTGACCGTGATCCTGAGCTGGTCCGGCTCGGTGAACGGCTGAAGAAGACCCGCGACTACCTGAACATGTCCCAGCAGTTCGTCTCGGACTCGACCGGCATCCCCCGCTCGGCCATCAGCGACATCGAGCGCGGCGAGCGGCGGGTGGACAGCCTGGAGTTGAAGAAGCTGGCGCGCCTGTACCGGCAGCCGGTCGCCTACTTCCTGGCCGAGGAAAAGGACGCCGACGCCGGCGAGTACTCCCTGGCCGGTCTGCCGCGGGCACTGGCCCAGCTCACCGACGGGGACGCCAAGACAGTGCTGGAGTTCGCCGAGTACCTCACCCTGCGGCGGGCGGCAGAACGCGAGGAACAGGAGACCGAGGACGGGAGTCCGACGGCGTGAACTGGGCCTTAGCACACCGGATCGCCTCGATCGCCGCCGTCCAGGCACACCGCGACCTCGGCATCGACCGCACGCAGTACGTCCACGTGCACCGGGCACTGGGGGCAGCCGACGTGATCGGGATGGCGCAGCCGATGCCCCGGCTGTTCGGCGTGTACTTCTCCCCCGCCGACAAGGGGCCGGCCGTGATGCTGAACGCCTCGCTGAATGCGGTCACCCAGCGGCACACGGCCGCACATGAGCTGGGGCATCACCGACTGGGCCATCGCACCGCAGCCGATGAGGAGCTTGATCCCGCGCTGCGCTGGGGCAACGGCAGCTGGCCCGAGGAGGAGAAGACAGCGGAGGCGTTCGCAGCGTGGTTCCTGATGCCCCTGCCGGCGGTGCGGGCGGCCCTTGAGCGGATCTGCGGCGGCCGGCCGTCGTCTCCCGAGCACGTCTACCGGGTGGCGCGCGAACTGGGTACGTCGTACGCCGGGACGGTACGCCACCTGGTGAACCTCCGGCTGCTGGATGCCAGCCGGGCCGACCAGTGGTCCAAGATCCCTCCTGCCGGCCTGCGCAGTTCGCTGGCGGGCGGGACCTCGCTGCCCGCGCACGCCCAGGTACACGTGATCACGGCAGCCTCTGCGGGGCAGACGGTGTACGCCGACGCGGGCGATGTGCTGGTGCTGCACCTGGAGAACGCGGTCTTCGACGTCCTGCCCAAGGGGCTTCAGCCGTGGACCAGTGATGGCGCGACGCCGCTGGCGAGCGCCGTGGTGAGCGACGAGCTCCCGCCGGGCGGACAGGGCCTGATCGAGGTCGCGGTGCCGACGCACGGCGCCGCGCTGCGGCTGACGGTGGTGCGCGAAGCCCCGCGTGCCGGGGTCGACGAGACCTGGCCTGCCTGAGCCCGGCTCCCCGGATCACACCCGTATGTGTCAGGAGGACTGATGCACACCTTCACCGTGACCGAACGCGACGTCACCCAGGCCTGGGTCGCCGCCTGCAACAAGCTGGACCGCAAGGACAACCCGGACCGGACCGGCCTGCACACGGTGGTGCGCATCGCCGACCCGACGAACGACGACCCGGTATTCCGCGCCGAACTGGACCGGCTGCGCACCGCTCGCGGGCTGTGGCCGCTGGAGACCGTGGCCAGCACCCTGTTCCCCGCGGCCCTGGCGGCACGGAGTGCCGGCCCGGATGACCTCGCCGAGCGCTACCGGCAGATGTATCCAGTGATCAAGCGGTACCCGGGCAACCACCGCGGCACCTACTTCGGCCGCCTCGTGTCCTACCCTGCGGTGTCCAAGAGCGGCGTCGACCAGCTCGGCACCGTCATCAGCCGCCTGCGGGCCCAGGCCTCAGGCACCAAGATAGCCGCCGCCTACGAGATCGACATAGCCGCAGCCACGGACGCGGAGGAGGCCAGCGCGGACCTGCTGGTCCACACCGCCGGAAAGGACAACAGCTACATCGGCTTCCCCTGCCTGAGCCACATCTCCCTCCAGCTGGACCGCGAGCGGCGGGTGCACGCCGCGGCCCTGTACCGCAGCCACTTCATGTTCGAGCGCGCCTACGGCAACTACCTCGGTCTGGGCCGCCTGCTGGCCTACATCGCCCAGCAGGCCGAACTGGCCTGCGGGACCTTGACCGTGATGGCCGGCCACGCCCGGCTGGACGGTCCCATCACACAGCTGCGCCCCCTGCTGACCGGCACCGGCCGCCTCGCGGCATGACGGCAGCCCGCCGCACGGCCGCCGGCGTCACATGCGGCAACCTCATTGCTCCGGCGGGCCGTTGAGCTGCCACTTGGGCGGGAACCAGGCCGGCATCACAACGGCCTGCCGCCGGTAGGTCTGCTTGATGCGGCTGCGGCCGCTGATCCCGGCGATGTCCGGGTGGGCGACCCGGGCGTACTTGTCGACCTCGCAGAAAAGGTTCTGGCAGTCGATCAGCTGCAGTGGGCGCCCGCGCAGTCCAGCGAAGGCAAGCCCCAGACGGGCGAAGTGCTCGTCCTGCGTGTCGGCCATATAGCGGATGACGTCCGCCTCGATGCCGTCGGCCGCAGGCCCGAAGCACTTGCGGATCCCGTCGCGCGCTCCGGGCCCGGCGACGACGAAGTCCATCTCCGAAAACGGCATCTCGGCCGCATAGTTGAGGTCGATCACGAACTGGTAGGCCAGGAACGGCCCGATCGCCGGGAATCCCAGCAGAACCTGGTAGGCGTCCTGCAGCGTCGGCGCGGACAGCACACGCTGCGGCGCGTCCGCCTTCATCATCATCTCCAGCAGCCGCAGATGGTTCTGGTGCTTGCGCTGCTCGCCGAGCTGCGGCGGGGGCACGATGTAGGCGGCGGAGTACAGCCGTTGCCCTGCGGTGAAGGCCTGTGAGAGCACCCGGTCAAAGGCCCGGTAGTCGTAGGCGTCCCACCGCACCTCTCCCAGTGCGCCGTTTAGCAGCCGCCACGTCGAGGTCTTGTTGAAGATCTTGAACAGCAGGGTCCGGAAGAAGACTTCCTCCCACGCCTGCTCGCCCCGGTAGATCACGCCACCGATCAGGTCCTGGCTGACCCGGTCGGCGGCCCGGAAGCAGTTGGTGAAACGGTATCGCTGCAGGATCGGATCGTCCGTGAACGGTCCCGCTCCCCCGGCAAGTCGCGCCTCGTAGACCTTCTGGCGCGCCGCCGCGAAGCGCCAGTAGGTGTCGAACACCGGCGTCAACGTCAGCGTGCGGCCTGCCACACGGATCTTCCTCACAGGGCCGCGGTCTAAGACCCTCTGCCCTGAACGCTCTTGCAGCACCGTCACCATGGGCTCAATATATATTCAATATAGATCGGTGTCAGCGAGGGGGACGTGTGGAATTGCTGTGGCAGCGTCCACGACGCAAGACGCTGGTCGACTGGCCGGAGGACGTGGACACAAAGCTGGACGTCCTGGTGCGGGCCGCGGCCGCAGCCGGGGAGCAGACGTCGCGTTCGCAGGTGCTGGCCGCACTCGTGACGGCGGCCGAGGTCCGTCCCGCCGTCGTAGCCGAACTCCTCCACTCCTACCGCCAGATGCCCGCCGACGCCCTCGAAGCGGACAACACGCGCGAGGACCTGCCGTCCGTGCGCTCACCCGGACGCACTCGCGGCAGGAAATGACGCCGAGTCAGTTCCGCTTTCTCACTCGAGTCCCTTCGCTAACCCGGTCAACGCCGCCAAACGACATACGGTCACGGCTGCGTTCGCCGTCCCTCGACAGGCGGCCGATCGGATGTCCCGCAGACCTGGGCCGATTACTCGAATGCCCTGACCAACGTCGCCGGGAACAGACCTAGATGGGCCTCAGGGATGACGAGCTCGGCGCCTGGTTTGCTCCGGGCGACGCGGTGCCGGTACAGGGCGAGACGACATGGTCGTTCCTGCATCGCGTCGCCGTCTGCTACGGCCTTGAGGCCGGCGAGCTGCTGGCGTGGGGGTGGTGGCAGTGGGTGAATCCGGTCACCCAGAGCCGCGGCCGCCGCCCGGACGGCGATGTACTCCTGAACGTCATGGCACAAGCACAGGTCGCGGCGTGGGCCGGGGTCCCGGTTGCGCATCTGGCGCGGGCATTGCCGTCGTGGACGGCCGGGCCAGCGTCCCTCGGTGAGCGGGCCCGTGCGGATCGGGGATGGGCACGGTGGCGGGTGGGAGCTCAGGCATGGGGGCCGGTGTCTTTCGGCTGCCGGCTGTGTGCCGCCCGGCGCAGCGGCCGGAGCCAGCGGGTATGGCGGTACGGGCAACGGTGGAATCGGGTGTGTTCCCGGCACGGGCGGTGGCTGCTGGACGTCGGCGATGGCCACGACCTGGAGTATCTGGACGTGGGCGGGTGCCAGGAGCTGGCTGCCGCCCAGGCGCGGTGGCCGCGGGTGGCCCGACGGGCCGTGAGCACGGGAGCGGAGCCGGGGGCTGTGTTCGCGGTGGCTCGGGCGGTGGTGTGCGGATGGTGGCAACAGGAAGCTTTCTGGCAGCGGGAGCATGTGTGGGGCCAGCGCCTTGAGCGCGTCACTCTCGACACAGCCGCAGAAACGAGGCGGCGGCGCAGTGGCCGGCGGCGTGGTGGCAGCTGGTCGCGCGGGACGCGGTTGTTTTCCCCGAGGTGGTAGCGGTGGCGGCCGCATTGGTGGATCCGGCCCTGCGGCTGCTGGTAACGGATGAACGGCCGCTTGTCCGCCGGTCTCGGCGCCATGACCGTTTCATGACCGCGCTCGGAGACCGGTTGGAGCGCGGCTGGCTGAAAGAGGTGGAGTGGCCGGAGAGGCCGAGCGCCCTGCAGACATGGATGAGGGGTGTGGCCCGCGAGCTGCGCTCACCGTCGCGGTCCGCTTCGCCACACAGCGGGATCTGGTGGGTGCCGGCGGCCCACCAGCCTGCCGAAGTGGGAGCGGGGCTACGTCTGTTGGCCACCACTCCACCAGTCGCCTTCCGAGGGCACGCCGGGGTGGCGGGGTGGCGGGCCGAGCTGTACGTGCCTCGACGCGTGGGGCGGGGCGCCGGGTTGAAGGCCGTGTCCGAGGAACGGTTCTGGGAGGGCCTTGGTCACGCGCGCAGGTATGTGGTCCGGCATGGGCATCTGGCCGTCCCCCACGCCGGCGCCCCACAGGGTGGGTTCGACCTGGGCCGATGGCTGGCGAATCTGCGCGCCGCCTCTGCCGGCTTGCCGCCCGAGTTCGTGCGGGCGCTGGCGGAGCTGGACGTGTGGTGGAATCCGCCCTGGCCGATCAGCTGGCAGCGAGCCTGGCACCGGGCCCGTGCTCACGCCCTCGCCCACGGCCTCGTCAGCGGTGATGACAATCTGGCGGGGATGCCGCGCTGGCTCGAGCGGTGGCTGCGCCAGCAGATCGCCGAGTACTCGCGGCTGGCCGCCGAGCAACAGCAACTGCTCGCCCAACTCGGCCTCACAGCCGCAGAGATCGACCGCTTCCACGCCTGGCCCGCGCGGCGCCGCAGCGTGCTGCACGGCCTGGAGGCTGCTCACGACTACGCCGCCCGCCACGGCCACCTGGCCGTCTCCCAGCCCACCTCTCATGACGGGTTCGCCCTGGGCAAGTGGCTCAACCAAGTGCGCCACCGTCAGCGCGCCGCCACCCAACCCACGCGTCTCGGCCGGCGGCTCACTGCCCTGGACACCTGGTGGAACCCGCCCTGGCCACTGGACTGGCAGCGGTACTACTGGGCCGCCCGCCATCATCTCCATGGCCTGCCCGAAGGTGTGGTGTGGTGGACCGGCGCACCGGACGAAGACCAGGCCCGGCAGTGGTTGCACGCGCAGCAGGCATCATGGCATCTCCTCCAACCCGGGCAACAGGAGCTGGTGAGCGGCGCTGCCCGCGGCGGGGTGGCGCGCTGTCGCTTCAGCAGCGGTGCCTCCGCGCACGAACGCGACACCTGAGCCCGTGTACCGGGCTCATCCGAGGCCTCAGAGATCCCGGTCGAGCACGGGGTTCCAGGCAAACCAGTCCAGCGCTTCGGCTCCCAGCTCGTACGGTGCGTTCAGGAGCGCTCGTTCCACCTCAGGCAGATCGTCATGAACGATGGCAGGGGCCCGTTGCAGGATCTCGGAGAAGTCGATCTTGTAGACGGCCCTGAGGCGTTCCACGAACGCGGGATCCTGTCCGCGAAGTCGGTCCATGGCGGCACGTACCCGTGGCTCCCATGCGGGCATCCCGAAGTGGTCAGAGGCACCGAAGCCCTGAAGCGCGGCAAGGAGGAGGAACTCCTCAGAAGAGAAAGTCTCCTGCAGGTACATCAGGTAGTCGATGGACTTCTTGACGTGCTTCTTGATCTCGCCGAGCGCGCCGTATCCGAACTGGGTCAGCGTGCCGGACGTGCCGGGCCAGACGAGCTCGCGGTCGAGGATGCGCTTCTCGAACCGCAGCAGCGCGTACTGCTTGGGACTGTTCACCGCTTCGAGGGCCTGGTGGTAGACCCAGGTGTTGCGGGCGAACATGACGCCATCGTGCAGCTTGTTGCGCCGTCCCCTCGCTCCCGCATGAGCGTCTTCGATGGGCCCGTTGCGCCAGACGAACTCGGTGATACCGACCGCGGCGGCGTTGGCGAGGTTTCCGCTCTCTGCGGTCACGCCCAGTGCGCTCAAGCGCTCCCGTGCATACGTCATCGCGGCTACGTAGTCGTAGTCCCCCACCAGCTCTCCCATCCGCTCCGGCAGGCTCCGCCCACCGCCCTACTCCATCTTCTCGGAGGAACGGGCTCCCAGTGCCGCCTTTCAGCGGTCTGCACACCGCGTTAGTGCCAGTCCGAGAGGGGTTCTCGGCTCAATGAGGCAAGGAGAAGGTGGATGGGGCCTGTTGCAGTCCTCATGGTGGTGCCAGCGGCCGAGGCGGACGGCGACGTGACGCGCTGATGCGGTATGACCGGCATCACGGTGAGAAGGCGCGATACACAGGCCGGGCTCACGGCTGGGTGCGGCTTTTGCGCGGCGGATGGCATGCTGGGCAGCGTTTACCGGTCCCGCCACGGCGGGACCGCTGATCAGGCGTGGCTTTCCACCGTCCCGGACAGCCAGGCTTCGAGCAGGCCCACCGGCACAGTTTGGTGGAGCTCGGTCTGAGCTCCTTCGCGGTCAGGTTCGGCTCGTCGATCACTTCGACAAGCTCGTCGGCGAGGGCAGGGTGCACGTCCTGCAGGGATTTGCCGGGCTTGGGGCGGACCCTGGCTGCGATGGTGCGTCGGCGGGCGCATCGGGGGCATCCGCTCGACTGACCTGTGCGGCGGTTTGGAGGGGCGGGGTACTCGAAGCGGCAGTGTGGTTCGGGGCACCGCCACTGGCATGTCTTGTTCGACGTGGGGAGCAGGTCGAACGCGGTCCAGCCGGGGTGGCCGACGATCTCGATGAGTTCTTCGGCCATCGTCGGGTTGACCTCGGCGAGTGATTCACCAGGGCCGGGCCTGCTGTTGGCCGCGCCGACCCGTGCGTGACCGCACCGGCTGCAGCCGCGGCCAGCAAGTGCCCGGCTGTGCAGTACGGCCTTCCATTCGTAGCCGCACTCCGGCTTCCCGCACCGCCACAGGCACACGTCGTTGCAGCCGGGCGGCATCCGATCAGGCGCCTTGCCCGGGTTGGTGAGGTTCGCGATGAACTCCTCCTCAAGGTGGGGCGCCACGTCCACCGCCGACACCTCTGGGCCGGCCACGGCCTTCTGCCACAGCTGCGCACCCCTCGTGAGCGCCGCGGTGACCTCGGCCGGTGTGAGCTGCCGCCAGGAAAGGCCGCGGCCCCGCAGTACGGCACCCACCGCCTCCGCCCAGCCCTCGGGGTTCACCCCCGGCCCGGCCTCATGGTGGACCAGGCCGGGCACCGGGACGGGCGGCAAACCGCGGCTTCGGATGCGTTCCACGTCGAGTCCAGCGGCGATCGCTGCCGCGGTCTTGGCGGTGTCACGCTCCAGGCTTCCTGGCCTGTTGTGGGTCCATTCCGGGTCCAGGTCGATGAGCAGGGCCGGCTCGGGTAGGTACAGGTCGAAGCGGTCCTGACGGCGCCCGAGCAGGCGGAGCCGGTGGTCCAGCTCCACGTCAAGCCCGCAGGCGGCCTGGACGAGCATGGCGACGTTGCATTCGAACGGGGAGCGGCCATGCCCGGTGCAGTCCGAACAGCCACGCCCATTGGTGCGATTGGCGAGCCTCGCCGGCCAGAAATGCCCCTGAGCGCACTCCCACACGCACAGGTCATGGGACTGCGGGCGCAGGGTGTCCGGCCCACGGTTGGGGCGGCTGAGATTGCGGCGGAACTGCCGTGCCAGCGCAGGATTCAGATCGGCCAGCGATTCTCCCGGGCCAGGAGCCCGGTTGCGGCGCTTCCAGCACTCAGGGCACCCCGAGGGTTTGACGGTTCGGGTGCGAAACTGCAACCGGGCGGGCCACTGGTGACCGCATCCTTCCGCCGAGCAGCGCCACTGGCACCGGTCCGTAGAAGACAGCGGTATGGCCTCCAGCGCCATATCCGGGCTGGACAGGTTGGACACGAACTCGGCCTTCAGCCGAGCCCGAACTGCAGCCACCTCGGTAGCACTTCGCCGTTTACCCATGACGGCAGATCCTGACAGCCGCCACTGACAACGGCCCTTCATGGGTCCAGGCTTCCCAGACCAGCTCCCCCGTCATCACCGACGCCGTGCCCGGTGACACCACAGCGGCGCACCCCATACGGGCGCCCGGGCTCCCGGCGGTTACTCAGAGTATGGTGCGAGTCGGGACACCCCGGCAACGACGAGGGCATCAACTACCCGTTGCCAATCGTCAGCCAGGCCCGCGTCGGCGACAACTCGGCGCAGTTCGATCAGCCATGGTGTCAGGAGATAGGTGCGGTTAGCGATATGGCTGGGATCGGCGAGGACAAGGCTCGCCACCCACGGAAGGCCGACGCGTGCCTGTTCCTCGGCCGGCAGGGGCTTGATGAAGGCGATGAGCTGATCCACGCATGCGACGTGGCCCTGAGCATGGGGCAGCCAGTGGGCGACTGTGTCCTGCCAGGCCAGCGGATCCCACCAGATGATGGGCTTCCCCTGAACTTCCCGGTAGAGGTAGGCGGTTTCGGGGACAGGGTTGGGCAGGAGCGAAGCCAGAGCAGAGTGGTAGTCGCTCCGTCCGGCGAAGGGCGTGTGCCCGGAAGTCTGCAGGGCGATGACGTGGGCGACCACCGTCGGCCACATCCGCCGTGCCGTGGCTGCTCTGTCCGCTGACTCCTCGGCAGCCGAGGACAGCGCGCACAAGAAGCTTTCCAGGCGCGTCGCGTCGTCGGCGTAGGCGTCGAGGTGCTGGAAGACGGGCGCGTCGTCGCCCGTGCCTGCCACCATAAGCAATGCCCGCGCCGCGATCAGGGCGTGGGTGCCGCGACTGTCCATGTCTTGTTCGGCAGCGAGCAGCGCGCGGCGGTGCGCGGCGAGGAGTACCGCGAGGAGTTCGCGGGCCGGGGTCGAAACGCAGATCGACGCCGTCGCTGCCGCGCCGAGGGCCCTGATCGCTGCGTCGAGGCGGTCTACGTAGATGGAGTCGTCGGTGGCTTCGTCGAGTGAGTGCGCGACGGGATCGTCGAGCGCGACGACCCTCCGCCGACTGGTCTGCGGATCCCAGTTACCGAGGATGCAGTCGCGCATCGTCTCAACTGTCAGCTGGAAGGCCGTTTCGTGATGGCAGGCGATGTTTCCGGCTGGGCACGCCGCATGCCAGACAGGGTCGAGGCCGCGGGCCAAGTGCACACGAACCTCGTTGGGGAGGGAACGCGCCAGCTTGCCTGCCGCGGCAGCGGCCTGGCGGTACGTCGTGGAGCCGTCCGTGCCGTCGATCTGGGCGCGGAGCTTCGCGGCGGCGGGCAGAAGAAGGAGCGGCAGTGCCTCTGCGGCAATGCGGTCAGCCCCCTGTTCGAAGTAGGAGTCCTCGGCTTCGAATCGGCGTGGCGATGCCGCGCCCTCCCCGATGCGCAGGAGTGTGTCGACGGCGAAGCGCAATGCGTCGGCGGGCAGTTCAACGCCGTCCACGATCTCCGCGGTGAGTGCCGTCGCGGCCACGACGGCAGGTACGTCCCACTGGCTGGCGGGATCAGGGTCTGGCGGGTTCGCAAGGAGTTCTCGGGCCGAAGCCAGGTCGGAGACCAAGTCGTCCGCGCTGATGTGTTTGTCTGTGCCGTTTCGGGGATCGATGTAGTAGCGGACGCTCAGCCGGATGGCTTCCTGGGCGCGTGCCATTTCCACGTTCCTGACCTGCAACGCTTCGACGACGTCGCTGGGAGGCGAGCTCTTGATCTCCAGGCCGCCTTCCACTTGCTGTGCTTGGTAGGTGTTGCGGTCGAGGCTGCTAGCCCAGGCACGCACAGCCGCGAGTTGTTCTTGGACGGCCGGCTCATCGAGTTCGCCAGGTTCTTCCTCAGCCAGTCGCCTGGCCGTTGCAACAAGTTGTTGCCCGATCAGTCGCAACTCGTCACTGCGCTGGTCGTCAGCGCGTAGCACCATCATCATGGCTGCCTCCCGCAGCGACCAGCGTCGGCGCTCGGGAGCCGCCAGTCCGTCGGCGGATGCCCGCAAGCCGCTCGCTTCTTGGACGACACGCGCGAACTCCAGATGCCAGATCACCGGCTCGGCGAGATAGCGGTCCAGCAGGCGGTCGGCGTGCTCCAGATGGCGAACGAGCAGGCCGACGACCAGGCCGACCATCGCCAGGTTCTCGCAGTCCTCAAGCAAGGTGGCGACCAGTCTGTCCAACGGGACGCCTGCCTCGACCAGTTGGTCACACACCCGTTCCAGAGCTTGCAAGGCGCTCATACAAGGATATGGACCGACGCCGGTTCCGCGGTACCAGAGCCAGACGTGCTCGTCTCCGACGTAGGTCCGGCGAGCCCCTGCGACGTCAAGTTCTGTCCGGTAGGCGTCGAGGTCGTGGTCCTCGATCCGGACACCGTAGGGACGGTGATGGCCTGTGAGGGTGCGTGCGCGCGCCAGTGCGGCGTGGTTGAGCATACGGTTCAGCACCGAGACGCCGTTGCGGAAGTCCGATTGGAACAGCGGCATGAACGGGCCGCGGTACCAGGCCGCAAGGGGAGTCACGCCGAGCCCGCGAGCACCATGGCGCCGGATGCCCTCCTCGTGGAATCCTGACCCGTCTTCGTCCTCGTTGAGGTAGTAGGCCTCGGTCAGCTCGGCAAGGAAACCACGCCGATACATGGCCAGAGCCCGGCCGGTCAGCACTTCCTCGACGGCGGGACCAGCCCATGCTGGCGCGTCGCGCGCAACGCGGCGCAGAATAGCCTCGCCGTCCTCACCGAGATCCGGGCCGAGCAGTGCCAGCAGTTCGACCATGAGCTCATCGGTGATCTCACGGGGGAGCTCAAGACGCCTGCGACGGCGCTCGCGCCTACGGCTGTCTCCCATGAAGACCAGCCGCTGCCTCTCCAGGAACTGGCGCTCGGCTTCGGCTTCCTCAGCTGGCTGGGCTGCCTTGGCCGCAGCCGCGGCTGCCTGCTCGTCGTTGAACCGGCGCTCGGCAGCGGCGCAGGCGGCAAGCAGGCGGTCGTGCAGCCTGACCCGGAGCGGATACCCAGCGGGTGTTTCCGTGATGATGACGGCGTGGAGCCAGTCCCGCAGCATGTCCTGCACGTACTTGCCCTGTTGCCAGGGTTCGTCTTCATCGAGGAGCAGGGCGATGAGGGGCTCGGCTGCGGCGATCCGCACCAGGCCCGCTTCGTTGTGTAGCCGCTGGTGCACGAGACGGATCAGTCGCCGCAGGCCGGTGCCAGGCTCAGCGCGCAGCATGGGCCAGGCCTCGCGCAGGACCGGGTCGGGCGCTCCGAGCGTCAGGAGCGCTTCGCCGGGCACGTCGGCCCAGCGGTCCCCGTGGCCTGCCGTGACCAGGTCGTCGAAGGCCTGCTGCAGGCGGGCGAACCTGCCGCGCAGAGGGGCTTTCGGGGTGTCGGGAGCGGCAAGCAGTGCCTGGCAGGCAAGACGTGCGGCACCGAGCGCCCAGCGCGGCACGCCGGCCTCGACCAATTTCGCCGTGAGGTGGCCGGCTGAGAGGAAGAGCCGGGCGATCGCATACCGGCGCACTTCGTCGTGGGCGAACTGCGGGCCGATGGCGAACGGGTCGTCCATGTCCGTGCGCAGCACCCCGTCCTGGCGCAGTCCCGCAAGCGCCGTGGGATCGATTGCTCCGACGACCTCCAGGGGGTCTCCTTGGCCGAGTTCCAGGGCGGCCAGGCGGAGAAGGGCAATGTTTCGGGCGTCCGGGGTCCCGCGTTCAGGACGCCGGCGGAGCACCAGTCCCGACCACACCTGCTGCATGGCATCGGCGTCGCTGAGAGGGGTGCTCTTCACGCCTCCTCGGACGAGCAGGTCCACCACCACAGGTCGGCGCAGCAGCTCACGTGAGCGCGGGTCTGCCGCGAGAGCCGACAACTCGTTAAAGACTGCGACGATTTCGGCTACCTGGGCATCGGTCAACGGTGGTACCTCGAAGCTGGCGACCTCCCCGACGCAGCGATCGTTGATCGTGTCACGGACCACTTGCTGGGCGTCGTTCGCTGTGACGGCGACAACTTTGACGTCGACCTGGCCAGCCGCGTCCATCAGATAGAGGAAGGGGTCCAGCATGCCCTCGGCGAGCGCATCCGCGCCGTCGATGACAAGGAGGCGCCGGGGGGCGCTCAGCTCGCCGAGTAGCGCGGTGAGCGAGGTGCCGAGTACGGACTCCAATTCTACTGTGGTCGGGGGAAGGTGCCGCAGGTTGATGCAGGCCACCTGCGTGGAATCGGGGTCCTGTGCGGCTTCGGTGAGCGTGCGGACGACGAGGGCGCTCTTGCCCACGCCGGAGTCACCGTGCGCGACGACCGCCGCCGCTGGGGACTCCACGAGCTGGAGCAGCTGACTGGCCGTATCGCTCCGGTCAAGATGCACCGTGCGACTGTCCTCGGTGGCGATCTCGTTGCGCACCGAGGCAAGCGCCCGTTCGTGAAGGTGGCTGAGGGCCTTCCATCCCTGCCGGTGGCGGCGTGTGGTCGAGTCGAGGACCTGGTGCGCGTCGCGCCGCAGAAGACTCAGGTCGACGGTGGCTGCCTTCGGCGGGTACTCGTCAGCCAGGGCAACGAGCCTTTCCAGCAACCGTGTTGCCCCGTAGAGGTCAGTGCCGCGGGCCACAGGGATCAAGGAGTTCGTTACTCGGGCCCAGTCCGATTCGTCCGGTGTCTCGAGTCGAGGCATGAGTACGGTCAGCCGTGACAGCAGTTCCCAGGTACGCTGTTCGACGAGCTGCGGGCTGGGATCGGCGGTCCCGAGCGTGGCCAGGGCGAGTTTGACGAGTTCTTCGATGTGCGTGAGCCGTGTTCGAACGCCGGCCAGGAACTTTTGGTGCGTCCGAATGAGGCCGAAGAAGCTGGGCGCATCCTTTTGCGCGACGGCCTCGGCGGCGAGTGCTGCCAGCTGCTCCGCGTGCTCTTGCGGACCGGCGACAACCAGAGCGGCTCGGTATTCAGGCCCCTCGGCGGGTGCGTTGACGACCTCCTGCACGAACGTGCAGATGAGCTTGGCGCTCGACTCGTTGCTCTTGACGAGATTGGGTGCGCGGCGCATGGCGAGGGCGAGCACCAGGGACGGCTCCGGCTCGTCGGCACGGGCCGCGCGGATGACGAGGTCGTCAACCGAGTGTTCCGGTGCTTGCTGAAAAGCCACGCTGACGACCGACCGACTGTCGCCCAGCTCGGCCGCACCCTCTCCGAGGAGCAGATGGGCAAGGTATTGGACGGCGACTTTGCGCTCGAAGGTGACGCCGCCGCCACCGGTCGCGTACGGGCTCATCCCGGTGGGAGCCGGAGCGTCCGCGGCGCTCACCCGGGTCTCCTCCAGCCACGTGCGCAGCACGTCCTTGTCGGTGTTGAGGCGCCACTGCTTGGCACGCCCGACCTGGCTTGAGGTGGCGAACCCGGCCTCTCTGAGCTTGCCCAGCGCCGCTGTCGCCGTGGTCGGAGACACGTCCAGAGCCCTCGCGACCATCCGGCCGGACATGGGCGTGGCCGTGCTGGCCAATGCCTCCAAGGCCCTGTACGCGCTCTCGCCCAGCATGCCGCGGAGCAGGTCGGCGGTTGAAGTCACACCACCACCATAAGCCTTGATATCCAGAGCAGTTGGACATCAAGAGGGTTTGCGCGGTTGTGAAATCCGGCGAGCGGGCGAGACCCCGCATGGTCTCAGCCCTGGCCGCAAGCCGTGAAGATCTCAGCGGCCAGGCGCACGACCGCCAGTTCCCGCTTGACGCCAAGTCGTATGCCGGTGCCCTGTTCGCCGGTTCGATGCGACACCGCTGCGCGGGACAGCAGACCGCCGGATACCTGCCGCTCGACTGCAGCGACACCTGCGGCATCAACCACACTGGCCTCTACCTCTCCCGACCCGGCATCCCGATCGCGTGGCCCGTCCTGAGTTTCTCAACGCCCTCGGCGCTGACACACCGCTCCCCTAACGATGCACCATCGCCGTCGGGCGAAGCACTCGCCGCAGTCGCCGACGGTGTGGGGGACGCTGAGAGCCAGGGATCCAGGAAGGCGGCATCACGAGGGCCAGGGCGGATGGGACAGCCATCACGGCAAGGTGCAGCTCGCGCGGTTGGAGCGGCGCCCATCGCCCACCAGTTGTGCTCAAGCCACGTACCGAACAGGCAGCCTCACGGGCTGGTCAGAGGAGAGAGCTTCGGTGACGCTCCAAGACCCGTCAGCAGACTGATCCTGGGCACGGCCTTTCCGGCGCGCAGACGTCCCCGGCGTTCTTCGGTGAGCGCTTCAATGGTCGTGTCTGCCCACTGCGTTTTGGCGGTGGCCATGATGAGACCGGACGCGCCGACAGCTGCGCACCCCTCCATGAGCTTGCTGGCCTCGTTTCGCCGCTGGCCAGGGCTCCTGCCGAGAGAGTCGTTGCTCTTGGCCTCCCCCAGCCACAGTTCCTCCGTGGTGGCAAGAGCGAAGTCCATCTCGACGAATCGCTTGTCGTCCTTGAGGAGTTCGAACTCCTCACATACCAAACCTCCTCGCGCCCAGTACTGGTTACGCAGATACTGCGTGGCCAGCAGTGGCACGTCTCCATCGTTCGTGACGAGCTCCAGCACGGCCGGGTGCAGGTCGTAGAACCAGCGGGGCTCGTCTGCGGCTGGCTTCCAACGGTTCTTGGCGAGCTGGTTGTCCCCTCCGCAGCGCCTGCAGCGGTAGCTCTGACTGATCTCGGCGAGGGGATAGAACTCCAGAATGGGGCAGTGATCGCAGCCAAGGATCAGCCCGCGCCGCAGCACACCTTGTGACGTCCACTGGTCGATCTGCTCTCTGCGAGCGGCCAGTTCCCAGCTGCTGTCGTCATGCGCTTCGATGGCCTCCCAGGACAGCACGACCGCAGACTTCAGCTTCCACCAACTGCCTTCCGGGCAGCCGGTGTTCGGGGCGTCGGAGGTGAAGCGGTGCAGGAGCGGCCAACCGGGGCTGGCGGCCAGTGCCTCCAAAGCGGCACGGGACCCAAGGAGCCGCTCGGTGATGGCAGCACGTCTGCCGGCAGGGCTGGGCAGAATGGTGATGTCGTTCGCTGCGGCGGCGACCTGCAGGATGCGTTTGATGCCGGGCCAGGCCAGTTTGGGAGACGCCAGCGAGCCAGCCAGCGAAGCCCCGCTCGGTACGAAGTCGTAGCGGTGCGACCAGTAGGTGATGCCTCCGTCGGCTGCGCGGACGAAAGTCTCCCATGGGCTTTGGCCTGTTGCCGTGACGGTGGACGAGTCCAAAACGACGAGAGGCGGGACCGGGTGGTTGGCGGCGGTGAGAGTGACCTGCCAGCGGTGCTCATTCGGGTTGAGGCCGCGTGGGACCTCCGCAGCGAGAGACAGCGATGTCTGGAGTGAGCCGTCCGATTCCACGGTCGCGGGAAGAGAACGCGGTTGGTCCCAGGCGTTCTTCAAGACCACCATGAACGGATGGGCCAGGTCGATGTTGCCGGGCTCAACCACGTCGAATGAGCGCTTCTCCTCGTCAGGATCAACGGACCTGACAGGCCGCCTGTCCCACCGCGTGTTGATGCGTTGCTGCGTCTCCTCCAAGCTCAACGACGCGCTCGTCACCAGCAGCCGCTCCGATGCGCTGCCGGGAAACAACCACATGTCGCTGAGGCCTGCTTCTGTCCAGGGGATCCAGGTCACCGCGCCTCGGATCTGCCGGAGGGTCTCGGCCAGTGCGAAGTCTTCGGGCCGGTTTCCCAGGACGGCAATGCGCTCCCGGTGCTGGAAGGCTCTCGTGATCGGGACGCACAGCGCTGCCTCGTGTGACCGGGCCGCGTGGGCTCCATCGGCTTCATCTGGGTGCAGTTGCGACAACAGTGCCGACTCGGCGCCGCGGAGAGCTGCCTCCCGCCACTGCTCAGCTGGAATATCTCCGCTGGCGTCGGATGCCTCGATGCCGACATGCATCGCGTAGGCCAGAGCCTCCGGGGTGGTCACGAGAGTCGCCGGAACACCCATGACAGGGGTCGTGGCCACCGCAGCCAGCGGCGTCAGTTCACGTGCGTTGTCGTAGTCAAACAGATGGCTGCACTGGACGTGGTCATCCCGTCGGTTCGCGCCCAGGCGTGAACGAAGGCTGTCGGCAGCCGCCTCAGCCTCGTGCACGACTGTTCCGTTCCACGGTTCCTTGCGCAGCATCTCCTTGAACTGTGCTGCGATGGAATTGTCAGAGATGTTCTTCTCGGCCAGCAGCCGGTCGATAGTGCCGGGGTACAGGGCGTCGAACGTGGTCCACGACGGACCGTAGGCAACCACGTGATCGGGGTGCAGGCGTGCCAAGCACCGGTCTACTGCGGGATGTCCGACCGCGCTGGACGGCACCACCACACTTCCACTGCAGCCCCACACCCACGACAGCCGGGCAAGGCCCGCCGCCGTCCACCGAACCCAGCGCTCATCGTCGTGTGGCACCACCACAACGATCCGAGGCGGCCTGGCCGCATAGGACAGCGGAAGGAAGACGAAGGGCTGTTCAGGCACCCGCCCAGTTTGACATCTCGCAGGCATGGGCTGACATCCGACGGGCCTGATCAAAGCTGTACGCATGGCCGGAGGGCGTCATCAGCGGGCGCAGATAGCGGCACATTCGTGGGGCACGGATGACGGCCGTCGCGGCGTACGCACGGTAAGCGATCTTGGGATGGATCACCCGTACACGCTCACCGACCGGACCCGTCAAGTGCCGGTAGCCGCCCCGCATATGGGTCCGGACCCTCCCCCACCACCGCCCTCTCATAGAGGTTCTCAGTCTAGATGCAGCAGTCTTATCCAACCTGCAAGACCGCAGGTCAAACAGCCCGTCGTGTCTCTAGAACCCGTCGCGATGTATGTGCGGTACCGCAGGTCAACGACAGACGGTCACAGCAACATCAATGAGACCTCACACTCGCGCCATAGACACGGTAGTTGGCCTCGAAGACCTCGCTGATGTGCTCCTTCAGCTCGGCGTCCCGCACGGTCCTGGCGGACGGCGTGACCTGTCGTTTGTGGTGGGCGTAGTAGGTGGCAGGGGCGATCTTGCAGTCGTGCGTCGTCAGCACTCGGCAGATCGGCTCGACGCCGCCGAAGCGGTCCCGGTGCTCGTCGATGAACGCTACGAGCGCGTGTGTGGCCGGTCGAGCTCGGCCGCGAAGAAAGACGCCGCGGCCTTGAGGATCTCGTTCGCCCGCTTCAGCTCGGCGTTCTCCTTCTTCAGCCGCTTCAGCTCGGCCGACTCCTCGGTCGTGGTACCCGGCCGGGTACCGGCGTCGATCTGGTCCTGCCGCACCCACTTGCGCAGCGTCTCGGTCGTGCCGATCCCGAGCTTGGACGCGACCGCTTTCATCGCGGCCCACTCGGTGTCGTAGTCGGGCCGCACCTCGGCGACCATCCGCACCGCACGACGGCGCAGCTCAAGCGGGTACTGGGAAGGACGTGCCATGACTCGATCCTCTCAAACGATCGAGTCCCTACCGAACCCGGAACGGTTCAGGGCGCCCGGAATCCCTCGTACCCGTCCCGCTTCCACGGCCCGGCCGCACGCGCGCGGGACGGGCCGCACGGCGGTCAGGCCGACGCCGGCTCCGACTGCGGCTCGGCGGCCGGGACCAGTTCCGCGACGGCGGTGAGGACGGCCTGCGTCCGGGCCTCGAGGTCGGGTGTGGCGCGGAAGCGACCCTCGCCGTCGGCGTGGTCGTCGATGGCGGGAATCGACAGGGTCGGCTCGGCCGCGCGCAGACCCACCATGGCGAGCACCGGGCGGAGCATCTCGATGGCCGGTGCCCCGCCGGAGGTGCCGGCGCTGTAACTGATGAGGCCCACGGGCTTGTTCTGCCACTCGTGGTGAAGGTGGTCGATCGCGTTCTTCAGCGCGGCGCCGAAACCGCGGTTGTACATCGGCATGACGAAGACGAAGCAGTCCCCGGCGTCGATCGTGGCGCTCCAGTCCTTGGTGTGCTGATGCGCGTAGATCCCGCTCTCCGGATGCTCGGACTCGTCCATGAAGGGCAGCGCGACGTCCTTCAGGTCCAGCAGCTCGACGTCGAACCCGCCCTGCCGGGCGGCGAGTTCGGTGACCCACCGGGCGAGGGGACGGCCGGCCGAGGTGGAACGGACGCTGGCGGAAATGACGTAGAGACGGGGCACGATGCCGATTCCTTCGTCGAAGAGGTGCCGGATCCGGACGGGAGACGGACGGACCCGGGCGGCGCGGAGTGGTGGCGGACGCCGGTACCGACCGCACGGGGCCACGCGGTGCGGGGCGCCTCGCGGCAAGGTGGTTGACATGTCAGCAATTACCGTAGGACAGGGTGGGTGATACGTCAATCACCCTCGGTAGAGTGGTGACGTGACCGAGGAACCCCGCTGGCTGACCGACCGGGAACAACGGGCCTGGCAGGCCTACCGCAGGATGTTCCTGCTGCTCAACGCGCAGCTCGCGCGCGATCTGAGCCGCGACAGCGGCCTGTCCGAGCCGGACTACGACGTGCTGTCCAGTCTCAGCAGCACGCCCGGCCACCAGCGGCGGGTCAGCGACCTCGCGGCCCACATGCTGTGGTCGCGCAGCCGCCTCTCCCACCACCTGGGCCGGATGGAGCAGCGGGGGCTGGTGGCGCGCGAGGAGTGCGCCACCGACGGACGGGGCGCCGTCGTCGCCCTCACCGAAAAGGGGCTGCGCACTATCGAGGCAGCGGCCTCCGCGCACGTGGCGTCGGTGCGCCGGCACTTCGTCGATCTGTTGGCGCCCGAGGACCTCGACGCGTTCGCCGCACTCGGTGAACGCGTCGTGGACCACATCAGGCGCACGGGCGACGGTGTCTGATCCGGACTGGGCGCCCGGGCCGGATCAGGGCGACTCGAAGGCCAGCCGGACCGCGAAACCGATCAGCAGCACTCCTGTGACCTGCTCGATGCGCGCCCGCACCCGAGGCCGGCGCAGCACCCTGCCGAGCCGGTCCACGCTGGACACGTACAGGGTGAACCAGAGCAGGTAGAGGACCGCGAACACCAGGGACAGCAGCAGGGCTCGGGGCAGCACGCTACCCCGCGACGGCAGGAACTGCGGCAGGAAGGTGACGAAGAACAGCGCCACCTTCGGGTTGAGCGCGTTGGACAGGAACCCCTGGCGCAGCATCCGGCCGCCCTCGTCCACGGGGGGCGCTTCACCGTCCCCGGCGGTGTCGTCCCGCGCGCCCTCCCGCACGGTGCGCCGGGAGCCGCGCAGCGTCGCGATGCCCATCCACACCAGGTAGGTCGCCCCCACCACCTTCAGCACGGTGAAGGCGGTGGCGGAGGCCAGCAGCAGGGCCGAGACGCCCAGCGATGCGGCGGAGACGTGGACGCTCAGGCCGAGCACTCCGCCAATCATGGTCAGCAGCCCCGCCCGGCGTCCGCCGGCCAGCGCGTTCCGGGTCATCAGGGCCTGGTCGGGGCCGGGGATCACGATGAGGACCAGGCAGGCCGCGACGAAGGTCAGCACGGTGTGCCCCGCTCCGCGGAGCGGACCGTGGCGAGGGCCGCGGCCAGCGCCCTCTGCACGGGCGCCGGCCGCTCGCGCAGGTAGAAGTGTCCGCCGGGAAAGCGGCGGACACTCGTCCCGGCCGCGGTGTGCTCCCCCCAGGCCTCGAGTTCGTCCGCCGTGATCCGGTCGTCCTCGCCGCCGAACACCGTGAGCGGCACCGGCAGCGGATCCCCCGGGTGCCAGACGTACGTCTCCAGGATCCGGTAGTCCGCGCGCAGCGCACCCGCGGCCATCTTGCGCAGCTCCGCCGAGGCGAGCACCTCCTCCGGCAGCCCGCCGTGCAGGCGGGAGACCGTGTCGAGCAATTCGTCGTCGGGCAGCCGGTGAACCAGTGTGGCCGGATGGGGCAGGTGCGGTGCGCGGAAGCCCGACACCACCAGCCGGCCCGGAAGCGGACGTCCGGCGGTCGCCAGGGCGCGCGTGACCTCGTAGGCGAAGAGTGCGCCCAGGCTGTGCCCGAAGAAGACGAACGGCCCCGTGGCGAGCGGCGCTTGGGCGACGAACGCCTCGACCAGCTCCCGCATCGAGCCGGGCACCGTCTCGTCCAGCCGCGGCATGCGGCCCGGCAGTTGCACCGCGTGCACCCGCGCCGACCGCAGGTCGCGGGCCCAGCGCAGGTACTCGGCGGCCGTGCCGCCGCCGTGCGGAAAGCAGTACAGGTCACAGGCGGCGGCGCGGGGTGCCGCGCTGAGCAGCCAGTTGGGCACGGGACTCACGCTCCCGCCGGCTGCGGTGCGGTCAGGTGGCGGACCAGGGCGTCGACCGTGAAGTTGTCGAAGACCTCCCTGGGCCGCAGCGGGACGCCCAGTTCGTCGCGGGCCTTGGCGCAGATGACCAGGGTGGTGGCCGAATCGACGCCGAGCAGGTCCAGGCCGGCGGCCGGGTCGATCTCCTCCGGGGTCACGTCGAGCAGTTCGGCGAGGAAGCCGGTGAGCCAGTCGGCGACGGAGGCGGGGGTGGGTGCGATGGCGGTGGTGGACGTGTTGCTCACTGTGCTCACCTTTCCTCGGTGACGGGCTCGGACCGGCCGAGGAGCTGTTCGAGATGTCCGTCGAGCGATTCGACGGTGGTGTACTCCAGGACCGTGCGGACGGGAACGGGGATGCCGAACGCCGACTGCAACTGGGCGGCCAGGCGGGCGGCGAGCAGGGAGTCGCCGCCCAGGTCCAGGAAGTCGTCGGCCAGGTCGATCTGGTTCAGGCCGAGCACCTCCTTCCAGATGTCGACGAGCTTGCGCTGCCGGTCCGTACGCGGCGGCCGGGCCGGCCTGCCCCGTACGCTGCCGCGCCGGCCTGCCTGGGCGAGCGCGGTGCGGTCCACCTTGCCGGTGGGGCTGAGCGGCAGCTCGTCCAGCGCGAACATCTGGGCGGGCACCATGTGCCGGGCGAGTCGTTCGGCGGCGAAGGAGCGCAGCTCCTCCGGTGCGAACCGGCGCCGCACCGCGGGCCCCCGGGCGACGAGCACGTCGAATCCGACCGAAGCGGGCCCGCCCGAGGTGGTCAGGAGCGCGGACTGCGTGAACCCGGCCGCGGTCAGCTCCTGCTGCCACTGGGCGCGGTCCAGCAGGCAGTGCGTGCCGCGCAGGTCGGTGTCCTCGAAGTTGTCGAAGCCCTGCTGCAGGCCCATGACCAGGTCGAACCACGGGTGGAAGGTGGTCTGTTCGACGAGCAGCAGGACGCCGCCGGGGGCGAGCACGGAGCGCAGGGCGGCCAGCGTGCGCCGCAGATGCCGCATGTCGTGCAGCACGCTCGCGGCGATGACGAGGTCCGCCGACTGGCCGTCGAAGCCCTGGGCGGCCGGCGGCCGGTCGAGGTCGAACAGGTCGCAGCGGACGAACGGGTACGCGGCGAACTCGGTCTCCGCGCGGTCCAGGAAGTAGCGGGAGACGTCCGTGAAGACGTACTCCGTGCGGTCGGCGGGCAGCAGGGGCAGCAGGTGCCGGGTGAGTGAGCCGTAGCCGGCGCCGACCTCCAGGACGTTCAGCGGCCGGTCGGCGGGCCAGCTCCCGACCATCTCCCGCACCGCGGCGGTCGCGGCGGCGTACGTCGGGCCGAAGAGGCGGGCGTAGACACCCGGGGTGCGGTCGGAGGCGTACAGCTCGGCGGAGTGGACGCTCTGCGTCAGCACGCCCGCCAGGTTCCCGGCGAGGCCGAGCATCCAGTCGGTGACGTCGTCCGGGACGCCCAGTATCTGTCCGAGGGCATGGCGGGCGCGTTCGCACAGCGCCTCCGGGAGCCTCTCGGGCAGTTCGCGGGCCACCTCCAGGCCGCCGCCGGTGCGCCGCAGCTGACCCGACTCCTCCAGGGCGGCCACGGCGCGGGCCAGCCAGCGTCCGTAGCGGGGGGCCACCCCGGCGCCGCGCAGGGCCGCCGGGTCGAACGGATCGCCCGGAAGGTGAGGCAGGCCGAAGGCACGGAAGGCGCTCGCGGTGGCGGTGGTGTACACCTCGTTGAGCGCGTCCCAGACAATGCGCAGCTCCTCGGGCGAGGGACCCTCGGCGGGCCGGCCGGCGGTGCCGGCGAGCGCCTGCCACTGCGCCGCGCTCTGCATCTCGTCGGCCCGCTCCGTCACGAAGAGGGTGTCGTCCTCACGGGCCGGCACGACGTAGCCCAGCAGGCGGGCGGCGCCGTCCTGGTCGGCGGACTTCACCACGACCGCGCTGTCCACGCCCGGATGCCCGGTGAGCGTCGCCTCGATCTCGCCGAGCTCCACCCGGTGTCCGTTGATCTTCACCTGGCCGTCCCGGCGGCCCAGGAACTCGATCGTGCCATCGGGCCGGTAACGCCCGAAGTCGCCGGTGCGGTATAGGCGTTCGCCGGAGCGGGGGTGCGTCACGAAGGCCGCCGCGGTGCGCTCCTCGTCGGCCCAGTAGCCGCGGGCCAGGCCCACCCCGCCGATGTACAGCTCGCCCGGGGTCCACACGGGGCACGGGTCCATGCGGGCGTCGAGCACGTGGAAGGTCTGGTTGCGCAGCGGAACGCCGTACGGAATGCTCTTCGCGCCCCGCTCCACCTCGTCGACGACGTGGTGGATGGACCAGATCGACGCCTCGGTCGCGCCGCCCAGGGAGATGATCTCCGCCTCGGGCCACAGGCCGTGGATCCGGTCGGGCAGGTCGACGGGTATCCAGTCACCGCTGAGCATGACCAGCCGCAGCCGCTCGGGCAGGGCGCCGCCCGCCTCCAGATGCTCGACGAGCATCTGCATCTGCGCCGGCACGGAGTTCCACACCGTCACGCCGTGCTCGCTCATCAGCTTGACCCAGTGCGCCGGCTCCGCGCGCAACTGCGGATCGGGCAGGACCAGGCCGGCGCCCGTGCCGAGCGCGCCGAAGGCGTCGTACACCGACAGGTCGAAGCCGAGTTCGGCGAGGCCGAAGATCCGGTCCGCGGGTCCGACACCGAACCGCTCGTTGATGTCGACGACGGTGTTGAGGGCCGCGTGGTGCTCGATCATCACGCCTTTGGGGGTGCCGGTCGAGCCGGAGGTGTACAGCACGTACGCCAGGTCGCCGGGGGCGGCGGGTCCGGACGGCCGGCGTCCGGCCTCCGCGTCCTGGGGACGCACCTGGTCGGCGAGGATGCGCGGCAGCCCCTCGGGCCAGCCCACCCCGTCGGTCCCGGCGTCGGTGAGCACCGCGACCGCCCGGCCGTCCCGCAGCAGCCCGGCCCGGCGCCGCTCGGGCAGCGCCGGGCCGACGGGCAGGTAGGCGCCGCCGGCCATCATCACGCCGTACGCGGCGGCGATCTGGTCGGCGCCCTTGTGCAGGCCGATGCCCACCAGGCGGTCACGCAGGCCGTCCGTGCCGAGCGCGGCGACCTCGCGGGCCACCGCCTGGGCCTGGGCGGCGAGTTGTCCGTAGGTCAGGACATCGTCGCCGGCCAGCACGGCGGTGCGTTCCGGGTGCCGGGCGGCCTGGTCGAGGAACGCCTCGTGCAGCAACCCCGGGGGGCGCTCGGCGCTCGTGTCGTTGGCGCGTTCACGGGCCGCGAGCTGGTGCGGGGGCAGCTCGACGGTGATCTCCTCGTCCCACATCGAGTCGTCGTCAGCGAGTCGGGTGACCAGGGAGGTGTAGGCGGCGAACATGTCATCGAGCATCCCCTCGGGGAAGAGCTCCTCCACGCAGTCCCAGGTCAGGTCGAGAGAGCCGGTGATGTCGACGACCTGGTGGTCGAAGAACACCTGCGGGGTCTGGCTCACCCGGTAGGAGATGTCGCCGAAGTAGCTCAGGGGCCCGGAGACGTCGGCGGCGGTGCCCAGTCCGCTGGTGAAGACCACGGGCATCGTCTCGAAGCCGCTCTGCAGACCCAGGCGGCGGCGTTCGCGCAGCGCCTCCAGCGCGCTGACCTGCCGGTGCCGCAGGTCCTGCTGCAGTTGCACCTGGGTGGCCTCGACCCGTGAGGTGAGCGTACGGCCCGTCGAGGCGTCCGTCTCCAGCAGGCAGATGGAGGTGAAGTCGCCGACCATCCGGCGCAGATGGGGGTGGACGGTGCGTTTGCCGTTCCCGGCGTCGGCGAGCAGCAGCGGCAGCCGGTTGAAGAGCGTGAGGTTGAGGGTGAAGCGGCGGGAGCCGCCCCATACGGCGAGGACTTCGGAGAAGAGGGCCGCCAGTACCGCGGTGGGGGTCAGCCCCCGGTCCTCGCACCGTTCCTGCAGCGTCTGCCACTTGTCCTCGGGCAGGTGGAACTCACGGTGCGTGAAGCGCGGCCGGTGCACGCTCACCGGCGACTTGGCCAGCGGCAGTTCGGGGGGCGGGGCGAGGGTGGCGGCCCGCGAGGTCCAGTAGGCGAGTGCCTTCTGATAGCGGGGGGCCTGCGAGCCCCGCTCCAGTTCCAGGGCGTAGTCGCGGAAGGTGACCTCCACCGGCGGCAGTTCGAGGCCGGGATCCTGGCACAGCGCACTCCACTCGCTGAACAGCAGGGTGAGGCTGGCCAGGTCGACCATCAGCAGGTCGACGCTGACGTGCAGCCGGTCGTGGTCGGGCAGCCGGCTCAGCCGAAGGTCGAACAGCGGCCAGTCGGCCGCCGAGTACACCCGGTGCGACATCTCCTCCCGCACCTCGAGCAGCGTGCGCTCCCTGTCCTCCTCGGGGGCGGAGCGCAGGTCGGTACATCGGACCTCGAAGGCCGGGACGGTCTCCAGCACCTGCTGACGTCCGTCCGGGCCGACGACCGCGCGCAGCATGTCGTGCCGCTCCACCAGCCGGCGCCAGGCCGCGGACAGCACATCGGGATCGAGGCGGCGGCCCTCCAGTTCGAAGTACGCGTGCGGCGCCACGTTCCCCAGCACGAAGTTGGGGCCTCGGCCGACCCAGTAGGCGTACTGGATCTCGGTCAGCGGGAACGGCTCGAACCGCTCCGCTCCAGGGGCATTGGTTTCATTTCGGACCTTCATGAAGCTCCGTTCCTCCGTCGGGCACAGGTGAGGCGTGCCGGAACCGGCACGATGGGGGTGACGAGGTGGGCGGAGGGTGAGGCGCGGCACTACCGTGTCTTCACGGCCGCCGGGGCCGGCCGCTGCCGCATCTGTCTGCCGGTCAGCAGGCCGGACATGGAGCCCAACACGGTGCAGCCGGCCGCGAGGCCGAGCCAGACGACCGTGGCGCTGCCGGAGGCCGCCAGTGCGACGCCGATCGAGGGCCCGGCGAACTTGCCCGCGCCCATCATCGAGTTGGCCATCGCGGCGGCCCGGGTGAGCTCGCGTTCGGACACCATGGAGATCAGCCAGGGGTGGAACGAGCACGAGTATGCGCACTCACCGAGCCCGAACAGCACGGCGTACAGCAGCAGACCGGCCAGGCGCGGGCCGTACGGGGCCAGGGCGAACAGCCCCGCGACGACATACGACGCGACCCACAGGCCGACCGCGACGCGCAGACCGGTGCTCTCCGGCCGGTTCTCCAGGCGGCGGGTGACCGGCCGCTGGCAGACGACGATCACCACCACGTTCACGAAGATCATCAGCGAGACCAAGAACAGCGGCATCCCCATCAGCCGGGTGCTCACCAGCGGCGCGGTCGCGTCGAACTGGCTGAAGACGAACAGGGCCGCGGTCAGTTGGAAGACGGCGACCGGAGCCATCGCCCGCCACAGCCGCAGCACCGGCAGCGGCGGCCCGTCCTCGTCGTCCTCCGTGCCTGCGGAGGAGCCGGGCATGTGGCGGCGCACCCGCCACAGCGCCGCGGTGAGCGGCAGGATGCCCACCGCGTTCGCCATGAAGAAGTACGGGATGACCGACCGGGGCAGCACCAGCGTCAGCAGGCCGGCCAGCAGGGAGCCCCCGGCGAGGGTCGCGTTCAGCACGGCGTAGCGCCGGGCGAACACCCGCCGCCGCTCCTCCGCCGTGATCAGCGCGTTGACCAGAGGCACGATCGCGGCCATGAAACCGCCCTGCCCTGCGCCGACGGCCATGCCCGCGGCCATCACCGCGGGCAGCGAACCGACGCCGGGCACAGTGAGGTAGCCGGCCAGCCAGAGCAGGGTGCCGGCGATACCGAGCGGGATCCGGCCGACCTTGAGCGCGCCGGTGGACAGCAGCAGGGCGACGGCCAGGTTGGCGCCGCCGCTGAATCCGTAGAACAGCGCCACGCCCGCGGTGCCCACGCCCGGCTGGCCGGCGAGGTACACGGAGGTGTAGGGCATGGCGAGGCCGAGGCAGAACGACGACAGTCCGTGCGAGCCGATCAGCCCGTCGACCGGCCGCCAGCGGCTAGGCCACCGCATGGGTTCCCACCTCTCCGAGCGGCTCGACCTCGGCCGTGACCAGGGGTACGGCCGTCTCCAGAGCGTGGGCACAGGCCGCCTCGTCAGTCCCCGAAGCAACCAGCACGGCCAGCCGGGGGATGACCTGCCTGGGCGGCAGCAGCAGCCGGGTGCCGGGCGCGGCCAGCACCTCGGCGTGCGCGATGCCCGGCACGGCCGCGGCCCGCTCCACGTCCACCCGGCGCACCGTACCGTCGTGGGGCGGATAGCAGAAGCGGACCTCGGCGCAGCCGTCGCGATCCGGCCGCAGGTCGGGGGTGCGGCCCAGGGCGAGTTCGGCCGCGGCGACGACGAGGTCGACGCCGGTGGCCAGCCGGGAGGCGTACGGAATGAGGTCGCCGCCCAGGCGCCCGTTGAGCTCCACCAGGCGGGGCCCGGCCGGGGTCAGCCGCAGCTCGGCGTGGGTGACACCCATCTCGATGCCCAGAACCTGGTGCGCGGCGGCCACCAGCGTCCGCACCTGCCCGGCCCACGGCTCGCCTCCCCAGCCGGTCACCAGGTGACCGACCTCCTCGAAGTGCGGGGCGAAGCCCAGCCTCTTGCGGGCGACGTGCACCGGCGTCGCGACGCCGTCCTGCACCACACTGTCGACACTGATCTCCGGCCCCACCAGGTACTCCTCGACGAGCACGCCGACACCCGAGGGCAGGTCCCCGTAGGCGGCACCCGCCGCCAGCGCGAACCCCTCCCGCACCGCCGAGGGGTCCGCGGCCAGCACGACGCCGATGCTGCCGGCCTGCGCGCGCGGCTTGAGCACCACCGGGTGGCCGATCGACGCGGCGATCCGCACGGCCTCGTCGGCGGTGTGCGCCAGACCGTGCCGGACCGCGGAGACACCGGCCGCCGCCAGCAGCGTGCGGGTTTCGTACTTGTCGCGGCAGCGGGCCGCCGAGCGGGGCGACATGTGCCGCAGGGACAGCTTCCCGGCGGCCCGCGCGGTGCTCTCCAGTACGGTCTCGCCCCAGGTCAGCACGGCCGGACCGGACCCGGTCAGCTCGGCCAGCGCCCCGGTCAGGGCCGCCTCGTCGGCCGGGTCGGCCACCCGCCAGTCGGCGAGATACGGGCGCTGCCAGGTGGGCTCGGCCGGCAGCAGCGCGGACAGCCGGTACCGCTCGGCCAGCGACTGCAGCGCGTAGCGGCGGTACGCCGCGCTGCCACTGCCCACGATCGTCAGATGCGGGGGGCCTTCGGGCATGGCCGTCCTTTCCGTTTGGCGGGCGAGGTGGGGGCGGGGGAGGACATCAGGCCGGGAACCAGCCGTACGCGTGGTCGACGCGGAAGCCGACGGCCAGCCTGCGGTCCGCGACCATGGCCGCCCGGTACTCGTCCCAGTCGGGGTGCTCGCCCTTGACACCCCGGTAGACGGCGACGAGCTGCTGCACGGCCGCGTCGTGCGGCTCCGCGGCGACGGCGGACAGCGTGGCGACGCCCTCGAACACCGGGTACGCGCCCCCGTCGGGGGTGGTCACATGGAGGCTGACCCGCGGGTCGCGGCGCAGGTTGCGCGCCTTGGCCCGGTCGGCGGTGGTGGACAGCCGTACGGTGCCCGCGGCGGCGGCGTACCAGTAGTCGACGGTGGACATCTGCGGTCGGCCGTCGGCCTTGAGTGTGCACAGCACCCCGCGCCCCCGCTCGCCGAGCAGGGGCAGGTAGTGGTCCGGGCCGGTGGAGTGGGGCACGGGTGGTTCCTTTCGCTGTGTGCGGTGGTTCAGCGGTGGTGCAGTTCCAGCAGTTGGAAGTCGAGTGTGGTGTCGGGGTCCGGGCTGCGCCGCTCGCTGCGCACCAGCTCCACCGTCAGGCCCGCCTGCTCGCACAGGGCGCGCAGCAGCGGGGCGTTGCCGATGCTGCAGAACCCGAGGAAGAGCCGCCCTCCGGGGGCGAGCCGCGCCGGGGCCTCCGCCACGTACCGGCGGTGGGCCTCGTACCCGGGGTCGAAGAACGCGTGGTGCAGGTCGGTCTCGTTGACGAACTCCGCCGGCGCCTCGGCGAAGTTGGAGTTCCAGAAGATGACGTCGAACCTGTCCTCGGGGCCGAGGACGGAGAACAGGTCGCTGTGCAGCACCCGAACCCGGTCGGCGACGCCGTGCCGGACGACGTTGCGTCGGGTGTTCTCGACGGCGGCGGGGCTGATGTCCAGCGCTGTCACGGCGCGGCAGCCGGACAGCGCCGCGGTCACGGCGGTGACCCCGGCGCCGGAGCCGACCTCCAGGAACGACCCGTCCTGCGGATAGGGCAGCCACGACGACAGCAGCTCGGTGATGGGCGTGTAGGTGGGGCTGAACACGTCGTCGAGCAGCTCCCATTCGCGGCCCAGCAGGCTGAACGCGGCCGGGCGGGTACGGTCCTCCTGGTGCCGGCGCAGCAGAGCGCTGCCGCGCCGGAATCCGGTGTCCTCCACCGTTACGCTCCTTCCGGGGTCTCGACGAGGGCCAGGACCCGGGCCGGGCTGCCGGATCCGCCGACGATGGGCAGGGGGCTCGCCAGCAGCAGCGCGCCGGTGGGCGGCAGCATGGCGAGGTTGCGCAGTTGGGTCAGGCCGTACTTGCCGGCGCCGTGCAGATACCAGTGACACGGGTACGGCGGTTCGAAGTCGCCCGCCAGCCCGGCGTCCGTGCCGACCGTCTCCACGCCGAAACCGGCCAGCGAGGTCTCCTCGGCCAGCCAGCGCGCGCAGTCCGGGGCGACGCCGGGCGTGTGCCGCTCGTTGATGAAGCGCTCCGGGTCGCCCGCCCGCGCGTCCCAGCCGGTGCGGTACAGCAGCCACCCGTCTTCGGGCAGCGGCCCGTGCTCGGCCGTCCACGCCTCCACGTGCTCGCGCCTGAGCAGGAAGTCCGGGTCCTTCTCCGCCTCCGCGCTCATGTCGATGACGGCGGCCGGAGCGACCAGGCGCCCCGGCGCCACCTGTCCGACGTCCTCCCCGCCCCGGCCGGACAGCCAGTGCGCGGGGGCGTCGAAATGCGTTCCGGTGTGTTCGGAGAGCCGGATGTTGTTCCAGTACACCGTGGGGCCCGGTTCGTCGAAGTTGCTGATCACCTCGCGGCTGAAGGGCCACGGCTGACCGCGCTCCGGCGGCAGGCAGATGATCGGGGTGTGCTCGGACAGCGGCGCGGTCAGGTCGACCACCGTCACGGTGCCGCCGCGCAGGGCCGTCCGAAGTGCGGCGAGCACGCTCATGCCGCGCTCCCCTCGGGCGCGGCCTGCCCGGCCGGCGACGCCGTGCCGGCGGTGACCGGGGTGCACCACTCCGGGTGCTTCCCCCGCGCGCGCACTGCGTCGTCGTAGTGACGCTGCAGGGTCCGGGTGAGTGGGCCGGGATGCCCGTCCCCGACCGTGATCCGGTCGATGCTGGTGACGGGCAGCAGCTCGGACATCGTGCCGCACAGGAACAGCTCGTCGCAGACGTAGAGTTCGGTGCGGTCGATCTCCCTGCGGTGCAGCGGCAGGCCGAGGTGCTCCTCGGCCAGGGTGGCGACCGTGTCGACGGTGAGCCCTTCCAGTACCCCGCTGGTGCCCGGCGGGGTGAACAGTTCGCCGTCGCGGACCATGACCACGCAGGAGCCGGGCGCCTCCGAGACGGTGCCGCGTGCGTTGAGCAGTAGCGTGGTGTCGTAGCCGTTGCGCAGCGCCTCGTGGTGGGCGAGCCGGCTGTTGTGGTAGTTGGCGCCCGCCTTGATGCGCGGTGGCATGGCGTCGTCGCTGATGCGCCGCCAGGAGGAGATGCAGGCGGCCACACCCCGGTCGTGGGCGAGGGAGCGCGGGACCGGCGTCGAGGTGATGTGGACGCCGGTCTCGACAGTCGTGGTCATCGGGTCGAAGTTCGGCCCCATGCCGAAGTAGGCGACCACGCACACATGCGCGTCGGTGCCGAAGTCGTTGGCGAGCACCAGGTCCTCGCATGCCCGTGCGAGCTCCTGGGGCGTGTACTCGATCTCCATGCGCAGGCTCTTCATGGAGCGCCACAGCCGGTCCAGGTGGTCCTGCACGCGGAAGGCGTGCAGCCGCGCGTCGTCACCGGTGTAGACACGGATGCCCTCGAAGACGTTGGCGCCCCAGAAGGCGCCCTGGCTACGGGCGTGCACCAGGCACTGGTCCCAGGGGACGAGCCGGCCGTCCAGCCAGGCGAACGGCGGGGGGGTCGCGGACATCAGCGGGTTCCTTTCACGAGGGGCCGCTCCCCCGCCGGGGAGCCGACGGCCCGGTGCAGCGCGGCGGTGAACTCGGCGCCGGTGCGCCCCCGGGCGGCGAGGTGGCCGTCCGGCCGGGCGAGCCACCAACGGCCGGCATCGGCTCCGTAGGCGGCGAGCAGGTCCGTGTCTCCGGTGCGGGCCACGATGGCGCCGGACGGCGGCGGGCCGGCGGCGGTCACGGGCAGCATCACCACGATCCGCACGGGCGGCTGCGCCGGGCGGGCGCGCACCTCCGCCACCAGGTCAGCGGCGGTCGCGGTGTCGGGAGCGAAGCACAGGGCGACGAAGCCGTCGCCGAGCAGCCGCCGCAGCCGGGTGCGCCGCCCGTCCGCCTCGACGATCCCGTCGCGCGCGAAGGCGCCCAGCAGCGGCTCGCCGGGAGCGGACTGCACCAGCGGGGAGTCCGCGTAGACGTACGGCTCGGCCATCCGGCCGCTGTTGACCCGGTCGCGAGCCCCGCTCAGCCGGTGCGACAGCGCCAGGACCGCCGAACGCGCCAGGCGGCGCATCCGGCTGGGCGGCACCATGAACCGGATGGTGGCCTCGGTGACGCGCAGGTTCTCCAACGCCGCCGCGTACCGCTCGGTGTGGTACGACTCCAGCAGTTCCTCCCCGCCCTGGCCGGCGTGGACGAGGGCGAGCTTCCAGGCGAGGTTGTCGGCGTCCTGGATGCCGCTGTTCATCCCGCGCGAGCCGTACGGCGGCAGGGCGTGCGCGGCGTCGCCGGCGAACAGGATACGGCCGACGCGCAGCCGCTCCACCACCCGCTGGTGGAAGCGGTAGGTGCTGACCCAGTCCACCTCGTAGGGGATGTCGCCGATGACGTCGCGCACCCGCCGGTCGAACCGGCCGTCGGCGCGTTCGGCGTCGATGTCGGTGTCCGGCGGCAACTGCCAGTCGATGCGCCAGATGTCGTCCGGTTGCGGATGCATCACCAACTGGCGGCCCGGGTTGAACGAGGGGTCGTAGTGGAAGTGCCGCTCCTTGGCCAGCGGCAGTTCCGCCCGGATGTCGGTGATCAGGAACCGGTCCTTGTGGGTGTAGCCGGTCCAGGCCACGCCGACCAGTTCGCGCAGGGTGCTGCGCACCCCGTCGGCGGCGACCAGGTGGCCGAAGCGCAGGGTGCGTTCGCCGTCGGCGGTGCGCGCCCGCACGGTGACCGCGTCCTCGTCCTGTTCGACGCCGGTCACCTCGTGACCCCAGCGGATCTCGCAGTCCGGGTGGGCCTCGGCGGCCTGCAGCAGGATCTGCTCGATGCGGTACTGGGAGATGTTCACGAAGGGCCCGAAACCGGGGCCGTGCGGGTACTCGGCCGACCTGATCACCTTGTTGCGCACATAGGTGCGGGCGACCGTCCAGGTCACTCCCTCGTCCTTGACCGGTTGGCCGCAGCCGAACTTGTCCAGGACTTCCAGGACGTCCCCCTGGATCAGGCAGGCCTTCGAGCCCTGCTTGAGCAGGCCCGGGTCCGCCTCCAGCACCATGCAGGGCACGCCGAGCGTCGCCAGGCGCAGGGCGGCCACCAGGCCGATCGGCCCGGCTCCCACGATGCCCACGGGCGCGTCCAGTCCGGTCACGATGTCGTCACCACCCCTTCGCTCTGCACGACGCCCGGCGCGTCGACGTCGACACTGCGGAAGACCGGGATGTCCCGCACGGACCTGAGGTACGGGGTGCCTTCGGTGTAGCCGGTGCCGCTGGCCGTGCCGAGCATGCGCACGGCCAGGCGGTAGTGGGTCTGCCGCCAGCGCATCAGGGTGCGGGCGAACTCCGCCATCACCCGGCGCAGCCGCTCGCACTGCTCCGGCGTCAGGTCGCCGGACCCGCAGGCCTCCTGGTAGGCGTCGTCGAGCGTGCGCGGCGTGCCCAGCACCCGGGCCCGGACGTCGGGCACGGAACGGTAGGCGGGGGAATCGACGCGCTCGCCGTCGGGCGTGCGGCACAGCGACTCCACGATCTTGTAGTTCCGCGACTGGATCGCGCTCGCCCCCTCGGTGAACTCGCGGAACGTGCGGAACGACTCGATCTGCATCGTCGCCAGCATCGAGAACAGGGGCGCGGACTCGCGCAACGCCGTCTCCGAACCGTCGATGAAGTGCAGGGCGCGTTCCTCGCGGCGCTCTCCGAGCGCCTCGATCGCGGCCCGCAGTTGCACCGCGAGCAGCGCGAACGTCGTCTCGAACGCCTGCAGCACCCGCAGGAAGAGGTACTCGTCGTGGCAGGTGTCCACGGGCAGCACACCCAGCCGGACGGCCTGCCGCTCGGCCAACGACATGTCGGCCGTCACCATCGAGCAGGCCTGGCGGACGACTTCCACGGGGTCGGCGGCGACGAGGCCGCCGTCCAGGGCCATGCGGCCCAGGGCCGGCCGGATGGCCCGCAGTCCGTGCCGGCACCGCTTGCCCACCAGTTCGGGCGTCGGCCGCATCCGGGGCAGCAGGGTGGTGGTCTCGTCCAGCGCGGCCAGTTCGAAGGCGAGCGCGTCGGTCACCAACTGCGCCACCAGCCGGTCGCAGCGGGAGCGGGCGAAGGGCGCCTGTTCCTGCGGGTCGTCCACCGCGGGGAGCTGAAGCAGACCCAGCGCCAGGTAGGTGGGGTAGTCGTAACGTTCGTCCGCCTTGTCCAGGGCGGTGCTCAGGAAGGACGCGAGCATCTGCACCTGCGGCCAGGGGGCGCGCAGCGCGGGCAGCCGCTCCCGTACCTCGTCCAGCAGGCGGAGCACCTTCGGGTCGACGAAGTGCTTGCCGACCTGGTGGTAGTGGCGGACCACGGCGTCGTAGGGGAACTTCATCGGATCGGGTTCGTGGAGCCAGCACTGCAGTTCTGCTTGTGGCATGGGACCTGCCGTTCGACCGGTGATCGGAATCGGTGGGGTTCGTGCTGTGCAGCAACCGCGGGCCGCCGCGGGGAGCCGTGCGCGGTCAGGCGCGGGCCTCCGCCGGTGCGACCGTGAGGCCGTCGAGTGCCGCGCACAGCGCGTCCACGTCGTCGGCGTTGTTGTAGTAGTGGAAGGAGAGGCGCACGACGTCACCGCGGGGACTCACCGCGATGCCGCGATCGGCCAGCCGCCGGGCGAGGCCCACGGGGTCCGCGGCGAGGAGCCCGAGGTGGGCGCCGCGTCTCTCGCGGGGCAGGATCCGCACCCGGTGCCCCTGTTCGGCCAGCCGCCCGGCCGCCAGGTCGGTGAGGTCGAGGACGTGCGCGTGGACCGCGCCGGCGTCCAGGGAACGCACCAGGCCGAGACCGGCGCCTGCGGCGTAGCAGGCGGGGACGGCGGGCGTGCCGGTCTCGAACCGGGCCGCCGTCGGTGCGAAGTCCAGGACCCTGGGGTCGAAGGCGAACGGGTCGACGCGGCCGAACCAGCCGGTCAGACGCGGCCGACGGGGCATGCGGTCCGGGTCACGCACGTACAGGAAGGCGAGCCCGGGCAGGCCCAGCAGGTACTTCATCGTGCCGGCGACGAGGTAGTCGCAGTCCAGCCGGGTCACGTCGACGGGTGTGACACCGACGGCCTGGTAGGCGTCGACGAACACGTCCGCGCCCGCCGCGTGGGCCGTCCGGGCGATCCGTTCGGCGGGCAGCCGTTCAGCGTCCTGGTAGCCGATCAGCGGCACGGACACCAGCCCGGTCCGCTCGCCCGTCAGTTCCTCGTACTGCTCGGCCGTTTCGGCGTGTACGACCTCGGCGCCACGGGGGCGCTGGGCGAGCCACACGTGCGCGACGGACGGGAACTCCAGCGTGGAGGTGACCACTCGGGGGCGGTCCCGCCATTCCAGCGCGGACGCCACCTGGTAGGCGCCCACCGAGGCGTTGGGCACCACCGCGACCTGGTCGGGGCGGGCGCCGATCAGTGCGGCGAACGCCTCGCGGGAGCGCCGCACCTCCTCCTCGAACAGTTCCCAGGGCGCGCCGCCGTCCGCCATGGCATCCAGCATTCGCGCCATGGCCTCGTCCAGGTCCAGCGACCGGGGGCCGAGACTGCATCCGGCCAGGTGCACGCGCCGCTCCAGGACGGGAAAACGTCTGCGGAAGGCCGCGGGGCCGGCGGGCCGGGCCGGGCTCATGCCGGCTCCGTCTCGTGGGATCGGCCCATCGGGCCCGTCAGGGTCAGCTCCGTGCGCACGGCCCACAACTCGGGGAAGAACTTGTACTCGATCAGCCGGGCCAGGACGTCCACCGGAGTGCCCTGCGTGCCGACCACCTGCGTGCCGATGATCCTGGTGGTGACCTTGTAGTGCCGCACCCGCCACAGCGAGACCCGCTCGTCCCATTCGACCAGGGCCTCGGCCAGCCGGTGTTCAGGGCTGCCCTGCCGGTCGCGGTACAGCTCGGCGAGGTCGATGTCCCGTTCCTTGACCAGGGCGGTGAAGTCCCGGTCGAGGGCGCGTCCGCAGCGCTGGACCGATCGCCAGCCGGGTGAGTCCGCACCGGAGCCGTGCCCCAGCACCGTACGGATGGTCTGGAAGTCCCACGGTGACAGGTGGCGCATCATCTCCAACTGGTCCGTGACGAGTTCGATGCCGAGACCGGCCCGGCGCAGCAGGCCGACGGCGGCGTCCAGCTCCCGGGCCCGGATCCGCGCGGCGGCCTCCTGCAGCTCGGAGCCGGCCAGTTTCAGCCACAGTTCGGTGGACTGATGGACGACCTGGAAGAGCAGTTCGTCCCGGTGGATGACCTCGTCGGGGCGCCGCTGAAGCGACAGCAGGGTGTCGGTGCGCATGTAGCGCGCGTAGTCGTCCGCGCCTTCGCCGTCCAGGATCTGTTCGGAGTAGTCCCTCATCGTGACACCTCGGGTATGCGTACGGTCATCGGCTCTACGGGTTCGGCGCGCACGCGAAAGCAGGACGCCGTGGCGGTCAGCGCGGTCTCCACCTCGGCACTGGAGGTACCGCGGAAGCGGAACCGGCCGCCGACGTGCTCGTAGTAGGCGTCCGCGGCGGGCAGCACCTCCCCGGGGCGCAGCAGGGCCTCCGCGTACGGCCCGGGGCTGCGGCCGGCCATGGACGTGGCCTCGGTGATGACACACGGACGGTCCGCGGGCGCGGGCACCAGGAGCCAGCCCGCGACCTCGCCGTCCTCCGCGGGGGGCGGGTCGGCCGGCCGGCGGCCGAGCTGGAGGTCGCACGCGGCCCGCATCAGGTCGTATCCGTGCACCTCGCGCCAGACGAAGGGGATCTCCGCGCCGCCGACCCGGGCGCCGACCTCCAGGAACGAGCAGGAGACGGTGTCGTCCCGGCGTTCGACGAACAGCTCCAGGTGGAAGGGGGTCGCGGTGGTGGTCAGCGCCCGCAGGTAGGCGGTGGTGGCCTCCGCGACCGCCCGGCGGACATCGGGGTCGTCCTCCTCCACCGAGCCGAGGAAGGTTCCGTCGTCGCGGAAGCCGAGGCAACTGTTGACGTACCGGGAGGTGCGCAGGCACGTGGGGGTCCGGCCGTCGAAGACGCCGTCCACGTGGTGTATCGGGTGCGGGTTGAACGCCTGCGCCAGCAAAGGCCGTTCGGCCGGATCGGGCAGGTCGGCCAGGTCACCGGGGCCGCGCAGGACGACGACGCCCTCGCTGGAGCCGCCGACCCGTGGCTTGACCACCAGCGGCCAGCCGGCCCGGCGGGCCAGGGCGAGCACCGACTCGGGCCCGGACACGGCGGTGAACGCGGGCACCGGCAGTCCGGCGGCGGACACCGCGCGGCACATCACGTACTTGTCGCGGAACGCCACCAGGTCGGCGGTGCGCGGCCCGGGAAGGTCCCACTGCTCACGCAGCCGCGCGCCCGTCATCAGGTCGCCCTCCTTCAGGGCGACCACCCGGTCGGGCCGGCCGTGCCGCCGGGCGAGTACGGCCACGGCGGCGCTCACCTCGGCGAGGTCGTCGGTGGCGGTGACGGTGACGACGTCCGTCGCGGTGGGCGGGACGCTGCCGTGTCCGACGCTGGTGCTGACGTAGCTCACGCGGTGGCCGGCGTGATCCATGTAGCGGGCGTAGTCGGCGTACTGCTTCTGCCAGCGATTGACGACCACGATGTGCGGCCGCTCATCGGCATCCGGATGGTGTCCGGTCATGCCGCAGGCTCCCTTCACACGGCGCGGGGGGTATGGCGCCGTGATGCGGCCCGGGATCATGTGTGTCCCGGACCGGGGTGGACACGGAGTTGGGAGAGGGGGGATGGAGGGGGGCGGGCATGGCCGCGCGCGGCCATGCCGGGGACTCGGCGGTGCCCGGACGGCGCCGTGCGCCGCGGGAGTCAGGGGGTGGTGAAGACGCAGGTGCCGCGGGTGCCGGGGTTGGCGTAGGCGACGACGGCACCGTCAGCGGGTTGCAGGGCGCGCACGAACGCGCCCGCGTACCCCTCGGTGTCGAAGAAGACGCCCCAGTTGGCGACCCAGTCGCGCATCTCCCCGGTGTCCGCGTCGAGCACCGCCTCGGTGGCCGGGCGGACCCGTTCCTGCACCACGTGGTCGCCGTGGGCGCGGGCGCCGAGAGCGTCCCGCCACTGCTCGTCGGTGACCTCGTGGCCGACGACGGTGCCCACTCCGCCGTGCCCGACGCCCGGCTTGAGGACCAGGTTCACCCGGTCGGACAGGCAGCGCTCCAGCAGTTCGGCATGGTCGTCGGCACGCCGGTCACGGTCGCGGTCGTCCAGAAGCCTGGTCCAGGGGACGGCCCGGTCGACGACCGCGCACTCCGCGGCGGACAGGCTGCGGCGCACCAGCGGGTCGTGCAGCATCGCCAGACTGCCCTTGCTGGCGAACATGGCGCCCTCGAGTGAGGTGTACAGCACCGTGCGGCCGGCCCGGTGGGCGGCGAGCAGCAGGTCGAGGGTGTCGCGGGCCGACGGGTCGGCGACGATCTCGCTCGCGACGAAGTAGCGCAGGACCACGTCGAGGGGGGTGCCGTACAGGGTGATCCTGCCGTTCCGCTCGCCGAGTTCACCGATCTCGCCGAGCAGCAGCCGGACCCCGTGGCCGAGCATCGCCTCCTGCAGCGCGGCGAAGACGTGCCGGTAGGCGGCCAGTCCGCCGTCGGCCTCGACGAGCGCCACCACGGGCTCGCCCGACGTGAGCGGTGCGGCCGCGGCGCGCAGCGCGCGGGCGAGCCGCTCGACGGTGTCGACGTGGCCGAGGCCGTGCCGCTCGGCGAACTCCCGGAAGGCCGGCGCCTGGAGGAAGGCACGGTTGAGCTGCGCCGAGTCGGTGCCGCCGAGTTGGCTGCCGATGTTGAGCTCCAGCAGCCGGAACGAGGTGCCGTCGTGGTAGGCGTCGGCCCTCGCGTACACCGGCGGCTGCCCGGTGGCGCCCCGGGACATCAGCCCGGCGACCTCGGGATCCATGCCGAGGGCGGCGCAATAGCGCAGCGGATCGCCGTCGTAGAGGCGTGCCGGCAGGGACACCAGAATGTCGAATACGGCCCTCAGGTCGTCGGCAAATGCGGAGATCTCCGCTTCCGGGACGAACAGCGGACGGTCGAGCAGCAGCTTTCCGTAGGAATTCGCGTAGGTCTCGGGCAGGGACAGTTCACGTGCCGTGCGGCGAAGTCGTGAATCCTCTCCCATGCATGCGCCGAGGTATTTTTCCGTGACGCGGTTGGACACCTGTGGAGCTCCTTTGCAGCAGCGTGAGGGCAGAGTCGACGTCGGAACTTCCGCAGCGCGATGCGAACGGCACCGGCCTGCGGGGGGAGGCGACATGCCTCAGACGTCGGCGCGACGCGCGAAGGAAGGAGCCACGTGGATACACTCCCTGGAAATTACCTGCACGTTCATATATCCCCCGTTGAACGAACCCGGCCGTGCAAACGAGCAAAGTGAAACCGCAGCCGCCGAAGAACGTCAAGTGGACCAGGTGACACCGGGCGGGCCGTGGCTCAATTCCACCACCGCCCGAAATCGGATATTCCCCCCTTGTTCTTGGCTCCGGTACGGCCGGCGGACCGCCGACCCGAGGGCTTGGTCGCGGACAAAGCGCGGCGGGTCGCCCGGGCGGCCGTTCCGCTTCTGTGCGGCCGCGCGGGAGCGGCCGTGCTCCTTGGGGCAGCCTTTGCCCGCCTGCTGGCCGAAAACCACCCCCGCTCGAGTACCGCCCGAGCCCCGCTTCAGCGCCGCCCGAGTCCCCCTCGGGCACCAGGCTGGAGGCACGTGCGGACGGGCGCGCGCCTCGGCCATGTCCGGGAACGGACCGCGCCGGTTGCTGGGTACATGACGAACACAGCACACGCGCCCCGCAGGCCGGCCCCGACGACTCATGCTGCGCGGCCGCGCCCCCGGAGCAGGTGATCCGTTTCCTGGCCGGGGCCTCGCCGCGTAGCCTGCGGGGGCTGATTGCTCCGCTGGAGCGCAAGGACGGCTGGACGCTGACCGAGGAGGCCGGTCACGACGGCCCGGACCGGCTTCCAGAAGAAGGGCCTGCGGTCGGCCGGGGTGCAAAGGCAGTACTCCGGAACCCCTGGCCGCACCGAGAACTGCCAGATCGGTTCCTCGCCTACGCCACCGGCCGCAGCCGCACGCTGATCGACCGGCGGTTGTATGTCAATCCCCTCGCAGCGTGGAGACGATCTATGCGGCCAGTCCCTGGCGAGGGGGGCTCGGTATTCACGTTCGTAGTCGATCGGGCTCTTGAACCCGCATACGCTGTGTAGCCGCCTGGCGTTGTAGAAGTCGGTGATCCAGGTGGCGATCCTGATCCGGGCCTCGGTGCGGGTGGCGAAGGTGTGCCGGTGGACGCACTCGACCTTCAACGCGCTGTTGAACGCCTCGCTCACGGCATTGTCGAAACAAGATCCGACTCTGCCCATGGACTGGGTGATGCCCAGCTTGCGGCAGGCCCGCTGGAACTTCCGGGAGCAGTACTGACCAGGTTCAACCAGTCTTAGCAACACCGGCTCATTTCATCGATAGTGGATGGTCGTTGAGGGCCTCGGCGGGCGTCTTCCGACCGAAGCTCTTCCGGGGCCGGCTGTTGAGCGTGGCAGCGACCGCCTCGATATCCTCAGCCGCCCATCGAGAAAGGTCGGTTCCCTTCGGGAAGTATTGGCGCAACAGGCCGTTCGTGTTCTCATCGGTGCCGCGCTGCCAGGGGCTGTGCGGGTCGGCGAAGCAGGCCGGGATGCCGGTCTCGATCGTGAACTGGGCGTGTGCCGACAGCTCCTTGCCACGGTCCCAGGTCAGCGACCGCCATAGTTGCCCGGGCAGGGTGCCGGCCGTTGCCGCCAGCGCGTTCTTCATCGGCACCGCTCCGTAGCCGGTCGGCGGCGGACCGTTCTCGGTCCGGGGAACCGTGCCGTAGCCGTCCTCGCGGGGAAGGTGGACGGGCAACGTGAATTCGGGTGGTGCGCTCGACCAGCGTGCCGATCGCCGACCGCTCCAGTCCGATCAGAAGATCGCCCTCCCAGGGTTCCGGAACGGCCCGGTCGTCGGCTTCCGCCGGCCGTTCACTGATCAACACCTCGGGCGTGACGTGGGCCCACGACGTCCGCTCGGACCGGGCTCGGGGCACCCGCAGGGCCCTGCCGGTGCGCAGGCAGGCAACGAGCTCACGCTTGAGCGTTCCCCGGCCTTCGATGAACAGGGCCTGATGGATCGCCTCGTGGCTGATCCGCATGGACTCATCATCGGGGAAGTCGGCCTTCAGTCGGTTCGCGATCTGGGGACCTGTCCCCGAGTGGTGGACACCTCTGAGCCCGGCCCCGCCAGGGGCCGGGGAGGAGGGTTCTCTTATGGTGATGAAGGTCTACTCGCCCGAGTTCAAGGCGGACGCGGTCGCGCTGTACCTGTCGGACCCGAGCCATACCTTCGAGGGCATCGGCAAGGACCTGGGGATCAGCCGGGAAACGCTGCGCAACTGGGTGCGGGCCGAGCGGGCCCGCCGCGGTCCAAGCGGCGCCACGAGCACGAACACGAAGGACGTCCCGGTGAGCGAGGCCACGAGGCAGGAGCTGGAGGCCGAGATAGCGGCCCTGCGCGCGGAGCTGAAGACCGTGCGCAAGGAGAACCAGAAACTGGCCACCGAACGGGACATCCTGCGCAAGGCGACGAAGTTTTTCGCACAAGAGATGACCTGGTGAACCGCTGCCAGTTCATCGAGGACCACCACCGCGCCTGGGGCGTGAAGCGGTTGTGTCAGGTGCTGGAGGTGGCCCGCTCCAGCTTCTACAAGTGGCGGGCCGGCCGCGCGGCCCGCGCCGCGCGCGAGCGGGCCGATGCTGAGCCCACCGTTGATGAGTGGGCCGCAGCCCGGGTGCCGGCCACACAGGCGGAGAAGGCCGCCGCACAGCGCCTGCGCGATGACGCGGCTCCCATTCTTCAAGGGCAGCAGTACATGGGCGACGAGGTGACCGTCACGTTCAACCCCTCGGCGCAGACGATGTTCGTCACCTTTGGCCCCGGCACCTATCCCGAAGGGCAGAGCTACCAGGACGATGCCGCCTGGACCGACATCGTCCGCGGTCTGATGTTCGGCAGCTGCGCAGAAGCCCAGCAGGACTTCCACGACGACATCACCTGGCCCTACGGTCGCGCCGCCGTCGTCTACCGCGAGTCGATGGCCAGCCCCCTCATCGCCGACTTCCGAGAGGTCACCCACACCGACAGCTGCCGCGTATAGCCGCACGCGCCACCGCGGAAACCGCGGGCTTGTCCTGCAGGACCGCTGCAGGCGCGCCTTCATCGGTCCAGTCGCCGTCGAACAGCGCTGCGACCAGGGCAGCGACCAGGGCAGCGTGCTCAGGGACAAGCTGCCCGGCCTGGTGCGTGGTGGCCCCGGCGAGCCAGGCGCCGATCTTGACCGTGTCGCCGTCGACACGGACGCTCTCACGGGCGGCGGGGGCGCAGCCTTCGCAATGAAGGATCACCGGCCGCCGCCACCAACGACGATCTCCCTGAGCTGGTCAACAACGATCACCACGCGCTGATACGACCATCACCAGCACCTCCACAGCCGATGGCACAGCGCCGTGGTCATTACCTGCGCGGGTGGGCTCCCGCCCCTGCTCGGAGGACCACAGGACGTGAGCCCTGCACCCTTTTCCTCCCGGGGGCGGACGGTCGGATGCACCGGCCTCTCGTGCACGTACGCCGGGCTCGAGCAAGGGGTCAGGCGTACGGCGGCTGCGACGGTGTGCCGGGCGTACGGGGCTGCCCGAACCAGTGGATCGCCGAGCGCTGGGTGAGCAGCACGACCACGCCGACGGCAGCGCCGAGCGGAACGACGCCTCGAGTCGTGGTTCGCCTCGACGCCCATGCCGCCAACGCGCGGCCGGGCGTTCACAGGTATCACCGCGCAACCCGCACGAGGATGCGCTGGCCTGGCCCCGCTTCAGAGCGCCGCGCACCGCTGCGGCCGCCGCGGCGAGGGTCCAGCGTCCTCGTGGCCGGCGATCCACAGATGGCCGAGGCGTACCGGCTGTCCGCGAACCTCCTCTGCGGTCACCTGCCCGCGGACGATCGCGAGGTCCTGCGCGATGTGATCGACGCCGACGTACGTCAGACGCACGCGTACTGGCGCCCCCGGTGAACGAGGCGCGTGCAGCCGGGAGGTGGTGCGTGAAGGGGCCGTGGTCCGCTCCCGCGCTCCCGGCCAACGAGGTGCAACTGACCGGCTTCCTGACCGTGTGCGAGGTGCCCGTGGCTGCGTTCGTCAAGTGCGCCGTCCAGGGCGAGTACAGTGCCCAGCAAGCTGAGAATCCGCCTGTGGGGGACGGCACTTCGGTTTCCGGCATCAGTGCTTGGCCGACGGCTCCTCGGTCTCCTCGTCGTCGGGCTCTTGATGTTTCTCCACCAACTGCTCGATCTCCTGGGGCACCCAGTACAGCGCGTCCAGGACCAGACCCCACGCCCGGTCCCGCAGCTCCTCCGGTACCTCGTCTTCGATCTTCTCCGCGAGCCTGTCGATCTTGGACTGGGCGTCATACTCGGTGCCCGTAGTCGGCGCGGTCATCACTGCCCACACCAGCCGGCCCGCCCCGGCCGCCACTCGGCCTATGCTGCCGAGCACCGAGCCCACATCCATCTGCGCTTCCTCCCCTGGTGGTTGGTGTCCTGCCGCAGCGAGGCCCACCCCGGTGTGCGGGGCGGGCCACCGAGTTGCTTCAGGTAGTGGTGGGCCAGGCCCGCAGCAGAGCGGCGATCCTCCCGGCCGTGCAGCCCGGGTCCAGGAGCAGGTCCTTGAGAGCGATCGCATCCTCGCGGGCGGGCTTGACCGTGATTCCGGCGGCCTCGAGGTACATGACGCCGGTGGCAGCGGCGACGGCCAGGTTGGAGCGCTCCAGCCAGCGGCACCGGCCCAGGGTGTGCACCAGGGCGGCGGCCTTGGCGTAGGGGCCGCCGTAGACGGACTGCTCGAACAGCTCGGCGCGGTGGCGGGCGACCGCCGAGACGGGAACGCCGTAGTCGTCGGGGGCCGGATCGTTCGCCCCGGCAGCCTCGGCGACTTGCAGGATCCAGGGAACGTCGATGTGCAGTTCCATCAGGCCGCACGTGCTCCCCTGGGCGTTTGCTGGGCGTGTTCGGCCTCGTCGAAGACCGCCTGGTGGTCGGCCAGGAAGCGGGCGGCCGCGTCCACCGCTCGGGCGCGCAGGCCGCTGGCATCGTCCTGTACCAGCCGGGCCAGGTAGTCCCCGATGCTCAGTCCCAGGTCGGCGGCGCGTTTCTTCGCGAGTTCCGCCACGTCCTCATCCACGCGCGCGCCCAGCTGCGTCTTCGCCATACCGGCATGGTAACAGTTGTTACCATGCCAGGGGACGGCTACCGGAACGGTGGTCTTCCTCCATCCAGCCCCCGTCGAAGAGGGCGGGCGGCCAGACGCTCATGACCAGCGTCCAGGTGGCCGGCCCGGTGCTTACAGCAAGATGGGCTCCGGTCTTGCCCGTGTCGCCGCCGGCCCGGGTGGCCTCAGGAACGGCGGGAACGCAGCATTCACAGCGGCGGAAGAGCTCCCCTGGCCTGCGCGGTCCGCTCGCAGGTGCGACGCGTGCGGCGGGCGGGGTGAGCAGGCTGTCGAGAGCCGAATCAGAGAGAGATCACCAGCCGCTGCCGGCAGGATGGGGCAGCGCGCCCGGCGGTGAGCTGGCGGTGCGGTCAGGAGCCGATCTTCACCCCAGCCAGGAGGGTGTCGCGGGTGAGCGCAGCGGGGTCGGCGCCGCCGACGCAGCCGGCCTCACCCGGGAAGACGCTCCATCCAGGTCTCCAGAGTTGCTGTCATCGCTCGCAGCTCTTGAATGAGTCCCAGGACGTCGTCCTGGCTGGACAGCCGACCGGCCTCGCCGGTCACCTCGACCTCGATGTGAGGCGATCTCGGTGCGCCGTCCGGACATGTGCCGGATGTCAGGGTCAGCATGACCTCCAGCCAGCCCGCCCGGCCATGGCGGGGAACGGCAAGGCCCGGCCCCATCACCATGTGCACAACGTCCTCAAGAGACGCGACACCCGCGTCTCCTCGGTGCTTCCAGTCGCACCAAGCAGGGCAGGTAAAGGGCGGAAGGGCGGGTTGCGCGGTGGCGGTGTCCACGATCATGCATCCTGCCCGTTACGCCATTGTCTGCGCCGGAAGGCACGCCGGGATACTGCCCGTGAGCCGAGGGAGCGACATAGCCAGGACTGAGCGCGATCGGGCCGGAACTACACGAGGGCCGCTGGAGCAGCGTTCTCGTCGGTCCAGTCCCCGTCGAAGAGGGCGTCGACCAGGCGCTCGTGACCGGCGTCGAGCTGCCCGGCGCGGTGCTTGGTGCGGGCCTTGGCGAGCCAGGCGCCGATCTTGACGGTGTCGCCGTCGACGCGGATCGTCTCGCGGGCGGCGGGGGCGCGGCCTTCGCGGTGGAGGAAGAGTTCCAGGAGCTGGACGGTCTCTTCGAAGGTGCGGCGGGTGCGGCGGGCCGGGGTGAGGGGGTTGGTGTCGGGGGTGAGGCCGAGGGCGGTCATCAGGTGCTGCTGGCCGGGGTGGAGGGCGGGCCAGGTGGTCAGTTGGCGGTAGAGCCAGGAGCCGATCTTCACGCAGGCCAGGAGGGTGTCGCGGGTGAGGGCGGCGGGGTCGGCGCCGGAGGCGAGGTGGGTGTGCAGCAGATGGTATTTGCGGTGCCAGTCCGCGCCGTGCGGGAGGCGCCAGTCGGGGGCGAGGGCGGTGAGGGCGTCGGCGCGGGCGGTATCGAGGGTGTTTTTGGTGGCGAGGTGGCGTTGTTCGGCGAGCCAGGCGCCGACGGGGGTGGTGGCGGGGGCGGCGAGGTGGCCGTGGGTGCGCAGGTAGTCGGCGGCTGCGGCGAGGCGGGCGCGCCAGGCGGCGTCGTGTTTGTCCCAGATCATGCCGAGGGCGTCGAGTTCGGCGGTCCAGTCGGCTTCGAGGCGGCCGGCTTTGGCGGCGTCGCGCATGGTGGTGATGAAGGTGCCGAGCCGGTAGCCGGTGGGGTCGGTGTAGTCGGTGGGCACGTCGAGGTGGCCGTGTTCGTCGCGGTAGGACTGGGCGGCTGCCAGCCCCAGGCGGCGGGAGCGGGAGACGGCCGGGTCGCGGGGGTCGAAGGAGACCAGGTCCATCGCCTGGGCGATGCGTTCGGGGTGGACGGTGAAGTCGAAGTGCCAACGGCGCTGAATGACATCGCTGGTCTCGCGGGGGAGGCGGTTGGCCTTGTCCGGGAGGCGTTCGAGGATGCGGTGGTCGTGGCCGGCCAGTGCGCAGGCGATTGCCCACACCGGCTCGTACGCGGTGCCGAGGATGTTCTCGCCGTCGGCGCCGGGCGGGACGTAGACGGGGACGATCAGGCTGGCAGTCTTGCCGGAGACATCCAGGCGCAGGGCGCGGCCCAGGGCCTGGACGCAGCGGATGACGCTACGGGTGGGGTCGGCGAAGACGATCGCGTCGACGCTGGGGATGTCGACGCCTTCGGCGATCAGGCGGGAGTTGGCGAGGATCGCGCAGTCGGCCGCGGCGAAGGCTGTGAAGGTGTCGGCGCGCTGGGCTGGGGTGTGCTCGCCGTGGGCGAAGAACAGCTCGGGGGTGATGTCCGGGACGAGGTCGGGGTCGGTGCTGGCCAGCAGGCGCAGGGTGTGCGGGAGTTCGCGGCCGAAGCGGCGGGCGTCGGAGACGAGGTTGAAGTAGACCAGGACCTTACTCAGACGGTGTTCGGTCATGGCGCGCAGGACGGACAGGTGCAGGGCTGTGGTGCGCAGCGCACCGTCGTCCCCCTGTTCGCCGGAACCGGCGGCGGTGTTCGCGGTCGTGCCCGGGGCGGGCATGTTCAGGCGGCGGCGCAGGTCGGTGTCGGTCAGGGTGGGCACCACGATGCGGTAGTCGGCTGCGCGGCCGTCGGCCACCGCCTGGGCGAGGGGGTACTCGAAGACCTTCTTGCCGTAGACGGCCTCGTGGTCCATGGAGTTGGCGAACGCGTCCACGTCCATGTCCCGGTTCGGCCCGGTGGCACGGCGGCGGGGGCGGGTGGTGTCGGCGGACTCCGCCAGCTCCGGGGCGAGGAAGGTTCGGGGGGTGGCGGTCATGTAGAGGCGGCGGTCCGCGCGGATTTGCTGCGCGTCGTTGACGATTGCCCACTTCTTGTCGGCGCGGCCGGCGATCCGGTGGGCTTCGTCCATGACCGCGAGGTCGAACGGCGGCACCGCGTACCCGGTGCGCTGGGTCTGCTCGATCTTGTCCAGGGAGTCGTAGGTGCAGATCACCGTCAACGCACGGATCTGGTCCTCCCTCTCCCCCACCACCGACATCAGCCCGCCCAGCGCGTGCGGGTTCGTGGTCGACATGACCCGGGCCGCGACCAGGTCGTCGCGGCCGCTGGTGTCCAGGGAGGAGACGATCACCATGTGCTCCAGGTGATGGTCGCGGCGCCAGGCCAGCGCCGTCTGCGCGGCCAGGTCCAGGGTGGGGACCACGAACAGGATCAGCCGCGCGCCGAGTTCGTCCGCCACCCGGATCGACACCAGCGTCTTGCCGGTGCCCGTCGCCGAGACGAACAGACCCCGCGTCCCCGCGCGCCGCAGATGCTGTGCCAGCCGCTTGACCGCCTCGGCCTGGTCGGGAAAGAGCCGCGCGCGCTCAGGGCGGCCGGGGCGCGGCCATTGCGCCACCGTCATGTCAGCTCCTGTCTGAGTCAGAGACTCCAGTAGTCGCGGCGGGGCAGTTCGACCCACACATCGGGCGGTCCGGTCACGGCGCGCCTGTCGGTCGGGCGCAGGCCTGCGAAGGCGCAGGCGTAGGCGACGGCGTCGTGCTGGTAGAGGTAGGCGGCCAGCACCTGTGCGGAGGTGTCGTGCTCGTCCGGTCCTCCGCCGGGGTGCAGGTCTGAGCCCTCGATCGTTCCATGCCTGGCGATGCTGCCCTGGTTGCCGCTCTTGGGATTGGCGTAGAGGCCGTAGCAGAGGGTGCCGGCGGACAGCCGGGCCAGTACGCCCGGCATCTGCGGCGCGTATCCCCATGGCTGGGTGACGACGCAGCCGCCCGGCACGGACGTCACGCCGATGATGTGCAGGCTCTCGTCCATGTCGTAGGCGTAGGGGTCCTCCAGCAGTTCGTCGGTGAGTTCACCGTCCGCCGGTGTCGCCTCAAGACGGCGCACCGCCTCGGCCGCGTCGATACCGGCCACGCAGGCCAGGCCCGTGCCGTCGTAGTCGAACTCGCCCAGCGCCGTGGTGAGCCGATGGGCCTCCCGCACTGCCGCACGCTCGGTGCCGCTCAGGGACACCCCTTCCGGTACCGGGAACAGCTCGGGGGTCGGCCCGGCCAGACTCAGCCGCCCCGGTGACCAGCCGCCGAGTGACAGCCGCCAGGGATCGGCCCCGGCGGCGGCGAGCGCCCGTGCGTTGGCCGGCTTCCTGAACAGGACGGCTTCCCACAGTGCCGTCACCCCGTTCTCCAGCGCGTCCACGTCCGCAACCCGGCGGGCCAGTTCCGCGACAGCCTCCGGGGAGCCGAACACCGCTGCACGGTGCAGGGGCCGGCTCCCGTTCCAGCTCTCCGGATCGGCTCCTTGGTCCAGGCGTCGGCGGATGTCGTCGGCATCCGTCCAGTCCCAGCCCATGCCCGCCCAGCCGTCACTCGCTGCCGCCACCGCTCCCCCTTTGAACACGTCGCATGCTCTCGCACCACTTCGGTCACGCTCCCGCCTGGGAAAGGCAACGGCACGAGCGCACGCGCGCTCCAGGCCGCTCACCCGAGGTCCGTGACAGGACGCTATCACCCCGAACACCATCCGTGCGCTGAATGTACGTTATCCGTACGCTGTTCGTACGCGATGGGTGCGTTTCAGGGTAGGGTGAGGGGTGGAGGTGTCCCATGTCCGAGTTGTTCGACGCGGTCGACGCGCTGGTCGCGTCCCGTTCCCCGCTGCCGCCGCCGGCCGAGCGCAGGCGGCTGCGCCAGGCTCACGCACTCACCCTGGACGAGGTGGCCGCTGCCCTGGACGTGCGGCGGGCGACCGTCGGCGGCTGGGAGTCGGGCAGGACCGAGCCCCGCCCGCCGGAGCGGGAGGCGTACGCGCGCCTGCTGAAGCAGCTCGCCGAGCTCTACCCCGCCCCCGAGAGCACCGGCACCCCGCCGAAGGACACAGACACCGCGGCGGCACAGGCCGTCACCCCCGCCCCGCCCGCGGCATCCCCGCAGCCGACGGGCGGGGCGCCGGAAGCCGCCGTACCGGTGGCCGAGGAGTCCCCGGCCGCGGTCGGCGCACCGGCCGCCGTGCCGCTGCCGCCGCGCACCGGACGGGCCGCCGGTCCGCGTCGCCCCGCTGCGCCGAAGGCCGCCCCGGCGGACACCCCCGCCCCCGGCGGGGCGTACGCGCACGGTCCGCTGCTCGTCCTCGATGCCGACTCCGAGCGGAACGTGACGGGCTACGGCGTCGGCGGTCTGATCCTGGACGTGCCCGCCAAGTCGCTGCCCGCGCTGGTGGAGTGGACGCTCACCGAGGCGCAGTTGGGGTCGCAGAGGCTGCACGGCTCGGGGAAGGACGGCGACCCGCTGCTGGTGCTCACCGAAGCGGCGTGCAAGCGGTACGGCCTGCCCGCCGCCTTGTCCGAGTCCGAGCGGCTTGCCGGACGGCTCCCGGAAGGACACAAGGTCATCAAGCAGCTCCAGCGCGCCGACTGGCAGCTCACCAAGCGCGGGCTGGGGCCGTGGGCGCGGATCTACCGCCCCGCCCAGGGCGGCCGCCGCAGGTGCGTGCAGTTGTGCATCCCCTCCTGGCGCGCCCTGGACGAGCGCTCCTGGGGCCATGCCGCGCAGCTACCGCCGCCGGAACTTGCCCGGGTGCTGGGCGTGTACGCGGCCCGGGTGATGACGCCGGTCGGATCCACCGCCGTCACGGGACTGCAGCTGATGACCGCGCTCGGCCCGCCCACCCGCGCGAGCGAGCCGGATGCCGACGGCAGGCGGCATCGCGAGCACCGGCCCGGCTCGCTGGGTACGGAGCCGATGGATCCCGCGCCGTGCGAGGCGACCGACGGCCACCCCGTCCTGGCCCACCTGCCCCGCTTCCACGTACGCGGCCCCGGTGAGCGGCTGTTCGAGGAGGCCTACGACTGGGCGCGGGATCTGACCGATGCCGAGTGCATGCGGCGGCACCTGGTCGGCATCGACGTCAACCTCGCCTTCGGTGCGGCCGCCAACGGCGCCGTCGTCGGCCTGGCATCGCCGCCCGTGCACGTCACCCGCCCGGTCTTCGATGCGGCACTGCCCGGTTCCTGGCTGGTCGACCTCTCCCACGTCGACCTCTCCCGGGTGAAGGTCGGCAAGCAGTGGCGCGACCTCGACGCCGCGCTGCTGCCCAGCCCGTTCACGCCGACCGGCGAACGCCCGACGGGGCCGGCCTGGTACGCCACGCCCACCGTGGCGTACGCCGTCGAGCTCGGCTACGACGTCGCACCGCTGGAGGCCTGGGTGCGCGAGGACAGTGGCCGGTTCCTGGACGGCTGGTACAAGCGGCTGCGCGATGCCTACGTCGCCACCATGGCAGACCTCGGCATCGCGGAGAAGCTCTCCCCGGCCGAGTTCCTGCAGGCGATGGACGGCTACAAGAGCCGTAATCCGGAGCTGGGAATCGTCGTGGACGCGGTCAAGATGACCGTCAAGGGCGGCGTCGGCAAGCTGCAGGAGAAGGCGCGCGGCGGCGGCTGGAAGCCGGGGCAGGCGTGGCCCGCGCTCGCCCGGCCGACCTGGCGCCCGGACATCCGCGCCACCGTCATCTCCCGGGCGCGGGTCAACATGCACCGCAAGATGCTGAATCTGGCGGCGGCCACCGGCCGTTACCCGGTCGCGGTCCTCTCCGACTGCGCCGTGTACGCCGCCGACGGGCCCAGCCCGCTGGATGTCCTGCCCTACGACCGCGACGGCAAGACGGTGCCGGGCTCGTTCCGGCTGGGGGTGTCTCCGGGGATGGTCAAGCACGAGGGCACCCAGAGCATGCTGTGGGGTGCGGACGTGCTCGAGCAGCTCAGCGCCGACGGCCATGTCGCCAATCTCGCCCGCTACATCAAGACCGGCGTGGTCACCGCCAGGGACACCGGAGAATAGGGAGCGTTACAGGCGATGGTCACGGTCGGGGAAGAACTCGACAAGGCGGTGCAGACGGCGTTCACGCGTCCCGTTCCCAAGTCCGCCGGGGCGCAGATGCGCTACCTCGTCAAGAAGCACGGCGGCCGGACGATGCCGGTGGCCGAGCTGCTCGGCATCAGCCGGCGCACGGTCGAGCGGTATGTCAACAACCAGTTCAAAAGGCCCCGGCCGGAACTCGCCGGCCGGCTGGAGCGTGAGGTCCGCGCACGCTGGCAGCCGCAGATCCGGGCCAGAGCGAAGCGGGCCGCGGCCACCACGAGCGGCATCATGATCGATGTGCAGGCCAGCTTCGGCTACACCGCCGCCGTCGGCAGCACCGACCAGGCCCGCGTGCGTCACCTCACCCTCGCCCTGCCGCCCCATCACGCCGCCCGCCTCCTTGCAGCCCAGGAGGCCGGGATCGACGAGGACGACCTCCGCGAACTCGCGGCCGAGGCGCTGGGTGAGGTGTACTTCCGCGACGGCGGCCGCCGCGCCCACGGCCTCGAAGTGGAACTCAAGGACATCGTCGACCTGCAGTTTGAGCTGTAGGCGGTCAGTGCGCCGCGGTGTGGGGGAGCAGGAACGGATGCCGGAGAGAATTGTGGCAGCAGGAGCGTTACGGACCGTGCCGCTGGCCGGGGAGCTGACCGCGTCCCTGATCAACCGGGCCGCGGACCGCTACGGTCTGCCGGCCGCCGGGCTGCTGCGGCTGTGGACGTGCCGCAACTACCCCGCCCGGCACGTGGGCGGCGGTGCGCGGGCCGACTCGAAGATCGTCCTCAACGCGGCCGGACGGGCTGTGCTCGCCGAGCTGTGCGGCGTCCAACCGGCAGTGCTGGCGCGCGCGCTGCCCGCCTTCACCCTGGACGATCCCAAGATCAGCACCGGCCGGGACGCCGCCCTTGCGCAGGCGCGGTGGCGTTCGGCGGGCGCGGCAGCGGGCGAGGCGGCCTTCGCCTGCCGGTCGTGCACCGCGCGGCGCACCGGGCAGAGGGTGCGGGCGGTGCGGTATCTGCCGCGCTGGCGGCGGGTGTGTGCCCGGCACGGGCGGTGGCTGCTGGACGCGGACGCCGACCAGCCGCTGGAACACCTCGACCTGCGCGGTGTCCCGGAGGTGGCGGCCGCGCAGCGGCGGTGGGCGGGGGTGGCGCGCCGTGCGCAGCGTGCCGGGGCAAAGGACGGGGACGTGTTCGCCCTGGCACACGCGGTTGTGGCCCGGTGGTGGGAGGAGGCCCTGCACTGGCAGCAGGAAGAGATCTGGCCGCACCGGCTGCACCAGGTGGCGGGCGGCAACGCCGGACCGGATCTGGAGCGGTGGCGGATCGTGGGCCGGGACGCGGTCGTCTTCCCCGAGGTGGTGGCCGTGGCCGACGCACTGCTGGACCCGGCCATGGCCGAACTGGTGTGGACGGACAGCGGCGCCGGGCGGCCGCGGCCGCTGCCCGCCGACGGGGCATTCTGCCGCCGGCTGGGCGAGCGGGTGGGACGCAACTGGCTGGGGCCGCTGGTGGCGGTGGACCACGGCGGGCCTCTACTCGCCTGGATGGGCGCCGTCTTCCGCCGGCGGCGCAGTGCGGGCGGGCCGCCCGGATGGAGGGACGATCCCTGGCGCCTGCCCCGGGAACAGCAGCCCGCCACCATGGCCGGCCGGCTGCGCGCCCTGACGGCCGAGACGCAAGAAGGCGGCTCGGGCACCTCATGGCGTGCCACCGTGTCCGCCGAACACCGCTTCCACATCACCCAGTGGGTCAAGGAAGCCGGCGAGCAGCTGGTGGAGCTGCGCGGCGTGCACAACGGCACCACCGCCGAGGTGGCCCGCACGCTGCTGGAGCACCTCGGCCCCAGCGCCGCCCTGATCGACCAGGCCCTCGTGCACACCGCCGCCGCGGCCGTCGCCGCCGGGGTGGCGCTGGAGGATGTCGCGGCGTGGTCACGCCTGCCCGCGAGGGAGCTGGCGGAGATCCTCACCGCAAGCCAGGATCAGGACCGGCCCGCTCAGCGGCCGGTGTGACGTCTCGTCCGGGCCGGCCGCCCGGCACAAGCCGGCCTCGACCGGGCGGCCCGCGGTGAGCCGGTCCGGAAAGTGCAGAGATGCGCACTGACACCGGCACGTCTCAGAAAGCATCCTGGCCCCGCGCGCGTTCCAACCGGCTTGTGGCGCAGTGCAGTTGTGGTTACCGGCCGGTTTGCCTGCGCGCCATGGCCAGTATGACGTTGTCTGGAGTACGTGATCATCGACAGCAGCCAGGACGGCGTACGGTCCGGCTTACCCACCGTCGTGCCCGGCGCCTCCCCCGTGCCGAAACCGGGCACCGTGGAGGCGGAGTTCGCCGGGGCGGACGGCCAGCTGGTGCAGCGCCGCTGGACGCAGGCCGCTGTCGCGGTGCGTTTCGAACAGCTCCAGCCGGTGGCGGCGTTGCCGGTGGTGCCGGGGCGCCGGTGGGGGCCGGGCTGATGGTGGTCGGCCACCACCGGGCTGCACGTCACGCACGGCTCGCAGGCGATGTGCACGCAGCTGATGGCCTTGGACCGCGACCCGCGTGTGTTGGGCCTGGCGGCGCGGCCGGTGCGGCCGATCTGGGGTGATCCCGGCAGCGGGCGTGTGCTGACCTGGGTGCCGCAGCTGTTCGCCCGCTACACCGACGGGGGTGCTCTGCTGGCCGACTGCCCCGCCACGTGCGAGCCCGCTGGGGACCGTGCTGCGCGCGCGGCCGCGGTACTTGGGGCGGCGTGTGCGACGGCGGGATTCACCTACCGGCGCCTGATGCCGCCGGACAAGGCGGTGGCGGCGAACGTCGTGTCGTGCCGCGGATCTGGCCGTCGTCAGGCTCGCGCTCCTGGGGTGTCTGCGGCCTCCGCAGCGGGCTTGGGCGCTGGCGGCATGGGCGGCTTCGGGGCCGTCTTCGGCAGCCAGCGTATGGCCAGGGCTGCGGAGAGCAGGGTGACGCCGACAGCCACGAGCATGGTGACCTGCATGCCCGACAGGTAGGTGTCGACGGCTTTGTCGATGAGTGCGGGTGCCTGGTCTCCGAGTTTCGCGGCGTCGATCGCTCGCAGGGTACCGCCGATAGACCCGGCCGCCTCCTCGCGCAGGGCTTCCGGAAGCGCGTTCGCCGATTCCTCCATCCCCGAGCGGTACACCACACCGAGGATGCTGCCGATGACAGCGACGCCCAACGCTCCAGCGACCTGACGGATCGTCTGCGACACGGCCTGCCCGGCGCCTGCCTTGACGGGGGGTACTACGGACATCAGTGAGGCGGTAGCCGGAGCCATGATGCAGCCCCAGCCCAGACCGAGGATCAGCTGCGCCACGGCAAGCAGCCAGATCGGCGTGTCGGCGGTCAGCTGGCTCGTGATCAGGAAGGAGAGCGCCATGACCGCCGACCCCGCGGCCACAACAGCGCGCGGTCCGAAGCGCATCACGAGCTTGGGAGAGCGAGCCGACATGACCATGGAGCCCACGCCCATGGGGAGCATCAGAAGGCCAGCTTCCATCGGGGAGAAGCCGAGCACCGCCTGGTAGTAGAACTGCGTGATGAAGATGGCTCCAATGAGAGCGAAGAAGCAGAGCGCGATGACACCCGAACCGGCCGAGAACCGGGAGTTGCGCAGCAGGCTGACGTCCAAGGACGGTGCCGCCATCCGCGCCTCGATCACGACGAGGAGCGCGATCAGCATCACTCCGCCGACTATGGCGCCCAGTGTGTCCGCGCTCAGCCAGTCGTTGTCCTCACCGCCCGTCACGACGCCGTAGACCAGCAGACCGACCGCCGCAACGGAGAGCACCACACCGGCAGGGTCGAACTTGGCCGGGGCAGGGTTCTTGGACTCGGGGACGAGCCACACCATCAGAGCGATGGCTACGACGATCAGTGGAGCGTTGATGAGGAAGATAGACCCCCACCAGAACTGTTCGAGAAGGACACCGCCGAGCACCGGCCCCACGGCGAAGGCCACACCGGCAGCCGACGCCCAGGCCGCGATCGCCTTCGGACGCTCCATGGGCGGAAAGACGTTCATGATGATCGCCAGCGTGACGGTCGGTACGACTGCGGCCCCCACGCCCATGACGCTGCGCCACAGGATGAGTTCCGTGATGCTGCCTGCGTACGCACCCAGCACCGAGCTGATCCCGAAGATCGCCAGTCCGACGACGAGCGTCTTCTTCCTACCGAAACGGTCCGCACACACACCTCCGGTGAACAGGAAGGCCGCGAAGGTGATCAAGTAGGAGTCGAGGGACCACTGGAGCTCGGCGTTGGTCGCATCAAGGCTCTGCTGAATCGGATTGAGCGCCACATTGATGATTGTGAGGTCCATCACCACGATCAGTACGGTGATGGCGAGCAGAGCCAGGATCGCCCGGCGACGCCCGCTGCTGACTTTGGGATTCATAACTATCCTTGGTGGAGTTGCGGTTGATATCTGGCGTCTCCGGCTTCGCGCTCACGCCGGGACAGCGGAACACAGCCCGGAGCAGCGAACAGCCCGACCAGATCCAGCGGGGGTTGGCCTGGTCGGGCTGTTCAAGAGAGTGATCTCACTCCGCCCAGGCAAGCGGGATCTTGTTGTCACTGCCCGGCATCATGGCCTTGCCCCCGACGACCATGGCGACCAGTGCCTCCGCGGGGCCACTGACAGCCTTGAGCTGCCGCACGACACCCGCAGGAAGGATGAGCGCCTGGCCGGCCTTGACCTGTTCGGTCTTGCCGTCCACCTCGACCTCGAACTCGCCCGACAAAGGCATCCATACCTGCTCGCGGTCGATGATGTGGACCGGGGTGGACGCATCAGCCCCGAGCTCCACGCGCCAGGTGCTCACCTCCGCACTGCCCTGGCTAGGACCTGCCAGTCCGAACATCGAGCCAGCGGGTGTGATGGTCGTCCGCTGCTCGCTCTCGCTGACTACGTACATGGATCCTCCTGTGTAAAGTTTCTTTACTTGTGAGCGAGTAAAGCAACTTTACAGGGGTGTGTCAAGATGAAGCGATGGAGACACAAGACCCCCTCGCTCGCACCGAGCTCACCTTCCTTCTCGGGATGGCCTTCCAACTGGTCCTCTCCGAGTTTGTGAGCCGCCTGGACGCCTCCGGCTATGCCGAACTCCGCCCCATGCACGGACTGGTCTTCCGGGTGCTCAGGGGCTCCGGGGCCACGAGCAGCGAACTCGCCGAGCGACTCGGGGTCACCAAGCAGGCCGCCGGCCAGATCATCGGCGACCTTGAGAAGCGGGGATATGTAGAGCGTCAGCCACACCCCGCCGGTGGGCGACGCAAGCTCGTCGTGCTGACGGCGAAGGCACTGGAGCACCTGGTCATAGCCGGAAGAATCCTGCACGAACTGGAAGCGCAGCTGACCAAGCAACTTCACGAGGCCGGTCTGCAAGTTCCACGAACCGAGCTCGCGGCCATCATCCGAACCTTGGCAGGAGACTCGATCCCGCCGTGGCGTCCAGTCTGGTGATGAGGCTTTCCCGGTTTGGTCACGTCCGCTGGAGTGGTGTATCGACGGCCACTCGGTGATCTCGTCTTTGAGGCTATGCGGTGTGAACCGTTCCGGGTTCGGTAGGGACTCGATCGTTTGAGAGGATCGAGTCATGGCACGTCCTTCCCCTTACCCGCTTGAGCTGCGCCGTCGTGC
>NZ_JBIRUY010000045.1:0-71779 GCF_044335305.1 Streptomyces sp. NPDC020490 | reverse complement strand
GACTACCGCTTCCGCGTCGAGCCAGAACCGGCCCCCCCCCGCGCCCGCCCCCCCCCCCCCCCCCCCCCCCCCCCCCCCCCCCCCCCCGCCCCCCCCCCCCCCCCGCCCGCCCCCCCCCCCCCCCCCCCCCCCCCGCCCCCCCCCGCCCCCCGGCCGCCCCCCCCCCCCGCCCCCCCCCCCCCCACGCCGACCGGGACCGCAGGCTCGCCGAGGCCGTCGAGGGGGTCGACCCGTCCGAGGTGATCTCGCTCGCGGACGCCCTCGACACCTTCCTGGAGATGCCGCTCGACGCCGGGCGTGAGAACGACGGGCTGCCGTTCTCGCCGGAAGCGCGCGTGCGGTTCGCCCGGCTGGCCGCCGAACTGCGCGACCTGCGCCGCTCCCTGGCCGACCCGCTGATGGACGTCCTGCACCGCGTCCTCGCCGTGACCGGCCTGGAGGTGGAACTGTCGGCGTCCCCGCACGCCCTGGCCGCCCGCCGCCGCGAGACCCTGTCGAACTTCCTCGACATCGCCGCCTCGTTCGCCGCGGGCGACGGCGACGCCACCCTGCTGGCCTTCCTGGCCTTCCTGCGCACCGCCGCCCAGTACGAGAAGGGACTCGACAACACCCTCCCCGGCGGCGAGAACACCGTGAAGGTGCTCACCGCCCACAAGTCCAAGGGCCTGGAATGGGACGTCGTCGCCGTGCCCGGCCTGGTCAAGGGCACCTTTCCGAGCACCCAGGGCCGCGAGAAGTGGACCGCGCAGGGCAAGGTGCTGCCCCACGAACTGCGCGGCGACGCCGACACCCTGCCCGACGTCGAGGCATGGGACGCGCGCGGTCTGAAGGCCTTCCACGAGGCCATGAAGGAGCACCAGCTCACCGAGGAACTGCGCCTCGGCTACGTCACCTTCACCCGTCCCCGCTCCCTGCTCCTCGGCTCGGGCCACTGGTGGGGCCCCAGCCAGAAGAAGCCGCGCGGGCCGTCCGACTTCCTGCGGGCCCTCCACGACCACTGCGCGGCCGGCCACGGCGAGATCGAGGCGTGGGCGGACGAGCCCGAGGAGGGCGAGGAGAACCCGGCTCTCCACCGGGCGAGCGCCGACCAGGTGTGGCCGCTGCCCCTGGACGAGGCGGCCCTCGCCCGGCGCCGGGCGGCCGCCGAGACGGTCCTCGCCCACCTGGACGGCCTCGCCTCCCACCACACGGCCCACCCGTCCGCCACCCACGACCCGGACAGCCACCACGACCCCGAGTGGCCCCCACCGCCGGAGGACGACGAGCCGCCGTACCCGGAGGAGCCCCCTCACCCGGAGGAGCCGCAGTTCGAGGAGGACCCGGCCGACTGGGACGCCTGGTCCACCGACCGCCCGACCGTCCCGCACCAGGCGGCGGCACCGGACGACACGCAAGCCGGGATCGCCGAAACGGCGCACCCGGAGCGGGAGCGGCCCACCCGCGAACCCACCCGCGCGCACACCCGCCTCACCCCCGAGGAGGCCCGCACCATAGCCTCCTGGGACCGCGACCTCGACGCCCTCACCGGAGAACTCCTGCGCGCCCGCGACGCCGTCACGGACGTGCCGCTGCCGGCGTCGCTCACCGCGTCCCAGGTACTGCGCCTGGCCGCCGATCCGGACGGTTTCGCGCAGGAACTCGCGCGCCCCATGCCACGCCCCCCGCAACCCGCCGCACGCCGCGGCACCCGATTCCACGCCTGGGTCGAGGCCCGCTTCGAGGAGCTGACCCTGCCCATGCTGGAGCCGGAGGACCTGCCCGGCAGCGACGCGGAGATCGCCGACGAACGCGATCTGGAGTCCCTCAAGGCCGCCTTCGAGCGCACCGAGTACGCCCACCGCACCCCCTACCGCGTCGAGGCACCCTTCCAGATCGTCATCGCCGGCCGCGTGATCCGGGGCCGTATCGACGCCGTCTACAAGAACGACGGCGGCGACCGGCCGACGTACGAGATCGTCGACTGGAAGACCAACCGCGCCCCCACCGCCGACCCGCTCCAACTCGCCCTGTACCGGCTCGCCTGGGCCGAGCAGCGAGGCGTCCCCCCGGAGACCGTCGACGCCGCTTTCGTGTACATCCGCAGCGGTGAGGTCGTACGACCGGACGGCCTGCCCGGCCGGGCCGCGCTGGAGCGGCTGCTGCTGGAGGGACCGGCCGCGCAAGCAAACTGTGAGGAACCGCCCAACGAGGATGTCCCCGCGGGCCGATAGGCTCGTGACCATGAGCCAGCCCGTTGACAGTGCCGTCAGCGCCGTCCGTTCGTACATCGAGCAGCACCGCGCCGCCTTCCTCGACGACCTCGTGGAGTGGCTGCGCATCCCCTCCGTGTCGGCCCAGCCCGGCCACGCGTCCGACGTGCGACGCAGCGCCGACTGGCTGGCCGCCGCACTCGCGCGGACCGGCTTCCCGACCACGGAGGTCTGGGAGACACCGGGTGCTCCGGCCGTCTTCGCCGAGTGGCCCTCCGCCGACCCCGAGGCCCCCACCGTCCTGGTCTACGGCCACCACGACGTGCAGCCCGCCGCCCGCGAGGACGGCTGGGACAGCGAGCCCTTCGAACCCGTCGTCCGCGGCAACCGCCTCTACGCGCGCGGGGCGGCCGACGACAAGGGCCAGGTGTTCTTCCACACACTCGGTGTCCGCGCCCATCTCGCCGCCACCGGCCGCACCGCCCCGGCCGTCACCCTCAAGCTGCTGATCGAGGGCGAGGAGGAGTCAGGCTCCCCGCACTTCCGCGCCCTGCTCGAGCGGCACGCGGACCGGCTCACCGCCGACGCCGTGATCGTCTCCGACACCGGCATGTGGTCCGAGGACACCCCCACGGTGTGCACCGGCATGCGCGGCCTCGCCGAGTGCGAGATCCGGCTGTACGGCCCCGACCAGGACATCCACTCCGGCTCCTTCGGCGGCGCCGTCCCCAACCCGGCCACCGCCGCGGCCCGCCTGGTCGCCGCGCTGCACGACGAGCACGCACGCGTGGCGATCCCCGGGTTCTACGACGGCGTCGTCGAGCTCACCGACCGCGAACGCGAACTCTTCGCCGAGCTGCCCTTCGACGAACAGCGGTGGCTGCGCACGGCCAAGTCGTACGCCACGCACGGCGAGGCCGGACACACCACCCTGGAACGCATCTGGGCCCGCCCCACCGCCGAGGTCAACGGCATCGGCGGCGGCTACCAGGGACCCGGCAGCAAGACGATCGTCCCGTCCTCCGCGATGCTGAAGCTGTCCTTCCGCATCGTCGCGGGCCAGGAACCCGACCACATCGAGAAGGCCGTCCGCGTCTGGGCCGCCGAGCAGATCCCCGACGGGATCCGGCACGAGATCACGTTCGGCGCCGCCACCCGCCCGTGCCTGACGCCGCTGGACCACCCCGTCCTGCAGTCCCTCGTCCGCGCGATGGCCCGCGCCTTCGAAACGCCCGTCCGCTTCACCCGCGAGGGCGGCTCCGGACCGGCCGCCGACCTCCAGGAGACGCTCGGCGCGCCCGTGCTCTTCCTGGGCATCTCCGTCCCCTCCGACGGCTGGCACGCGCCGAACGAGAAGGTCGAGCTCGACCTCCTCCTCAAAGGCGTCGAGACAGCCGCCTACCTGTGGGACGACCTCGCCGACAGCAGGCGCCGTGCGCCCTGAGCGTCCGGCGCCACCCGGAGCGGCAACCCCCGCGAGGCACACTGGAAGAGCCGCTCCGCACCGCCCGGTCCCCCCGGACCCGGGCGCCTCCTGCCCCACATCCCGCCGAACCGCCCGCCGAAACAATCCGTTCCATCGGGGGAGTTGCAAGCACCCGTGACCACCTGGACCGACCAAACCGCCGACCGACCCATCTCGCTCACCGCCCCCAGCGGCATCGACCGGGCCGCCCACCACCGGCTCGACGAGGCCTGGCTGGCCGCGGCGTGGAGCCACCCCTCGACGCGCTGCTTCGTCGTCTCCGGCGGCCAGGTCCTGATCGACGAGACGCCGGACGGCCGGACCGAACTCGTCATGACCCCCTCCTTCGAGGCCCCCCTCACCGAGGCGCACCGCTACTTCCTGGGCACCGATACCGACGGCGTCAGCTACTTCGCCCTCCAGAAGGACTCGCTGCCCGGACGCATCGACCAGTCGGCCCGGCCGGCGGGCCTGCGTGAGGCCGGGCTGCTGCTGTCGCCGCGGGACGCCGGGCTGATGGTGCACGCGGTCGGCCTCGAGAACTGGCAGCGCACGCACCGCTTCTGCTCCCGCTGCGGCGAGCGCACGGTCATCGCCGCGGCCGGCCACATCCGCCGCTGCCCGGCCTGCGGCGGCGAGCACTACCCGCGCACCGACCCGGCGGTGATCATGGCCGTCACCGACGACGAGGACCGCATTCTCCTCGGCCGCCAGGTCCACTGGCCCGAGGGACGCTTCTCGACCCTCGCCGGCTTCGTCGAACCCGGGGAGTCCATCGAGCAGGCGGTGCGGCGCGAGGTGTTCGAGGAGGCCGGCATCACCGTCGGCCCGGTCGAGTACGTGGCCAGCCAGCCCTGGCCGTTCCCCTCCAGCCTCATGCTCGGCTTCATGGCCCGCGCGACCTCGACCGAGGTCAACGTCGACGGCGACGAGATCCACGAGGCCCGCTGGTTCTCCCGCGAGGAACTCCACGCGGCGTTCGAGTCCGGCGAGGTCCTCCCGCCGTACGGCATCTCCATCGCGGCCCGCCTGATCGAGCTCTGGTACGGCAAGCCGCTGCCCACGCGGGGCTTCGTCTGACGACATCCGACGTCGACTTCGACGGCGATTCCGACTTCGACGTCGACTGAATCGACTTCGACTTCGACGTCGACTGAGGGGAGCCGCGTCACGCGGCAGCCCACGGCGACGAGAAGGCGGCTCCCGAGACACCTCGGGAGCCGCCTTCCGTACGCGGCGCGAAGCGCTTACGCGCCGATCTTCTGCTTCACCTGCGCCAGCGACGGGTTCGTCAGCGTCGAACCGTCCGGGAAGAGGACGGTCGGAACCGTCTGGTTCCCGCCGTTCGCCTTCTCCACGAACGCGGCGGACTCCGGGTCCTGCTCGATGTTGATCTCGTTGTACGTGATGCCCTCGCGGTCCATCTGGCTCTTCAGCCGGCGGCAGTAGCCGCACCACGTGGTGCTGTACATCGTCACAGTGCCCGGCATGTCTCTGATGCTCCTCAGCTGCAGGGGATGAATGCTCGCAGGGGTGGAACGTAGGTGAAACGGCGACCATTCCCGCCCATGGCGCCTCAACGGACGTGACGCCTGCCGCATTCGTACGACTGTCGGACCGTGCCTGTGGACAACGAGCTCACCCGTCTCCGGCGACCTGGCAGCATGGCGGTGTGACAGCAGCAACGCACTCCACCCTCTTCCCGCGGGTACCGGACTCGGCCGACGCGGTGCTCGACGGGCTCGACCCCGAGCAGCGCGAGGTGGCCACCGCCCTGCACGGTCCGGTGTGCGTGCTGGCGGGCGCCGGCACGGGCAAGACGCGGGCGATCACCCACCGCATCGCCTACGGAGTGCGCGCCGGCATCCTGCAGCCCTCCAGCGTGCTGGCCGTCACCTTCACCAACCGCGCCGCGGGCGAGATGCGGGGCCGGCTGCGCCAGCTCGGCGCGCACGGCGTCCAGGCCCGGACCTTCCACTCCGCCGCGCTGCGCCAGCTGCAGTACTTCTGGCCGAAAGCGATCGGCGGTTCCATGCCCCGGCTCGTCGACCGCAAGATCCAGCTCGTCGCCGACGCGGCCGCCGCCTGCCGTATCCGCCTCGACCGCGGTGAGCTGCGGGACGTCACCGCGGAGATCGAGTGGTCCAAGGTCACCCAGACCGTCCCCGCCGACTACGCGCTCGCCGCCGCCAAGGCCGCCCGTGAGGTACCGCGCGACCCGGCGGAGGTCGCCCAGCTCTACTCCGTCTACGAGGACCTCAAACGGGAGCGGGGCGTCATCGACTTCGAGGACGTCCTGCTGCTGACCGTGGCCATCCTCCAGGACCGGCACGACGTCGCCGAGCAGGTCCGCTCCCAGTACCAGCACTTCGTCGTCGACGAGTACCAGGACGTCAGCCCCCTCCAGCAGCGCCTGCTGGAGCTGTGGCTCGGCGACCGGGACAACCTGTGCGTGGTGGGCGACGCCAGCCAGACCATCTACTCGTTCACCGGGGCGACCCCCGACCATCTCCTCGACTTCCGCATCCGCCACCCCGGCGCCACCGTCGTCAAGCTGATCCGCGACTACCGGTCCACCCCCCAGGTGGTCCACCTCGCCAACGCCCTGCTCGCCCAGGCCCGCGGACGCGCGGCCGACCACCGCCTGGAGCTGGTCTCCCAGCGCGAGTCGGGCCCCGACCCGGTCTACACCGAGTACACCGACGAACCCGCCGAGGCGGAGGGCGCCGCCCGCCGCATCCGCGACCTCCTCGACGCGGGCGTCCCCGCCAGCGAGATCGCCGTACTGTTCCGCACGAACGCCCAGTCGGAGACCTACGAGCAGGCCCTCGCCGACGCCGGGGTTCCCTACCAGCTGCGCGGTGCCGAGCGGTTCTTCGAGCGGCCCGAGGTCCGCAAGGCGAGCATCGCCCTGCGCGGCGCGGCCCGCTTCGGCGGCAACGACTCCCTCCTCGACGACACCGTGGACCTGCCCTCCCAGGTGCGTGCCGTGCTGTCCGGGGAGGGGTGGACGCCGCAGCCGCCGGCCGGGTCCGGCGCCGTCAGGGAACGCTGGGAATCCCTGGCCGCCCTCGTCAACCTCGCGGAGGACTTCGCCGCCGCCCGACCCGGCGCCACCCTCGGCGACCTCGTCGCGGAGCTCGACGAGCGGATGAGCGCCCAGCACGCCCCGACGGTGCAGGGCGTCACCCTCGCCTCCCTGCACTCGGCCAAGGGCCTGGAGTGGGACGCCGTCTTCCTGGTCGGCGTCGCCGAAGGCATGATGCCGATCACCTACGCCAGGACCGACGAGCAGATCGAGGAGGAACGCCGCCTCCTCTACGTCGGCGTCACCCGCGCCCGGGAGCGCCTGTACGTCTCCTGGGCGCTTTCCCGCTCGCCCGGCGGCCGGCCGAACCGCCGCCCCAGCCGCTTCCTCGACGGACTGCGCCCTGGGTCCGCCGCCGCCGTCGGCCGCTCGGCGGCAGGCGTCTCCGCGGGCGTGGAGCGCGGCACGACGCGCAGGGCCGACGCCGTGCCACGGCGCACTCAGCGCACCCCGGCCCGCTGCCGGGTGTGCGGACGCACGCTCACCGACGCCGGTGAGATGAAACTGATGCGGTGCGAGGACTGCCCCTCCGACATGGACGAGGGGCTCTACGAGCGGCTGCGCGGCTGGCGTGCCGTCCAGGCGCGGCGCAGCGGACAGCCCGCTTTCTGCGTCTTCACCGACAAGACGCTGATGGCGATCGCCGAGACGGCGCCGGACGACGCCCACGAGCTGGCGCGGATTCCCGGGGTCGGCCGACGCAAGCTGGACCGTTACGGGGCCGAAGTTCTGGCCATCTGCGCCGGTCAAGACCTCGCGGAGGACGACGACGATGACTAATTCGAACTCGTCGAAAAAATAGTTTGCGCATGCCCCAGCGATCCCCATAGGTTCTTAGCCACGGGGACGGAGGCCTTCTCGTAGGCCCTGATACCGTGATGTACTTGCATATCCGTCGGACTGGATCACCCCAGTCCCCCGAGACGCCGAGAGGAGGCGAGTCCAGTGATCAACATCAACGCCGGTTCCATCAGCACCGTCAAATTGACCGATCGCTCGGTCGTCGCCTCCCTGTGCATGCTCGGCGCCTCGGACCAGGGCACCGGTCTGTCCGGCATTCGTGCCGTGCGTCCGGCGTCCTCCGTGTCTCTCGCGGGTCTTCCCGTTCGTGAGCGCAATGAGCGACCGACCAAGGCACTGGAAGCAGTAGCGGCACAGGCACAGGCCTATGCCTTTACGGCAGCCGGTGCCGGAAGCCGGAAGCAGACGCAGCACCACCTGGTGTGGGCCTTCCGTGGGCCAGAACCCTGGAGTGATCCAGCCTGATCGCCGATCAGGCCGGCGCCTTCAGGGCCGCGGAACCCCATCCGGGATCCGCGGCCCTTCTGTTTTCCCTCAACCGGGACGACGGAGCCGAAGGGGCCTCGGGACAAGAAAAGAACCCGGTACCAGCCGCCACCCGGCCCAACAGGGCCGGAACGACCAGACGAGGAAGACGAACCGTGCAACTCGAAGCGCACGCCCCGTCCGTACCGCCTTCCGAAACGATCCCCCCGCCCGGCCTCACGGAGGACTCCGCCTTGACCCCGCTCACCGCGCTCACCGCGCTCGACGACGCCATCGAGAACCTCGGCGTACCCGTCCCCTGCCGTTCCTACGACCCGGAGGTCTTCTTCGCCGAGTCGCCGGCGGACGTCGAGTACGCCAAGTCCCTCTGCCGCACCTGCCCGCTGATCGAGGCCTGCCTCGCCGGTGCCAAGGAGCGGCGTGAGCCCTGGGGCGTCTGGGGTGGCGAGCTGTTCGTGCAGGGTGTCGTCGTCGCCCGGAAGCGGCCGCGTGGCCGCCCGCGCAAGAACCCGGTCACGGCATGAACACCGCAGGAACGATCGACCGTCCCCTCACGCACGACCCCAAGAAGCAGGCCCCGATGAAGCCGTCCACCACCGAGCCCGCAGGCTCCGCGATCGAAGATTTCACCACCACCGGCGCGACCGACTCGCGTCAGAACAGGACCCGAGAGATGCAACTCATCCAAGAAGCCCTGGCCCGTGCCCATATGCACGACCGGCTGGACGAGGCGGAGCGGGAACGCCGGGCAGTGCGCCTGGCGGCCGCCCGCCGGATGCAGCGCCGGGCCGAGCGCGCCTCGCTGCGCGCCCGCCGGGCGCTCGCCATGGCGGTCATGCAGTGACCTGCCTCGTCTGAAGCAGTGGCCTCCCCGCCCGGGGAGGCGGGAGTTTCCCCGCGGGGGCCGGTCCGTTCGGACGGACCGGCCCCCGCGGTGCTGTGTCCGCGGTATCCGGTACGCCGACGGCGGCGTTATCGTCGCCGGGTGACGAGTCCTTCCGGAGGCAGTGACGACGTCGGCTCCCCTGACGCGGGTTCCCCCGAGGAGCCGGGCGTGCTGGTGTGCGCCCGCTGTGGCGCCCGGGCCGACGCCCCGCAGCCCACCTGGACCTGCTCGGTGGAGAACGGCGTCCGCCAGTACATCTGCGATGCCTGCTCCCGGGAGAACCTCAGAGCCATCGAAGGCAGGCTTGACTCCGCCTGGTGGTGAGCCGGGAAGACCGTGACCGGGGAGGCCGGAGCCGGGTTGCCGGGATCAGGAGTCCCGGCGTCCGGGGCCGCGGCCTCATGCCTCCGCGGCCGTCTCCTCCTCGTCCAGGTCGTCGTCGGGCAGGAACCCCGGCAGCCACTCCTCCAGCTCGTCCCGCAGCCGCACGGTCGACCCCAGCTGGCACAGGACGCCGATCGTGCTGAGCGTCACCCGGTGGATCAGGAGGTAGGCCGGGGGCAGGTTGAGCTGTTTGCCGAGCTGGTGGGCGGGGGAGCGGGGGTCCGCGATGCGGGCCGCCTGGCTGCGCATCCAGCCGCGGGTGAAGGTGAACTCGTCGGCCCGGGCGGGTTCGATGATCGGCAGGAGGTAGTCGAGGACGGCCGCGGGGTCCAGCTCTATCGAATCCTTGACGAAGCCCTCCGCGCAGAGCAGTTCGTAGACGGCCTCCGCCTCGCCGTCGAGGGTCATGCGCAGGGAGTCGCCGATCGGGGTCGGCAGGCCGCCCGGGAGACGGTCGACCGTGCCGAAGTCCAGGACGCCCAGCCGCCAGTCGCCCTCGCCGGAGGGATCGCCGGGCAGCAGACGGAAGTTGCCCGGATGCGGGTCGGCGTGCAGGAGGCCGGTGCGCGCCGGACCGGAGAACAGGAAGCGGGCCAGGAGCTGGCCGGCGCGGTCGCGTTGTTCCTGCGTGCCCTCCGAGATGATCTCCGACAGCGGGATGCCGTCGATCCATTCGGTGATCAGTACCTGCTCGGACTGGTGGACCACGCCGGGCACCACGACGTCCGGGTCGTCCGCGAACTCGACGGCGTGGACCTGCTGCGCCTGGGACTCCAGGCCGTAGTCCAGCTCCTCCGAGACACGGTCCCTGAGCTCCGTGATCAGCGGCTTGATGTCCATGCCGGGGACGAGGGGGCCCAGGAGGCGGGCGAAACGGCTCAGCTGGTTCAGGTCGGACAGCAGGGCCTCCCCCGCGCCCGGGTACTGCACCTTGACCGCCACCTCGCGGCCGTCGTGCCACACCGCCCGGTGCACCTGCCCGATCGAGGCGGCGGCGGAGGGCTTGTCCTCGAACTCCTGGAACAGGTCGCGCCAGTCCGCACCGAGACGTTCGTCGAGCACCGCGTGCACGGTGCGGGTCGGCATCGGGGGCGCGGCCTCCTGCAGCTTCGTCAGCGCCGCCCGGTAGGGGCCGGCGACCTCCTCGGGCAGGGCGGACTCGAAGACGGACAGGGCCTGGCCGAACTTCATCGCGCCGCCCTTCAGCTCGCCGAGCACCTTGAACAGTTGCTCGGCGGTGCGCTGCTGCAGCTCGCGGCCGACCAGCTCGGCGGACTCACCGACTATCCGCTTACCGAGTCCCCAGGTCGCCCGCCCGGCGAAGCCGAGCGGGAGCGCGGCGAGCTTGGCGGTCCGGGTGACCGCCTTGCGGGGAAGATCAGACATGCGCCCTCCAAGTCCCAGCCGGCCGCGCCGCGTCCGCCTCACGGCGTGACTCCTCCGACGACCGTTGCCCCGCCATTGTCTCGTGAGACTCCTCGTCCTTGGAGGGGTGTTCCCCCTTACCTTTCTCCGCGGCCCCGCACCGGCATGCCGGGTGCGCCCGGATCCGCCGTCCGTGCCAGCTCAGGTCGGTCAGGGAGACCTCCCAGCGTACGTCGGCGCTGGACGGGACCCGGCCGGTCAGGAAGGCGAGGGCGTGGGCTGCCGCGAGGCCGGCGACCGACGACGCCAGTGTCAGGTCGCAGGGCCGCACCTGCCGGGAGCGCCCCGATCCCGAGCGCCATTGCGCGACCAGCCGGGGCCAGACCGGGTCCCGGTCAGCGCGCCGCTGGTGCAGGCAGCCGGCGCAGGCGGTCTCACCGGGCAGCACGAGGGGCCCCACGACGCCGGTCCCCTCCACCACACCGGCGTACAGGTGCGGTGTGCCCGAGGAGACGAGAGGGCCGGCGGTGGCCGGGTCGGGCGCGTGGACGGCGACGTCGTCCCGCGGTGCCAGGATCACCAGGGAGAAGCCGGGCTCGCCGGAGTAGGCGGGCGCGCACCGGCCGCGGCGCGGGCGGCCGGGCGCGCACCGGCGTACCGCCTGCCGCGCCGCCTCGTCCCTGCGGTCGCCGATGGAGTCGGCGGGCAGCCCGCCCGGAGCGACGTCCCACGGCTCGACCCGGCCGGTGTCGCGCACGTCGACCTCGCCGATGCCCGCGCCCGCCAGCAGGCAGGCGATGAGCGCACCGACCCGGCCGGCGCCCCGCACCTGTACGCGCAGTGAGCCGCGGGCGGCCACGCGTCTGATCGCGTCGCCGGGAGCGGAGGTGACCAGGGACATCGACTCCAGGTCCGGGCGCAGCCGGTCGAGGACCGGCTTGCCGGCGCGCAGGACGTCGGCGGCGGGGCCGCCCCCTTTGGCGTCGTCCAGGAGGCCGGCTCGCGACAGCCGGTCCACCAGTCCGTCGACGTGGCCGTCGGGCAGGTCCATGCGGCGGCCCTCCTCGCGCAGCAGCGGCATGCCGCGGGTGCCGTCGAGGAGGTCGAGGAAGCTGCCCGTCGCCGTGTCCATCGGGCCCAGCGTCATCGCGTGCGCCGGGGTCATCCCGAACTGCACGGTGTTCAGATCGCGCCAGCCGCGCCTGAGCGCGGGTTTCACGAGAGGAACCAGGGGAGCAGGCGGAGCAGGAGAGCCGGCTTCCTCCGCCGCGTCCACCGCCTCCATCTCGTCCACCGCAGCCGTCACCTCCACCGCCTCCACCGCGGTCATCGGCTTCCTCCGCCGCGCCGGAACCCTTCCGTCGGTCAGCTGCATGACAGGCCCCCGTAGCCCTCGAAGAACATTCCTGAACATTCCCGTCCACCGATGGAGCCCGGTCGGTGGTGGCCGGACGGGCTCCGCCGACGAGAGCCAGCATCCCCGGCCGGGCCGGCGGGTGCCGAAAGTTGTCCACAGGCAGTGGGTATTCGTCGTACGAATCAGACGCTCGGTGGGTGTCGGCACCGAACCGTTCCGGAGTCAGGACTTCCCCCGCCTGCAGCGGGTACCGTCAGGGCGTGCCCGCCGACCCACTGCACCGCGCCGGAACACCACAGCGCAGCACGACGAGCCAGCCGCCGAACGGCTCGGGGGCGAGCGCGATCGAGGTCCGCAGGAGCGACCGTCGCCGCAGAACGGTCTCCGCGTACCGCGAGGGCGATCGCACCGTCGTGCTCATCCCCGCCCGGATGTCCGAGGCGGAGGAGCAGCGCTGGGTGAGCGTCATGCTCGACAAACTGGCCGCGCAGGAGAGCAAGCGGGTCCTCGGCGACGACGAGCTGGCCGAACGCGCCGCACGACTGTCGGAGCAGTACCTCGGCGGGCGGGCGCGGCCCGCGTCGGTGCGCTGGGTGACCAACCAGAACACCCGCTGGGGCTCGTGCACCCCGGCCGAGGGCAGTATCCGCCTCTCCCACCGGCTGCAGGGCATGCCCGAGTACGTCGTCGACTACGTCCTCGTCCATGAGCTGGCTCATCTACTGGTGCCGGGGCACGGGCCGCGCTTCTGGCGGCTGCTGGAGGCGTATCCGCGCACCGAGCGGGCCCGCGGCTACCTCGAAGGGGTGGCCGCCGCCGGCCGACTGCCGCACCCGCCGGACGATCGCGGGGAGTGACGGCCGTCACGGGCGCCTCGGTCACGGGGCTGCGGTTGTGTACCGGGTGTGTACCGACCTCCTCCGATGTCCGAGTTTGCCGTTAGCCTGGCGCGACGCACTCACATTCGGGATGGGGGACGGTCGTTACGCATGGCCAGGGAATTCCAACGCGGCCACAAGGCCAGGATCAGTGACCTCACCGCGGGCACCGATCTGTACGTAGGCGTGCAGATCGCCGCCCCGGGGCTGACCTTCGACATCAGCTGCTTCGGTCTCGACGCCGGCGAACGGCTCTCCGACGACCGCTACTTCATCTTCTTCAACCAGCCGAAGTCCCCCGAGGAGTCCATCCAGCTCCTGGGCGCCCAGGCGGGCGACACGGAGTCCTTCCGGGTCACCCTCGACAGGATCCCGCCGCAGATCCAGAAGCTGTCCTTCACCGCGACGATCGACGGTGCCGGGCAGATGTCGCAGATCAGCCCTGGATACATCCGCATCGTCGCGGGCGGCGAGGAGGTGGCCCGGTACTCCTTCAACGGCTCCGAGTTCTCCACCGAGCGGGCCGTGATGCTGGGCGACCTCTACCTGAAGGACGTGTGGCGGTTCGCCGCCGTCGGGCAGGGCTTCGACGGCGGCCTGGAGGCGCTGCTGAAGAACTTCGGCGGCGAGGTGCTGGAGGAGGAGGCCCCTGCGGCCCCCGCGGCTCCCGCGGCTCCGGCGGTCCCGCAGCAGCCCCAGGCCGCCGCCGCCCCGAGCTTCGCCCCGCCCGCGTTCGCCGCCCCGCCGGCCCCGGCGCCCGCCCCGGCCCCGGCGCCCGCCCCGGCTCCGGCGCCCGCGCCCCAGGGCTTCGCGCCGCCCGGCGCGACTCCGCCCCCGCCCCCGGGCTCCACCCCGCCCCCGGCCCCGGCGCCGGCGCCCATGCCGTCGGTGCACGCGGCGCCCACCATCGTCGGGCCCCTCACCCCGCCGGGCGGCTCCCCGGTCCCGCCCCCGGCGCCCGCTCCCTACGGCCAGCCGCCGCACCAGCAGCCGTACGGCCAGCCCCCGGCTCCCGGACCGGCCGCACCACCGCCGCCGCCCGGCTACGGCCAGCCCGCGATGCCCCACGCCCCTCAGGCCCCCACCCCGCCGCCCGGCTACGGCCAGCCGCCGCAGCCTCCGGGCTACGGCCAGCAGCCGCCGTTCGGCCAGGCCCCGGGCCCGCAGGCGCCCTACGGTGCCCCGCAGGGCGTGCCGCAGGGCCCAGGTGTGACCGCCGCCCTGTCGCAGTTCAAGGAGACGCCGACCGGGCAGCGCTGGACGCAGCAGAACCAGAAGCTCATCCGCGTCGACCTCGGCATCGGCGGGCAGCCCGTGCTGGCCCGGCAGGGCAGCATGGTGCTCTACCAGGGCAAGGTCGACTTCAGCTACAAGGGCGCGGGCTTCGCCGGCCGGCTCGTCGGCAACGCGACCGGCCAGGAGATGCAGCTGATGCGCTGCACCGGCCAGGGCCAGGTCTTCCTCGCCGAGAACTCGACCCACCTGCACCCGGTCGAGCTCCAGGGCGACGCCATCTGCGTCTCCGCCGAGAACGTCCTCGCCTTCGACGAGAGCCTCCAGTACGAGGTCCGCCGCATCGAGGGCCACGGCATCCCCGGCGGCGCGCTGTTCACGATGCAGTTCCAGGGCACCGGCACGATCGTCGTCAAGACGCACGGCACGCCGGTCGTGCTCCCCGTCACGCCCACCACGTTCGCCGACGCCAACGCCGTCGTCGCCTGGTCGGCCGCCGCCCAGGTGATCGTCTCCAGCCAGGTCCGGATGCGCCGCAACGCCTACCCCGGCGCCACCGGAGAGAGCGTCAACCTGCAGTTCCGGGCCGCGCCCGGCAACTTCGTCGTCGTCCAGCCGTACGAGATCTGAGGGAGAGCCCGTCATGAACCAGCCGCTCGCGGGCTACGCTCCCGCACCCGTCACGGCCCGCATGGAGAACCACGGCAACCACATGCTGAAGGTCGCCATGCAGACCGGGAACGACCTCCTCGCGCGCGTGGGGTCGATGGTCGCCTACGAAGGCTTCATCCAGTACGAGCCCAACCCGCCGGCCGTGCGGCAGATCGCCCGCGACTGGGTCACCGGCGAGGGCGCGCCGCTGATGAAGTGCTCCGGCGACGGCCTGCTCTACCTCGCCGACTACGGCGCCGACGTCGTCGTCATCAACCTCAATGGCGACGGGATCTCCGTCAACGCCACGAACCTGCTCGCCTTCGACGCGCACCTGCAGTGGGGCGTGGAGCGGGTCAAGGGCCTGGCGAAGTTCGCCGGGCAGGGCCTGTGGAACACCAAGATCTCCGGGCAGGGCTGGGTCGCGCTGACCTCCCGGGGCAAGCCGATCGTCGTCGACTGCGGCGGCGGCGAGGACGAGACGTACGTCGACCCCGACGCGCTCGTCGCCTGGTCCCCGAACCTCAAGGTGAAGGGCAAGCGCAGCTTCAAGGCGCAGTCGCTGATCGGCCGCGGCAGCGGCGAGGCCTACCAGATGGCCTTCTCCGGTCAGGGCATCGTCGTCGTCCAGCCCAGCGAGGACAGCACCGACCGTCTCCGGTTCCGGGGCTGAGGGGGAGCCAGAACAACCATGCAGAGCTCGCTTTTCGCCTACAACGACCAGCAGACCCAGGACCGCTGGAGCCTGCAGAACCACCAGATGCTGCGCGTCAACCTGGAGGGCCAGGACGACGTCCTCGCCCGCAAGGGCACGATGGTCGCCTACCAGGGCCTCGTCGAGTTCGACGCGGAGTACCGGAGCAACCAGCAGGCACGCGCGCGTGCGCGCACCGGCGAGGGCCTGGACCTGATGCGCTGCCACGGTCAGGGCACGGTCTACCTCGCCAACCTCGCCCAGTACGTCCACCTGATGGACGTGGAGCAGGACGGGCTGACGGTCGACAGCAGCTATGTGCTGGCGATGGACTCCTCGCTGCACCACGAGGTCATCGCCGTCGACAGCCAGTACGGCATCTCCGGCTCGGGCAAGTACCAGCTCAACATCACCGGCCGCGGCAAGGTCGCCCTGATGACCTCGGGCGCGCCCCTGCTGATGCAGGTGACGCCGGACAAGTACGTCAACTGCGACGCCGACGCCATCGTCGCCTGGTCGACGAGCCTGCGGGTGCAGATGCAGGCGCAGACGCACTCCTCCGGGGTGTTTCGCCGCCGCGGCAACACCGGTGAGGGCTGGGAGCTCAGCTTCATGGGCTCCGGCTTCGCGCTCGTCCAGCCCAGCGAACTGATGCCGCCGCAGAACGCCCAGATCGGTCAGGGCATCGCCGCCCAGTACGGCATGGGGCAGCACGGTGTGCGCAGCCAGAACCAGGGCAACGCCTGGAGCTGACCGTGCTCAGGACGTGTGAGGGGTGACCGCCACCGGCGGTCACCCCTCACGTCGTCAGGCCCCGGCACCCGTCACAGCCTCGCGAGCGTGGCCTCCAGCAGGCTCAGGACCGAGGCGTCGGCCACGCCCGCCACCTCGTCGTAGGCGAACCAGCGCACGTCCAGCGACTCGTCGCTGACGGTGTGCCGCGCGTCCGCGGGCGCCAGCACCGCGTACTGGACGTCGTAGTGCCAGTGGCACGGCGGCGGGATCGGATGCCGGTCCAGACGCACCGGGCCGCCCGGCAGCGGCGTCAGCCCCGCGATGCCGGACTCCTCCGTCGCCTCGCGCAGCGCCGCCGCCTCCAGCGAGGCGTCCGCCGGCTCGCAGTGACCGCCCGTCTGCAGCCACATCCGCAGCTTCCTGTGCAGCGTCAGCAGCACCCGGCCGCGCGACGGGTCGACCACCAGGGCGCTCGCCGTGACGTGCCCGGCCGTGCAGGCCTTCCACACGCCGTCGGCATGCGCCGCGAGGTGGTCGAGGTAGGCCTGGCGCAGCTCTTCCTGGCCCTCGTACCCCTTCAGGACGAGGACCGCGTCGTCGTACAGGCTCACTCGGCGCCGTCGTCCTCCGTGTCGCCCGCGTCGCCCTTCTTGTGCAGGTCGGGCTTCTCCGCCGCCTCGCCGAGCATCTTGTCGAGCTCGGAGAAGTCGATCTGCTCCCGGTGCACGAAGCCGTCCGGGTCGTCCAGGTCGGAGGCCGTCGGCAGCATGTCGGGATGGGCCCACAGCCCGTCGCGGCCGTCGACGCCGCGCGCGTCCGTGAGCGAGGCCCACAGGCGGGAGGCGTCACGCAGACGGCGGGGGCGCAGTTCCAGACCGATCAGCGTGGCGAACGTCTGCTCGGCGGGACCACCCGAGGCACGGCGGCGGCGCAGGGTCTCGCGCAGCGCGTCCGCGGACGCCAGACGCGGCTTCGCGGCCGCGTGCACCACCGCGTCGACCCAGCCCTCGACGAGGGCCAGCGCCGTCTCCAGACGGGCCAGGGCGGCCTTCTGCTCGGGCGTGTCCTCCGGCTGGAACATGCCCTGCTGCAGCGCGTCCTGCAACTGCTCCGGGTTCTGCGGGTCGAACTGACCGACCACGTCCTCCAGCTTCGCGGTGTCGACCTTGATCCCGCGCGCGTACCCGTCGACGGCGCCGAAGAGGTGCGAGCGCAGCCACGGCACATGGGCGAAGAGACGCTGGTGGGCGGCCTCGCGCAGGGCGAGGTACAGCCGCACCTCCTCCTTCGGCACGCCCAGGTCCTTGCCGAACGCCTCGATGTTCACCGGCAGCAGCGCGGCCTTGCCGACCGGGCCGAGCGGGAGGCCGATGTCGGTGGAGCCGACGACCTCGCCCGCGAGCACGCCGACGGCCTGCCCGATCTGGGTGCCGAACATGGCGCCGCCCATGGAGCGCATCATGCCGATCAGCGGGCCGGCCATGGCCTGCATCTCCTCCGGCAGGACGTCACCCATCGCCGCGCCGACGCGCTCGGCGACCGGGTCGACGAGCTCCTGCCAGGCGGGCAGCGTCGCCTCCACCCACTCCGCGCGGGACCAGGCCACCGCGGAGCCGGCGCCCGAGGGCAGCGAGGTGACGTCGTCGAGCCACAGGTCGGCCAGCCGGACGGCCTCCTGCACCGCGGTGCGCTCGGCGGGACCGATGCTGGAGTCCTTCGAACCGTCCGCCGCGCCCTGCGAGACGGTCTGGCGGGCGATCTGCTTGGCCATGTCCCAGTTCACCGGGCCGCCCTCGTAGGAGAGCATCTGGCCCAGCTGCTGGAAGGCGGCGCCCAGGTCGGTGGGGTTCAGCGAACCGAACATGGCGGCGAGCGGATTGTCCGCACCGGGGCCGCCGGGGCCGCCGAAGCCCCCGGCACCGGGCAGCCCGAAACCGAACGGGTTGGCCGGGCCCTGACCACCGCCGCTCTCCTGGTCCTTCTTCTTGCCCTCGTCGCCGTCTTCCGGCTCCTCCGGCGGAAGGCCGAATCCGAATGGGGTGTCACTCACGGGATTCCTCGGCTGGTAAGGCCGCCGGTTGTCCCGACGGCGCGACTGCCCGATAACACCACCCAGCGTAGACACCCCGAGCCGTTCGGGCCTCGGTGCTTCGCCGACTGTCAGCCTGCGGCAGGATGGATGCCACCTGGTACGGACGCGTCACTCGCACCCGTACTGAAGACAACCGCTGGAGACGCCCGGTGAGTTCCCCAGATCCGCAGGTTCGCGCAGCGCGAAACCGGTCAACCAGTCCCGCGACACGCGGGCCCGTCGTCGCGGTCACCGGCGCCGCGTCGGGGGTGGGCGCGCTGCTCACCGAGCGGCTCGCCGCGTCCGGTGAGATCAGGCAGGTCGTCGCCATCGACGAACGGCGCGGCGAGTGCGCGGCGGCCCAGTGGCACATCCTCGACGTGCGGGATCCGGCCATCGCCGACAAGCTGCGCGGGGCCGACGTGGTGGTGCACCTGGCCCTGGACCTGAACCTGGAGACCGACTCGGCGGCCCGTTCGGCCTACAACGTCCGCGGGACGCAGACCGTCCTGACGGCCGCCGCCGCGGCCGGGGTCCACCGGGTCGTGCTGTGCACCTCGGCGATGGTCTACGGGGCGCTGCCGGACAACGAGCTGCCGCTGTCGGAGGACGCGGAGCTGCGGGCGACGGCGGAGGCCACCGGGGTGGGGGACCTGCTGGAGATCGAGCGGCTGGCGCGCCGCGCTCCCCGGGCTCACCCGGGGCTCAACGTCACCGTCGTACGCCCCGCCGTGCTGGTGGGCGGCACGGACACCGCGCTGACCCGGTACTTCGAGTCGCCCCGGCTGCTCGTCGTCGCCGGGTCGCGGCCCGCGTGGCAGTTCTGCCACGTCGAGGACCTGTGCGGGGCGCTGGAGTACGCCGTTCTGGAGAAGGTCGAGGGGGAGCTCGCCGTCGGCTGCGAGGGCTGGCTGGAGCAGGAGGAGGTCGAGGAGCTCAGCGGCATCCGGCGCATGGAACTGCCGTCCGCGGTCGCGCTGGGGGCGGCGGCCCGGCTGCACCGCATCGGGCTGACGCCGTCGCCGGCCGGAGACCTCGCGTACACGATGTACCCCTGGGTGGTGAGCGGCAGCAGGCTCCACGACGCGGGGTGGCGGCCGCAGTGGACCAACGAGGAGGTGCTCGCGCAGCTCCTGGAGGAGGTCTCCGGGAGGCACACGGTCGCCGGACGGCGGCTGGGGCGCAAGGACGCGACGGCGGCCGGGGCCGCGGGCGCGACGGTGGCGCTGCTCGGTGCGGCGGCGGTGGTGCGACGGGCGCGCAAGGCGCGACGGCGGATCTGAGCGGCGGCTTCCGCCGGGCGCCGCGGCGGGTGTCCGCCGGAGTCGCGGGGCCGTTCCGCGCCGTCCGAGCGGTGAGGCACGATGGGGCCCATGGAACCCACGCACCAGCACCCCGGTGAGCAGGCCGCGGACGACCCCGTCAAGCTCATCGGCGTCCGCGAGACGCCCCTGTCCGTGGACGAGATCTTCCGCGCCGTGGCGGACGACGCGGCCGGCGGGACCGCGCTGTTCGTCGGGACCGTGCGCAACCACGACGGGGGAGCCGACGTCGACCGGTTGGGCTATTCGTGTCACCCCAGCGCCGAGGCCGAGATGCGACGGGTCGCCGAGAAGGTGGCGGCGGAGTACCCGGTGCGCGCCCTCGCCGCGGTGCACCGGGTCGGGGACCTCGCGGTCGGGGACCTGGCGGTCGTCGTGGCCGTGTCGTGTCCGCACCGGGGCGAGGCCTTCGACGCCTGCCGGAAGCTGATCGACGACCTCAAGCACGAGGTGCCCATCTGGAAACACCAGACGTTCTCCGACGGGACCGAGGAGTGGGTGGGCGCGTAGTGCCGTCATGGGCGGCGTGTCGTGAATCCTTTTGTACGACTCGGGTTGCGTGACCCCACCCCCGCCGTGAGCGTTGTCAGTGCGCATGGTTAATCTGCTGATCAGTCAGTTCTTGCGGTCGCTCAGCGGGGTCGGGAGGTCGGCATGGGCGTGCTCGTCTGGTTGTTGATTCCTCTGGTGGCTGCGATCGCCGCCGGTCTGTGGGGCAGTTGGGCCAACCGGACCAGAAAGGTGCGCAGCGACGGTCCCGAGCTGGACGGGTACGCCCGGTTCCGCGAGGCCATGGAGAAGTCCCACTCGGGTACATGACACTCCGGTACATGACAGGGGTGGGGCTGACGGTGCGCTGACACAGGCGTCCCGTACTGTCGTGGCATGCCACGCCGCACCGCGACGATGCTCGCCTCCACCCTGATGCTGATCGCGCTCCTGTGCGCGGGAGTGTTCATCCCCGTGCCGTACTCGGAGATGTCGCCGGGACCGACGGTGAACACGCTCGGGGAGCACGGCGGCGAGCCGGTGCTGCAGATTTCCGGTCGCAAGACGTACGCGACCAGCGGCCACCTGAACATGACCACCGTGCGCGTCACCAGCGCCGACTACAAGATGAACCTCGTCGAGGCCGTGTACGGCTGGCTCGCGCACGACAACAAGGTCGTGCCGCACGACACGCTCTACCCGGACGGCAAGACCGAGGAGCAGTCCAACCAGGAGAACGCCGAGGAGTTCAGCCAGTCGCAGGAGAGCGCCAAGGTCGCCGCCCTGAAGGAACTCGGCGTCCCGGTGGCGTCCTGGGTGATCGTCTCGACCGTGGTCAAGGACTCCCCGGCCGAGGGCAGGCTGCACGCCGGTGACGTCATCAAGGCCGTCGACGGCACCGCCGTCAAGGCGCCCGCCGACGTGGCGAAGCTGGTGACCAAGCACAAGCCCGGCCAGAACGTCGCCTTCACGATCGTGCCCGCCAAGGAGCAGGCCGCCGCCGAGAAGCAGCACAGGACGGCGACCCGGACGAAGAACGTGACCATCACGACCGCGGCCTCCGACGACGGCGGGGAGAAGCGCGCCATCGTCGGGATCTCCGCGGGCACCGACCACACGTTCCCGTTCACCATCGACATCAAGCTCGCGGACGTCGGCGGGCCGAGCGCCGGCCTGATGTTCGCGCTCGGCATCTACGACAAGCTCACTCCGGGCAGCCTCACCGGCGGCGCGTTCGTGGCCGGCACCGGCACCATCGACGACACCGGCAAGGTGGGCCCCATCGGCGGGATCGAGATGAAGACGGTGGGCGCGCGCGACAAGGGCGCCCGGTACTTCCTCACCCCGGCCGACAACTGCTCGGCCGCCGCGAAGGACACCCCTGGCGGGCTCACGCTGGTCAAGGTGAACACCATCGGCGACGCCCTCGCCGCGCTGAAGGACATCCGCACCGGCAGGACCTCCGACCTGCCGAAGTGCACGGCCAAGGGCTGACGGCCGGCAGACGCCGACAGCTGACACGCCGGAGCCGGCGCACACGCGCGGTACGGGGCCGGGGCCGGGAGCGACCCGCCCCCGGCCCCGTACCCCGAGACCGTGCCGGACGCGGTCAGTCCTCGAACGTGGCGGCCAGTGCCTGCGCGAGCCCCGGCACCAGGTCGGAGCCCGTGAGGACCTCCGTGGGGGAGTCCTTCTCGCGCAGCCGCAGGGCCGACTCGCGGGCGCCGTCGCGCAGCACCGCGACCGTCATGCGGACCTCCTGGCGCTCCGGGTGCTCGGCCACCCACCGGGCGAGCCTCTTCTCGTCCAGGTCCTGGGGGACGGACGCCTCCGCCGACGGCGGCAGCATCAGGCGCTCCACGGTGAGCGCGCAGCCGGCCACCGCGTCCGGCCAGGCGATCGTGCCGAGGAACTCGTCCAGCGGCCGGCCCGCGGGGATCTCGTCCTGCTCGATCGGGGTGAGACCGGTGGTCTCGGGTTCGTCCTCCAGGCCGAGCTGGGCCGCGAGGGCAGGTTCCTCAGCCCGCAGCCGAGCGGTGTCTACGAGGGCGAAGAGGCGGGCGGGCTGGTCCCAGCCGAGGCCGGAGGCGTACTCGTCGATCTCGAGCACGGCCCGGGTCAGCGGGCTCGCCGCCATGGGTGTGTTGGACATGGTCACAATCCTGCCTCGTTCCCGGGCGGAATCGGGAACCGAGTAAACGGTGAGTAAGTTGCATAGGTGTGGGCCCCCGGAGCACGGGGGCCCCGCACGGTCCACGAACACGCGGGCCTGAATTGACGACAGCGACTTCGAGGTGCGCACCTTGGCTTTCCAGATGCCGGACCGCGGCGGAGGCCCGACGGGGCCGCGGATGAGAGTGGGCCGCCCGTCCCGGCGCGTCCGGACCCTGCTCATGACATTGGGCGTGCTTGCCGTTCTCGGCATGGCGTTCACCATGTTCGCGGGCTTCTGGACGGACTGGCTGTGGTACCGGTCGGTGAAATACTCGTCGGTCTTCACGACCACCCTGTCGACCAAGATCGGCCTGTTCTTCGTCTTCGGCCTGCTGATGGCGGTGGCGGTCGGCGTGAACATCTGGCTCGCCCACCGCCTGCGCCCGCCGCTGAGCGCCATGTCGATGGAGCAGCAGAACCTCGACCGCTACCGGATGGGCATCGCGCCGTACAAGAAGTGGCTGCTGCTCGGGATCACCGCCCTGGTCGGCCTGATCGCGGGCGCCTCCGCCTCCAGCCAGTGGCGGACCTGGCTGATGTGGGTCAACGGCGTGCCCTTCCACCAGAAGGACCCGCAGTTCCACCTCGACGTGTCCTTCTACGCCTTCGACCTGCCCTGGTACCGCTTCCTGCTCGGTTTCGGCTTCGCCGCCGCGATCCTGTCCGTGATCGCCGCCGCGCTCACCCACTACCTGTACGGCGGCCTGCGGATCACCTCCCCGGGCGCGCGTGCCACCTCCGCGGCGACCGGCCACCTGTCGGTGCTGCTCGGCATCTTCGTCGCGCTGAAGGCGGTCGCCTACTGGCTCGACCGCTACGGCCTGGCGGTGAAGTCCAGCGACTTCAAGGCCACCGACAACTGGACGGGCCTGCGGTACGTCGACGCCAACGCCTACCTGCCGGCCAAAACGATCCTGTTCTGCATCGCCGTCATCTGCGCCGTGCTGTTCTTCGCGACGCTGTGGCGGCGCACCTGGCAGCTGCCGGTGATCGGCTTCGGCCTGATGGTCCTGTCGGCGATCCTCATCGGCGGCCTGTACCCGGCGATCGTGCAGAAGTTCCAGGTCCAGCCAAACGAGCAGGCCAAGGAAGCGCCGTACGTCCAGAAGAACCTCAAGGCGACCCGCGACGCGTACGACATCGACGACGCGAAGGTCACCGAGTACTCGGGGACGAGCACCACCACGAACAAGACCAAGCTGCGCGACGACGTGGACTCCACGGCGAGCATCCGGATCATGGACCCGAACATCGTCTCGCCGACCTTCCAGCAGCTCCAGCAGATCAGGAACTACTACGCGTTCCCGACCAACCTGGACGTCGACCGCTACAGCAAGGACGGCAAGGACCAGGACACCGTCCTCGGTCTGCGCGAGCTGAACCTGAACGGCATCCCGAAGAACAACTGGATCAACGACCACTTCCGTTACACCCACGGCTACGGCGTGGTCGCCGCCAAGGGCACCGAGGCGGACGACGAGGGCCGGCCCGTCTTCACCGAGTCGGACCTGCCGTCCAAGGGCGACCTCGGCACGTACCAGCAGCGCGTCTACTACGGCGAGAAGACCACCACGTACTCGATCGTCGGCGGTCCCCAGAAGGAGATCGACTACTCCGACGACAGCGGTGAGAAGACGATCAGCTACACCGGCAAGAGCGGCGTCAACCTCGCCAACCCGGTCAACCGGGCCGCGTACGCGGTGGCGTTCAGCGAGCCGCAGATCCTGTACTCCGGGGCGATCGGCGAGGGCTCGCGGATCCTGTACAACCGCACGCCCAAGGAGCGCGTCGAGGCGGTCGCCCCGTGGCTGACCATCGACGGCGACGCCTACCCGGCGGTGGTGGACGGCCGCATCCAGTGGATCGTCGACGCCTACACGACGACGAACGGCTACCCCTACGCCTCGCGCACGACGCTGGGCGACACGACGGCCGACTCGCTGACCGCGACGAACAACTCCCGCGCGGTGGTGGCCCAGCAGAACCAGGTCAACTACATCCGCAACTCGGTGAAGGCGACCGTCGACGCCTACAGCGGCGAGGTCAAGCTCTACCAGTGGGACACCCAGGACCCCGTCCTGAAGACGTGGATGAAGGCCTTCCCGGGCACGGTGAAGTCCAAGCAGGACATCTCCGCCGACCTGCTGGCCCATCTGCGGTACCCGCAGGACCTGTTCAAGGTCCAGCGCGAGCTGCTGACCCGCTACCACGTCAAGGACGCGCAGACCTTCCTGAGCGGCTCCGAGGTGTGGCAGGTGCCGGACGACCCGACCAACAAGTCGGGCGACGCGGTGCCGCCGTACTACCTCAGCATGAAGATGCCCGACCAGTCCTCCCAGGCGTTCTCGCTGACGACGACGTTCACGCCCAACGGGCGGGACAATCTCAGCGGGTTCATGGCGGTCGACGCCGAGGCGGGCACGCCCGACTACGGCAAGATCAGAATCCTGAAACTGCCGACCAACACGACGGTCAACGGGCCCAAACAGGTACAGAGCCAGTTCAACTCCGAGCAGAACATCGCCGAGACCATCAGCCTGCTCAGCCGAGGCGACTCCGAGGTCGAGTACGGCAACCTGCTGACGGTGCCGCTCGACGGAGGACTGCTGTACGTGGAGCCGGTCTACGTGCGCGGCGGTGGGCTCAAGTACCCGCTGCTGCGGAAGGTGTTGGTCACCTACGGAGGTAACACCGCCTTCGAGGACACCCTCGACCAGGCCCTCGACAAGGTCTTCGGGGCGGACGGTTCGACCACCACGCCGCCGGACGAGTCCACGACCAAGCCGCCGAAGTCCGGCAACCCGACGGTCCAGGAGGCGCTGAGCGACGCCCAGAAGGCCTTCGACGCCGGCCAGGCGGCCCTGAAGAAGGGCGACTGGAAGGCGTACGGCCAGGCGCAGAAGGACCTCGAGGACGCTCTGCGGCGGGCCGAGGCGGCACAGGCCAAGGCCGACAAGACCAGCGGCGGCTCCAAGAGCAGCGCCACACCCAGCCCCAGCGGCAGCCCCGGTGGCAGTCCGAGCAGCAGTCCGAGCAGCAGTCCGAGCAGCAGTCCGAGCGGCGGCTGATCGAACGCCCCTCCCGCGCCGTGGTACGGTTGCAACACAACGGCGCGGGGTGGAGCAGCTCGGTAGCTCGCTGGGCTCATAACCCAGAGGTCGCAGGTTCAAATCCTGTCCCCGCTACTGAAGACGAAGGCCCGGATCCTGAAAAGGATCCGGGCCTTCGTCGTGTGCGAACAGGTGTGCCGGGGGCAGATGAAGGCCGTGCCGCCGTGGGGAGTTGGGCGATCTGTGTTTGACTTGTCTCTCTGTGGGCATGTCGACAAAACGCTGAAGTGACCTCACTGGCTGCGGTATACCAGGTGTACCCAGGTAGCAGGTGGTGCGACGATGGACGTTATGGGGGAGAAGGCAACTCTGTTCGAGTCAGGGCGATTTGTGCAGCCTTCCGACGGTGGGGAGGCCGGTGAGGCAGCCGAGGAGGCCGCCGAGGAAGTGCGGCAGAGGCTCGCGGCCGAGGCCGGCGACGTCGAGGCGATGAGCGTCCTCGGGGCCATGCTGCTGCGCCGCGGCGATCTCGACGGCGCCGAGCCCCACCTGCGTGCCGCCACCGCCGCCGGCGACCGCGCCGCCGCCAACAACCTGGGAGTCCTTCTCCACCAGCGCGGATACCCCGAGGAGGCGGCCGGCTGGTGGCGCATCGCCGCCGTCGCCGGGTCGGCCGCGGCCGCCCACGCGCTGGGGCGCCACCACCGCGAGCGCGGCGAGGAGCCGGCCGCCGAGTACTGGCTGCGGCAGTCCGCCGAGCAGGGGCACGTGCTCGGCGCCTACGCGCTCGCCGACCTGCTGGAACACCGTCAGGACTCCGCCGCCGAACGGTGGATGCGGGCCGCGGCCGAGCGCGGGCACCGCGAGGCGGCGTACCGGCTGGCCCGCGCGCTCGACCGGAAGGCCGCGCTCGCGGAGGAGACCGGGAGCGGCGACGGTGCCGCGCTGATGGCGCAGGCCGAGCAGTTCTACCGGCAGTCCGCCGCGCGCGGGCACCGGCGGGCCGCGCTGCACCTCGGGGCGATCCTGGAGAAGCGGGGCGAGCTGAAGGAGGCCGGGCGCTGGTACCTGACCTCGGCCAAGGACGGCGAGGTGCGGGCCGCCTGCGCCCTGGGGTTCCTGCTGCGCGACGCCGGGGACACCGAGAGCGCGGCCGTGTGGTGGCTGCGCGCCGCCCAGGAGGGGGACGGCAACGCGGCCAACGCGCTGGGTGCGCTGCACGCGGAGCGCGGCGAGACCCAGACCGCCGAGCGGTGGTACCGGGCGGCGATGGACGCCGGGGACGACAACGGCGCCTACAACCTCGGGCTGCTGTGCGCCGAGCAGGGTCGGACCGCGCAGGCCGAGCAGTGGTACCGGCGTGCGGCCTACGCGGGGCACCGGGAGGCGGCGAACGCGCTGGCGATCCTGCTGCTGCAGGGCGGTGACGCGACCGGCGCCGAGCCGTGGTTCTCCAAGGCCGCGGAGGCCGGGAGCGTCGACGCCGCGTTCAACCTGGGAATCCTGTACGCGGGCCGGGGTGAGGGCGAGGCCGCGCTGCGCTGGTACGAGCGCGCCGCGGCCGCCGGGCACACGGAGGCGGCGCTGCAGGTCGGGATCGCGCGGCTGCGGGAGAGGGACGACCTCGCCGCGGAGCGGTACCTCAGATGCGCGGCCGGGGGCGGCAGCGCGGAGGGCGCCTACCGGCTGGCGACCGTGCTGGACGCGCGCCGGCCGCCGGCGCACGCGCACGAGCTCGGGGAGCCGGTGCACGTCAAGACCGAGTGCGAGGAGTGGTACGAGCGCGCCGCCACCCAGGGGCACCGGCGGGCGCAGGTGCGGGTGGGGATGCTGGCCGCGGCCCGCGGGGACGTCGTGCAGGCGGCCCGGTGGTACCGGGAGGCGGCCGAGGCCGGGTCCCGCAACGGCGCCTTCAATCTGGGTCTGCTGCTGGCCCGGGAGGGCAGTGAGCCGGAGGCGGCGGTCTGGTGGACGCGGGCCGCCGACGCCGGGCACGGCCGGGCCGCGCTGCGGCTGGCCCTCGTCTACGCGCGTCGGGGTGAGCTGGCGGAGGGGCAGCGGTGGGCCGATCGCGCGGTGTCCCTGGGACCCGGTGAGGTCGCCGAGCGGGCGGCCCGGCTGCGGGACGCGCTGCGTGAGGAGCTGTCGGCGTAGCGGCCGCGCGGGCCGTCACGGAGCGCGCCCGGCCCGCCGGAAGGGCCGCCCCTGGCCTGCCCCGAAAGCGATTTGCCTCTGTGCACGTCCTTGACGTAGTGTTTCATTCATCGCCGCGGGGTGGAGCAGCTCGGTAGCTCGCTGGGCTCATAACCCAGAGGTCGCAGGTTCAAATCCTGTCCCCGCTACTGAAGGCCGAGGGCCGGAATCCAGATCTTGGATTCCGGCCCTCGGTGCGTTCGCAGGATGTAGAGGGATGCGGCCGCCGCTCCTGGGCAGCGAAAAGCCCCGGCGTCCGTGGGCGGATCCAGGGGCCGGGGCTTCGGAAGGGCTTATGCCGCCGCGCAGCTCGGGCACAGGCCGCGGTAGGTCACCTCGACGTCCGAGACCGTGAAGCCGAAGCGCTCCGAGTCGGGCAGGTCGGCGAGCGGGTTGCCGCTCGGGTGGACGTCCCGGATCGCGCCGCAGCCGGCGCAGACCAGGTGCTGGTGCGGCCGGTGCGCGTTGGGGTCGTAGCGCTTGGCGCGTTTGTCGGTGGCGACCTCGAGCACCTCGCCGAGGGAGACCAGCTCGCCCAGCGTGTTGTAGACGGTCGCCCGGGAGATCTCGGGCAGCTTGGCGACGGCCCGGGCGTGGACCTCGTCCGCTGTCAGGTGGACGTGCTCGCCGTCGAGAACCTCGGCCACGACCCGCCGCTGTGCGGTCATGCGCCATCCGCGTCCGCGCAGCCGTTCCAAAAGGTCACTCATGCGGGCCAGTTTAACAGCAAGATGCCCAGATCCTGAATAGATGTGACTTTGGAGCTGCGCTTGACTTGGATTTAGTCCAATGTAGGATCGAGCCTGGCTTTGGCCGAGGGACAGAAACAGCAGGAAGTCATGCAGGAGGCGCAAGTGACGCAGGGACCGCTCACTACGGAGGCCGGTGCACCGGTGGCCGACAACCAGAACAGCGAGACTGCGGGCGCCGGCGGCCCCGTGCTCGTCCAGGACCAGCTGCTGCTGGAGAAGCTGGCCCACTTCAACCGCGAGCGCATCCCGGAGCGCGTGGTGCACGCCCGCGGCGCGGGGGCCTACGGCACTTTCACGGTGACCGCCGACGTCACGCCGTACACCCGCGCCGCCTTCCTCTCCGAGGTCGGCAAGCGGACCGAGGTCTTCCTGCGCTTCTCGACCGTGGCCGGCAACCTCGGCGCGGCCGACGCCGTCCGCGACCCGCGCGGGTTCGCGGTGAAGTTCTACACCGAGGAGGGCAACTACGACCTCGTCGGCAACAACACCCCGGTGTTCTTCATCAAGGACGCCGTCAAGTTCCCGGACTTCATCCACACCCAGAAGCGTGACCCGTACACCGGCAGCCAGGAGGCCGACAACGTCTGGGACTTCTGGGGACTGTCCCCGGAGTCGACCCACCAGGTGACCTGGCTGTTCGGCGACCGGGGCATCCCGGCGTCCTACCGTCACATGGACGGCTTCGGCTCGCACACCTTCCAGTGGAACAACGAGGCCGGCGAGGTCTTCTGGGTCAAGTACCACTTCAAGACCGACCAGGGCATCAAGAACCTCACCGCCGAGGAGGCCGAGGTCCTCGCGGGCAAGGACCCCGACTCCCACCAGCGCGACCTGCGCGAGACCATCGAGCGGGGCGAGTACCCGACGTGGACCGTGGGCGTGCAGATCATGCCGGCGGCCGACGCGGCGGCCTACCGCTTCAACCCGTTCGACCTGACCAAGGTCTGGCCGCACGCCGACTATCCGGTCGTCCAGATCGGCAAGCTGGAGCTCGACCGCAACCCGGAGAACATCTTCGCCGAGGTCGAGCAGAGCATCTTCAGCCCCGCGCACTTCGTGCCGGGCATCGGCCCGTCGCCGGACAAGATGCTCCAGGGCCGCCTCTTCGCGTACGGCGACGCCCACCGCTACCGCGTCGGCGTCAACGCCGACCACCTGCCGGTGAACCGCCCGCACGCCACCGAGGCGCGCACCCACTCCCGTGACGGCTACCTGTACGACGGCCGCCACAAGGGCGCGAAGAACTACGAGCCGAACAGCTTCGGCGGCCCGTTCCAGACGGACCGGCCGCTGTGGCAGCCGATCCCGGTCGGCGGCGTGACCGGCGACCACGAGGCCCCGGTGCACGCCGAGGACGACGACTTCGTGCAGGCGGGCAACCTCTACCGCCTGATGTCCGAGGACGAGAAGGAACGGCTGATCGGCAACCTGGCGGGCTCCCTCGCCAAGGTCTCGCGCGACGACATCGCCGAGCGTGCGATCGGCAACTTCCGCCGGGCGGACGAGGACTTCGGCAAGCGGCTGGAGGCCGCGGTCCAGGCCCTGCGCGGCTGACGACGCCGGACCGCCTGCCGTGGCGGACGGGCCGGACCTCCCTGCGAAGGAGACCGGCCCGTCCGTCATGGAGCGTCATGAAGTACTGGAGTGTCATGAAGTGCTGGAGCGCCGCGGAACCTCACGGAGCGCCGTGCAGCCTCGATGAGCGCCGGGGCGCTGGTCGTCGTGTCAGGCCGGCACCTCCTGCCGCACCGGAGCCCAGCAGCGGATGATGTCGCGGACCGAGACGATGCCGACGGGCTCGCCCCGGTCGCAGACGATGAGGTGCCGGAAGCCGCCGTGGGACATGGCGCGGGCCGCCTCCTCCAGGGTCCAGGACGGGGCGGCGAACACCACGTCGGTGGTGGTGTGGTCGTGGGCGCGCTCCGTGTCGGGGTCCTCGCCGAGGCCGACGGAGTTGAGGATGTCGCGTTCGGTGAGGATGCCGATACCGCCGGCGTCGGGGTCGAGTACCACGGCCGCGCCGACGCGGCGGGCGGACATGAGGGCCGCGGCCTGGCGCAGGGTGTGCGCGGGGCCGATGGTGAGGACGACTGTGCTCATGGCGTCACGGACGAGCATGGAATGAGCCACCTCCTGAGGGTGCCCCGCAGTTTGTTCATGGATTCACAAATGCACAAGCGGGGGGACTTTCAGGGTGACAGGCAAAGGGCGGGTCAACAAGAGGGCGCGGGGCAGTCATCCCCGAACGGGTGATGGACGGCCGACGGGCGGTCAGTGGACGGAGAAGCCGCCGTCGACGAAGATCGACTGACCGGTGACGTACGCGGAGGCACGGCTCGCCAGGAAGACCGCCGCGCCCGCGAAGTCCTCGGCCAGGCCGTTGCGCCCCACCATGGTCCGCGCGGCCAGCGCCGCCACCTTCTCCGGGTCCGACGACAGCCGGGCGTTCAGCGGCGTCATGACGAACCCCGGCACCAGCGTGTTGCAGGTGACCCCGTACGGCGACCATGCCTCGGCCTGGGAGCGGGCCAGCGACTCCAGCGCCCCCTTGGACACCCCGTAGGCGCCGCTCTGCACGAACGCCCGGTGCGCCTGCTGGGAGGAGATGTGGATGATCCGGCCGAAGCCCCGCTCGGCCATGCCCGGCCCGAACCGCCGGCCCAGCAGGTGCGGCGCCTCCAGGTTCACGGCCATCGTGGTGTCCCACACGTCGTCGCCCAACTCGCCCAGCGGAGGCCGCAGGTTGACCCCGGCGGAGTTGACCAGGATGTCCGGCTCCCCGAACACCCCGGCCGCCTCCTCGGCCGCCGCGCGCACACCCTCACGGCTGCTCAGGTCGGCGCTCACCCAGGCCGCCCGGCAGCCATCGGCCGTCAACTCCTCGACCGTCGCCGCCAGTTCCGGCTCCCTGCGGGCCACGACCACCACGCTCGCCCCCGCCCGCGCCAGGGCCCCGGTGATGGCCCGGCCTATGCCGGAACTGCCGCCGGTCACCACGGCGACCCGGTCGTCCAGCGAGAACAGTTCGGAGAGGTACGTCCGCGAGCTCATGCCCGCACCCTAGGACGCGCGCCCGCCCCGACGGCGTGCGGGGTCCCGGCCGCGCCGCCGGGACCGGGGCCCCGGCCGTACCCGGCGGCATCCGGGTCCCGGCGGCCGTACCCGGCGTCAGTAGCGCTGGTTGAGGTAGCCCAGCAGTTCGTCGTGGAGCAGGCCGTTGGAGGCGGCCGCGTTGCCGCTGTGCGGGCCCGGGCGGCCGTCCAGGCCGGTGAAGGTGCCGCCGGCCTCGGTGACGACGATCGCGTTGGCGGCCATGTCCCACAGGGACAGCTCGGGCTCCGCGCAGATGTCCACCGACCCCTCGGCGACCATCATGTACGGCCAGAAGTCGCCGTACGCGCGCGTGCGCCACACCTCGCGGGTGAGGTCGAGGAAGCCGTCCAGGCGCCCCTGGTCCTCCCAGCCGGACAGCGAGGAGTACGCGAACGAGGCGTCCGCCAGCCGCGACACGCGCGAGACGTGCAGCCGGGTCGCCGAGGACAGGCTGCGCCCGCTGAACGCGCCGTGCCCCTTCGCCGCCCACCAGCGGCGGCCCAGGGCGGGGGCGGAGACGACGCCGACGACGGGTTCGAAGCCGGTCTCGCCGGCCTCCATCAGGGAGATCAGGGTGGCCCACACCGGCACCCCGCGCACGTAGTTCTTGGTGCCGTCGATCGGGTCGACCACCCAGCGGCGGGGCCCCGTGCCCTCGACGCCGTACTCCTCGCCGAGGATCGCGTCCCGGGGACGGGCGCGCTGCAGCTGGCCGCGGATCAGCTCCTCCGCGGCCTTGTCGGCCTCGCTCACCGGGGTCATGTCCGGCTTGGTCTCGACCTTGAGGTCGAGTGCCTTGAAGCGGTCCATGGTGGCCGCGTCGGCGGCGTCCGCGAGGACGTGGGCGAAGCGCAGGTCGTCAAGGTAGTCCGGCATGGAACGAACGCTATCCGGCGAGGTCGGGAAGGGGCCACCGGGCCCTGCCGTGGGCGGGGCGGCACCTGGTGTCCGAAGAGTGCCTCCAGGTGCCTCCGCGCACCCTTGACAGTGCCTCCCGGCGCGTCAAATCTGGGCGCAGAGCCGCTCGCCCCAGGGAGGCGATGATGCCTGCAGCGCGGGAATCCCTACTGGACGCCGCGTACTCGGCGCTGGCGCGCCGACCGTGGTCCACCGTGCGGATGGTGGACGTGGCCGCGGCGGCCGGAGTGTCCCGGCAGACGCTGTACAACGAGTTCGGCAGCAAGGAGGGGCTGGCCCGCGCGCTCGTGAGACGTGAGGCGGACGGCTTTCTCGCCGGGGTCGAGCGGGCGCTGACCGCGCACTCCGACGCCCGCGACAGGCTGGTCGCCGTCGCCGAGTGGACGGCGTCGGAGGCCCGCGGGAACGCGCTCGTGCGGGCCGTGCTCACCGGCTGCTGGAGCCCGTGGCTGCCCTCTCCGACGCTGTCGGCGGTGCCCTCGACCTCGGCCGTGCCGGCGCAGCGCCGGGCGGACGGCCCGCTGCCCTCGCCCGGCGACCTCGTGGCGACGGTCCGCGACCGGGCCGTCGCGGTCCTGTCCGGTCCCGGAGCGCCCCAGCCGGACACCGCCGGCCTCGCCCGCTCCTGCGAGCTGGTGATACGCGTCGCCCTGTCCTGCGTGACGGCCCCGCCGGGGGAGGGCGGCGTCGCGGACCTCGTACGGACCACGATGCGGAGCCAGTTGACGGCGTGACGGCGTGACGGCCCGGTGCCTCAGTGCGCCGAGCCGGACAGCTGCAGGCCGATGACGCCGATGATGACCAAGCTGATCGAGACAATCTTCAGGGTGGACACCAGGTCGCCGAGGAAGACCATTCCGTAGATCGCGGTGCCCGCCGCGCCGATACCGGTCCACACGGCGTAGGCGGGTCCGACGTCCAGCTTCCGCAGCGAGAGGGTGAGCAGGCCGAAGCTGCCGAGCGCGAAGACGCAGAAGGCGATCGTGGGCCACAGCCGGGTGAAGCCGTGGGACAGCTTGAGGCACACCGCGAAGCCGGTCTCGAGCATCCCGGCCACGATGACCAGCAGCCACGCCATGTGCTGTCCTCCCGTTGGTCCGGTTCGGCGATTATGCACTTGCCGGACTCGTGTCCACCCAAACAACGCGGTGGTCAGTCGCCTTCGGTGCGCTCCCGGGTGGCCAGCAACCGGCGCAGGGAGTACAGGCGGGCCGGATCCGCGTGGCCCTCGGCGACCCACTGGTCCAGCGCGCAGTCCGGCTCGTCGTGACTGCAGGCGCGCGGGCAGTTCTCCGTGCCGGGTTCGAGGTCGGGGAAGGCGTGGATGACCCGGGACGGGTCGATGTGGGCCAGGCCGAAGGACCGCACGCCCGGGGTGTCGACCACCCAGCCGTCCGCCCCGGCGAGCGGCAGGGCGAGCGCCGAGGTCGTGGTGTGCCGGCCGCGGCCCGTGACCGCGTTGACGCGCCCCGTCAGCCGCCGCCGGTCCTCCGGGACCAGCGCGTTGACCAGCGTCGTCTTGCCGACGCCGGAATGGCCGACGAACGCGGTGATCTTGCCGGCGAGCTGCTCGCGCACCCGGTCCGCCGCGGCGCCGCTCTCCAGCTCCTCGCGGCTGGTGACGACGTAGGGGATGTCGAGGTCGCCGTACAGCTCCAGGAGCTTGTCCGGCGGGGCGAGGTCCGACTTGGTCAGCACCAGCAGCGGGTCGAGTCCGCCGTCGTACGCCGCGACCAGGCACCGGTCGATCAGGCGCGGGCGGGGCTCGGGGTCGGCCAGGGCGGTGACGATCGCCAGTTGGTCGGCGTTGGCCACGACCACGCGCTCGTAGGGATCGTCGTCGTCGGCCGTGCGGCGCAGCAGCGACGTGCGCCCCTCGATGCGGACGATGCGCGCGAGGGTGTCCTTCTGGCCCGACAGGTCACCGACGATGGCCACCCGGTCACCGACCACCGCCGCCTTGCGGCCCAGCTCGCGCGCCTTCATCGCCAGTACGGTCCGGCCGTCCACCAGGCAGGTCAGCCGGCCGCGGTCGACGGTGAGGACCATGCCCTCGGCCGCGTCCTCGTGCTTGGGGCGGATGTTCGTGCGCGGCCGGTTGCCCTTGCGGTTCGGGCGGCTGCGGATGTCGTCCTCGTCGGTGTGCTTGCCGTAGCGGCGCATGCCGTTATCCCCGGCTCTCCACGCCGCCCAGCATCCCGGTCCACAGTTCGGGGAACTCCGGCAGGGTCTTCGCCGTCGTCGCCACGTCCTCGACCTGCACGCCCTCGACCGCCAGGCCGATGACCGCGCCGGCCGTCGCCATGCGGTGGTCCTCGTAGGTGTGGAAGATCCCGCCGTGCAGGCGGCGCGGGCGGATGTGCAGGCCGTCGGCGGTCTCGGTCACGTCGCCGCCGAGTTCGTTGATCTCCTTGGTCAGCGCGGCCAGCCGGTCCGTCTCGTGCAGGCGCAGGTGGGCCACCCCGCGCAGGGTCGACGGGGAGTCGGCGAGCGCGGCGACCGCCGCGATGCCCGGGGTCAGCTCGCCGACCTCGCTCAGGTCCACGTCGATGCCGTGAACAGCACCCGAACCGGTGAACACCAGCCCGTAATCGGTGAGTTCACAGGAACCACCCATTTCGGTGAAGATCTCGCGCAGCCTGTCGCCGGGCTGGGTGGTGCGCTCCGGCCAGTCGGGCACGACGACCTTGCCGCCGGTGACCAGGGCCGCCGCCAGGAACGGCTGCGCGTTCGACAGGTCCGGCTCGATCGTCAGGTCCCGCCCGAGCAGGGCGCCCGGCGTCACCCGCCAGACGTTCGGCTCGCCGCCCGACTCCGGGGTGTCCACCTGGGCGCCGACCGCGCGCAGCATGTCGACGGTCATCCGGATGTGCGGCAGGGAGGGGAGCGAGGCGCCGACGTGACGGACCTCGACGCCCTGGTTGAAGCGCGGACCGGACAGCAGCAGGGCGCTGACGAACTGGGACGAGGAGGAGGCGTCGACCTCCACCGTGCCGCCGTCCAGGGCGCCGCCGCCGTGCACCGTCAGCGGCAGCGCGCCGCGGCCGTCGTCGTCGATCCGGGCGCCGAGGACACGCAGCGCGTCGATGACGCCGTTCAGGGGACGCTCGTACGCCCTCGGGTCGCCGTCGAAGCGGACGGGGCCGTCGGCCAGCGCGGCGACCGGCGGCAGGAAGCGCATCACCGTGCCGGCGTTGCCGACGTCCACCGCGGCCGGGCCGCGCAGGCCCGTCGGGAGCACGCGCCAGGCCTCCCCGGAGCCGTCGGGGCCGACCCCCTCCTCGATCTCCACGCCCATGGCGCGCAGTCCGCCCGCCATCAGCAGCGTGTCACGGGAGCGCAGCGGGCGCCGCAGCCAGCCGGGCTCGGAGGCGAGCGCGGCGAGCACCAGGGCGCGGTTGGTGACCGACTTGGACCCGGGCACGTGGACCGTCGCGTCGACGGCCCCGCTCGCGTGCGGGGCGGGCCAGAGGGCGGTGTGTGCGGGGTTCTGGGCCATGGGCCCACTCTATAAGGCGCCCGTGGTTCTGGTGCGGCGCCGTTGTGGCTGGTCGGGCCCGCGCGGCGGAGCCGCACAGCGGCCCGGCCCCGCACCCGGACACCCGCCGTCACACGGGCCTGCGGGGCGCGGTCGTACGGGACCAGCGGGACGCGGTCGTGCGGGACTGCGAAGAGCCGTCACACAGGCACCCGGGGCGCCGTCGCGTAGCCCCGGGTAGCGCCGTCACGCAGGCTCGCGGGGCGCCGTAGCGCAGCCCCGGGAAGCGCCGTCGCGCGGGCGCGCTCAGACCTCCAGCAGCCAGCGCCCGCCCCCGATCAGCGAGCACAGGGACACCGCGTGGAACAGGAACAGCCACAGGCCCGCCGGCACGTTCGTCAGCCGGGACAGCTGGTCCGCGTCCGAGTCCCCGGCGCCCGACCGCCTGCGCTTGGCCTGCAGCTCGAACGCCGGGCGCACGCCGCCCGCCAGCAGGAACCACACCACCGCGTACGCGAACGCCGCCTGCACCTGCGCCCCCGCCAGCCACGACACCAGCAGGAACGTGCCCCCGGTCAGCACCACCGTCAGCACGCCGTAGGCGTTGCGGATCATCACCAGCATCGCCAGCAGCAGCGCCGTCGCCAGCCACAGCAGCAGCGTGATGCGGCCGGCGGCCAGCAGCGCGGCGCCGCCCAGGCCCAGCAGCGGGGGAGCGGTGTAGCCGGCCGCCGCCGTGAGGATCATGCCGAGGCCGTCCGGCTTGCCGCGGCTGACGGTCAGGCCGCTGGTGTCCGAGTGCAGACGTATGCCGGTCAGGGTGCGGCCGGTGAGCAGCGCGACCAGCCCGTGCCCGCCCTCGTGGGCGATGGTGATCGCGTTGCGCGACACCCGCCACAGGCCCGGCGGGACGGTCACCGCGAGCGCGGCGACGAGGGTCGCGATCACCACCCACAGGTCGGGGTCCGGCTGAACGCCGAAGACCTCGTCCCACAGGGACGCGAGCGAGGCGGGTGCGGTGCTGGCGGCGCTGTCCATGGTGGCTCGGTGGCTCCCTCTCCCGGTGCGGAATCTGGCAGTGTGGCACGCATGTGCGGACGGTATGCAGCGAGTCGTGGAGCCGAGGATCTCGCAGGAGTCTTTGAGATCGAGATGGGGGTCCCCCCTGCTCGAGCGGAGCCGAGAGCTTGGGGGAGGGAGCCGGCGGAGGCTCTCGCGCCGGACTACAACGTGGCCCCGACCAAGGAGGTCCACGTCGTCCTCGACCGCCCCCTGAAGGACACCGACGACCCGCGCCCCGTCCGCCAGCTGCGCAGGCTGAAGTGGGGTCTGGTGCCGTCCTGGTCGAAGACGCCCGAAGGCGCGGCGCGCATGATCAACGCCCGTGCCGAGACCGTCCACGAGAAGCCGTCGTACCGGCGGGCCTTCGCCACGCGCCGGTGCGTCGTCCCGGCCGACGGCTACTACGAGTGGGTCACCGGCCGGCAGGAGCGGGACCTGGAGGTCGAGGGGAAGCGGAAGCGGCCGCGCAAGCAGCCGTACTTCGTGCTGCCCGCCGACGGGTCGGTGTTCGCCATGGCCGGGCTGTACGAGTTCTGGCGGGACAGGACACTGCCGGACGACCACCCGCAGGCCTGGTGGGCGACCTGCACGGTGATCACGACCGAGGCGGAGACGACCCCCCTCGCCGTGGCCCCCGCCGAGGGACCGCGCACGCTCGCCGAGATCCACCCCCGGATGCCGCTCATGCTCACCCCGGACCGCTGGGACGCCTGGCTGGACCCGTCCCGCACCGACCCCGACGAACTGCGCGCGCTGCTCCAGCCGCCCCCGCCCGGACTGATGCGCGCCTACCCCGTCTCCACCGCCGTCAGCAACGTCCGCAACAACGGACCGGAGCTGCTGAAGGAGCTCGACGGACCCGAGGCGGGCACACTCTTCTGATGTGACGACCGAGATCATTGGCACGGAGGCGGGGGACGCCCGCATCACCTGGCACGAGGCCGGCACCGCGCGGCTGGTGCTGGCCCTGGGGCACGGCGCCGGCGGCGGTGTCGAGGCGCGGGACCTGCGGGCCCTGGCCGAGGCGCTGCCGGGGCACGGGGTGAGCGTCGCCCTCGTGGAACAGCCCTGGCGGGTGGCCGGCAAGAAGGTGGCGCCCGCGCCGAAGACGCTCGACGCCGGCTGGCGGGGCGTGTGGCCCGCGCTCGCCGGCCACGGGCTGCCGGTGGTCGCGGGCGGCCGCAGCGCCGGCGCCCGCGTGGCCTGCCGCACCGCCGCCGAACTGGGGGCGCGCGCCGTCCTCGCCCTGAGCTTCCCGCTGCACCCGCCGGGCAGGCCGGAGAAGTCGCGGGCCGGCGAACTGCTCGGCGCGGGGGTGCCCGCCCTCGTCGTGCAGGGCGGCAACGACCCGTTCGGCAGGCCGGAGGAGTTCCCCGAGGGCGACTACGAGCTGATCGAGGTGCCGTACGGGGACCACGGCTTCGCCGTGCCGAAGCGGGCGGCGACCGGACAGGAGCACGCCCTGGGGATCATCACCGACGGCGTGGTGCGGTGGACGGCCTCATTGGTGTGAGGGCTGTGCGGGGCGGGGAATGCCGCGCGCACGGCCACTGTTGACCGGACAGACGTGCTGGACCACCAGCACCGACGTCGTACGGAGAGGGAGTCCGCCGCATGGGTTCGACCTACTGCCCGAGCGGCAGCAGCCGTGCTGACCTGGACTGGACGGTGCTGCACGCGGCGAAGGCCGCTCCGATTCGAGGGGCGGCGGAGTCGGGTAGTCGTCTATCCTCCGATTCTGGTGGCATCGGTTTCGGTGCTACCCGGAATCTTGAGGAGGTGGGTCCGGTCACTGGGATCGACGCAGGGACCGACAACGGCCAGGCGGAGCTGCCCGAGGGCCAGGGCATCAGCGCGGAGTCGACCTCGGAGCGCAGCGCGCGCTTCGAGCGGGACGCGCTCGAATTCCTCGACCAGATGTACTCGGCCGCCCTGCGCATGACGCGCAACCCGGCCGACGCCGAGGACCTGGTGCAGGAGACGTACGCCAAGGCGTACGCGTCCTTCCACCAGTTCCGCGAAGGCACGAATCTGAAGGCGTGGCTGTACCGGATCCTCACGAACACGTTCATCAACTCCTACCGCAAGAAGCAGCGGGAACCGCAGCGCTCCGCGGCCGAGGAGATCGAGGACTGGCAGCTCGCGCGCGCCGAGTCGCACATGTCGACCGGTCTGCGCTCGGCGGAGTCGCAGGCGCTGGACCACCTGCCGGACTCGGACGTCAAGGAAGCCCTCCAGGCGATCCCGGAGGAGTTCCGCATCGCCGTCTATCTCGCGGACGTCGAGGGCTTTGCGTACAAGGAGATCGCCGACATCATGGGGACACCCATCGGTACGGTGATGTCCCGGCTCCACCGGGGCCGCCGTCAGCTGCGCGGCATGCTCGAGGACTACGCCCGCGAGCGAGGCCTGGTCCCGGCCGGCGCCGGAGAGTCGAACGAAGCGAAAGGCTCGGGCTCATGAGCTGCGGAGAGCCGCACGAGACGGACTGCGGTGAGGTCCTCGACCACCTCTACGAGTTCCTCGACCGCGAGATGCCCGACGTGGACTGCGACAAGTTCGAGCAGCACTTCAAGGAGTGCTCGCCGTGCCTGGAGAAGTACGGTCTGGAGCAGGCCGTGAAGAAGCTGGTCAAGCGGTGTTGCGGACATGACGACGTGCCGACGGACCTGCGCTCCAAGGTGATGGGGCGGATCGACCTGATCCGCTCCGGCCAGGCCGTGCCCGAACACGACGTGACCGCTTCCCCGGTCACGCCCCAGGAGTCCTGACCTCCGCCCGAAGGCGGGCCGTCGTCACTCGAACGTGCTAATCCGCGGGCCAACAGCCCGCGGACCCGCCCCTCTCCGACCTAGGCTCCTCAGCCTCAGCAGGCTCGGCCGGGGGGAGAGGCGTGATGGAGGCGGTGCCGGCACGCGCACGCGTGTACGTCGCCTGCGCGGTCCTCGGCGCCGCGTGCTGTCTGCTCCCGCTGCGCGGCCCGTGCACGCCCTGGTGGGCGGTCGCGCTGCCGGCCGCGCTGTACGCCGCCGGCGAGCAGGCCGCCGCCCGATGGCGGTTCGCCGGGACCTTCTACCCCGTGCTCCTCGCCGGGGCCTTCCTGCTCCCGCCGGCCGCCGCCGCCCTGGTGCCGCTGCCCGGCGCGCTGCTCTCGCCGGTCGGCCGGCGCTCGCCGTGGCTGCGCCGGACCTGGCGGGCCGCCCAGCTGGCCCTCGCCGTGTGCGCCGCCGCCCGCGTGCACCGGGCGCTGGGCGGACCGGACGCCGTCGCGGCGTCCGACTTCCCCTACGCCCTGCTCCCCGCCGGGACCGCGGTCCTCACGTTCTGCCTGGCGCTGACCGCGCTGGACGGGGGGATCCTCGCGCTGGCCGAGCGGGTGCCGGTCCGGCGGGCCTGGCGGGGGCTGTTCGTACGGTCCCTCGCGCCGGTCGCCGTGCACGGCCTCGCCGGGCTGATGATGGCCGTGCTGTGGCACAGCCCGTACGGGCCGGTGGCCGCGCTGCTGGTGCTGCTGCCGATGTGCGTGTCGGGATGGGCGTTCGCCCAGTACCACCGGGAGCGGGCCGCCCACCAGGCGACGATCCGGGCACTGGTGCAGGCCGTCGACATCAAGGACGGCTATACGCGCGGGCACAGCGAGCGGGTCGGACAGGCGTCCATGATGATCGCGCGCGAACTCGGCATGGACGAGGCGCGCGTCGAGGTGCTGCGGTTCGCCGGGATCCTGCACGACGTGGGCAAGCTCGGCGTCCCCACCCGGCTGCTGCGCAAGGACGGCCCGCTCACCCCGCAGGAGCGGCGGGTGATCGAACTGCATCCCGAGTACGGGCACGAGATGGTGCGCGGAATCGGTTTCCTGGGTGAGGCGCGGGCGGCGGTGCTGCACCACCACGAACGGCTGGACGGCAGCGGGTACCCGTACGGGCTGGCCGGCGGGCAGATCCCGGAGTCGGCGCGGGTGGTCGCGGTCGCCGACGCGTTCGACGCGATGACGTCCACGCGCTCCTACAGCAGGGCGCGGCCCGTCTCCGCGGCCCTGGAGGAACTCCAGCGGTGCGCGGGGGCCCAGTTCGACCCCCGCATGGTCGGCGCCCTGGTCCGGGCCCTCGCCCGGCACGGCTGGCGCCCGACGGTCACCGCCGAGGAGGACCGCGCGGCCCCGCCCGCGCCGCGCGCCGGCGGCAGGCCCCGGGCGCGCCGGTGAGCCCCCGCCCGCCGCTGACGCTCCTGATCCACACGGCGGCCGCCCTGGTGGCCGCCGGTTCCCTCCTCTCCACCTGCTGGACCGGGCTGGTCGAACGCCCCACCGCCCTCGCCTTCGGCCTGCTCGTCGCCGTCGGCGAGCTGGCCCGGTGGACCGGCGCCCGGGTCCGGGAGGCCGCGCCGCTCGGAGCCGCCGCGGCGCTGTCGTACGCGCTGCTCGGGGACAACGCGGGCCGGCCCACGACGCACGGCGCCGTGCAGGTCGTCACCGTCGTCCTGGCCGCCGCCCTGGCCGGCAACGTGCCGCACATCGCGCGCGGGCAGCGGGCGGTGACCGACCACCTCGCCCGGCGCGTGCTCGCCGTCGCCTTCGCCGCCGTGTGCTTCCAGCCCCTGTACGACCGCGGGCTGTTCGACACCTGGGTCGGCCCCGCGTACGCGCTGCTGCTGCCGACGCTGCTCGCCCTGACCGCGCTGTGCGACGCCGTCCTCGCCGCCGCGCTCGCGCACTCCCGCACCGGCTGGCCCTTCGGCCCGCTGCTGCGGGACGAACTGCGCGCCCTGCTCGGCATCGGCTCGGCGGTGTGCGCCACCGGCGCGGTGACGTCGCTCGCGGTCGCCGTCGCGGGGCTGTGGGCGCTGCCGGTGTTCTCGCTGCCGCTGCTGCTCACCCAGATGTCCTTCCGCCGGTACGCGGCCGTGCGGACCACCAACCGGCAGACCATCGCCTCCCTCGCCCGCGCCACCGAGATCGCCGGGTACACCCCGGCCGGGCACGCCCGGCGGGTGGCCGCGCTCAGCCGGGCCGTCGGCCGGGACCTGGGGCTGACCAGGCCGGAGCTCGCCGTGCTGGAGTGCGCCGCCCTCATGCACGACATCGGCCAGCTCAGCCTGGTCGACCCGGTCCCGGCGGGCGCCACCGCCGGCCTGCCGGTGGCCGAGCAGCGCCGGATCGCGCTGCTCGGCGGGGCCGTGGTCCGCCAGACCGGCGTCGACCGGGCGGTCGCCGTGGTCGTCGAGCGGCAGGCCGACCCCTACCGTGAGCAGCCGGTCGCCGCCCGGATCGTGCGGGCCGTCAACGCCTACGAGGAGAAGGCGCGGGACGCCGGACCCGGCGGGCCCCTGACGGCGCTGGAGGAACTGCGGCTGGCGACCGCGGCGGACTACGCGCCCGAGGTGGTGGAATCCCTGGCCCGCGTCCTGGCCCGGGACTGTCTGACGCCGTTCCCGGCTGGGTAACCCATGGGTAATGAGCGTGCTTCCAGCCACACGTGGTTGGATGCGAACAGAGAGAGTGTCCGGCGGCACTGGCCAGCCCACTGAACGGAACCGGCAGGCGGGAATCGTGAGGATCTTCGGCAAGGGACGGCACCGGCCCTCCGCCTCCTGGCGGCAGGCCACCGACCGTGCGTTCACGCTGATCGGCGACGGCCGGTACGAGGACGCGGGCGCGCTGCTGACGCGGGCCGCCGATCTGGAGCCCTGGCTGTCGGAGTCCTGGTTCAACCTCGCCCTGCTGCACAAGTTCCGGCACGACTGGGAGCAGGCCCGGGCGGCCGGTCTGCGCGCTGTGGCGCTGCTGGACCGGGAGACCGGGGCACCCGACTGGTGGAACGTCGGCATCGCGGCCACCGCCCTGCAGGACTGGCCGCTGGCCCGGCGGGCCTGGCAGGCGTACGGGCTGCGGGTGCCGGGCACGGCCACCGCGTCCGGGGAGCCGGTCGGCATGGACCTCGGCAGCGCGGCCGTACGGCTGTCCCCGGAGGGGGAGGCCGAGGTGGTGTGGGGCCGCCGGCTGGACCCGGCCCGCATCGAGGTGCTGTCGATCCCGCTGCCGTCCTCCGGGCGGCGCTGGGGCGAGGTCGTACTGCACGACGGGGTGCCGCACGGCGAGCGGACCACCGCGGCCGGGCACGCCTACCCGGTGTTCGACGAGATCGAGCTGTGGGCGCCGTCCCCCGTGCCGACATGGGTGGTCCTGCTGGAGGCCGCCACCGAGGACGACCGGGACGCCCTGGAGCAGCTCGCCGCCGACGCGGGCTTCGCGGCGGAGGACTGGTCGTCGTCCGTGCGGCTGCTGTGCCGGATGTGCTCGGAGTCCCGGATGCCGTCGGACGAGGGCGACGGCGAGCACCTCGACCCGCACGACCACAGCGAACCGGGTCACCCCGGCCCGCTCGGGCACCGCACCGACGGCCAGCTGTGGGTGCCGGAGCGGGAGTGCGGGGTCGCGGCGCCCGCGTCGCTGGTGCGGGGGCTGCTGGACGGGTGGGTCGCGGACAGCCCGGACTCGAGGGACTGGCGGGATCTCGAAGAGGTCTGCTGAACCCAGGTCCTTTGCACCCGGGTCCTTTGAACCCCGGTCCTTTGAACCCGGGGCCCTGGAACGGCCACCTGCCGGCGCACGGCTCCCTTTAGGCTGTACCCGCAGAATTTCCCATGCTTGCAGGAAGGCGTACGTCGGTCATGGCGCAGCAGGACACCGATCAGCAGCACGCGGGCGTGCTCCCCGTGGACGACGAGGGCTTCGTCATCGACACCGAGGACTGCGAGGAGCGCGAGACCGCCTGGCGCGAGCGCGGCACCTCGCGGCCGATCACGGTGGTGGGCAACCCGGTGCTGCACAAGGAGTGCAAGGACGTCACCGAGTTCGGCGAGGAGCTCCAGCAGCTGGTGGCGGACATGTTCGCCTCGCAGCGCACCGCCGAGGGCGTGGGCCTGGCCGCCAACCAGATCGGCGTCGACCTGAAGGTCTTCGTCTACGACTGCCAGGACGACCAGGGTGTCCGGCACGTCGGCGTGGTCTGCAACCCGAAGCTGGCCGAACTGCCCGCCGAACGGCGCCGCCTCGACGACAGCAACGAGGGCTGCCTGTCCGTGCCGACCGCCTACGCCCCGCTCGCGCGCCCGGACTACGCGGAGGTCACCGGGCAGGACGAGCAGGGCAACCCGGTCAAGGTGCGCGGCACCGGCTACTTCGCCCGGTGCCTGCAGCACGAGACCGACCACCTCTACGGGTACCTCTACATCGACCGCCTCTCCAAGCGTGAACGCAAGGACGCGCTGCGGCAGATGGCCGAGAACGAGCCCCGCTACCCGGTCGTCGCCAACGACTGAGTCCGCACACCCCCCGGCGCGTCCGGGTACCCGCCGGGGTGGCCGGTCAGGCCGCCTCGGACCCCCGGAACGTGCGCCGGTAGGCGTTCGGGGTGGTCCCCAGCACCTGCGTGAACTGGTGGCGCAGCGCGGCCGCGGTGCCGAACCCCGTCCGGCCCGCGATCGCGTCCACCGTCTCGTCCGTCGCCTCCAGCAGCCGCTGGGCCAGCAGCACCCGCTGGCGCAGGATCCAGCGGTAGGGCGTGGTGCCGGTCTCCTGCTGGAAGCGGCGCGCGAAGGTGCGCGGCGACATGTGGGCGCGGTCGGCGAGCTGCTCGACGGTGACGTCCTCGTCGAGGTGCCGCTCCATCCACACCAGCACCTCGGCCACCGTGTCGCCCTGGGAGCGGGGCAGCGGGCGCTCGATGTACTGGGCCTGCCCGCCGTCCCGGTGCGGGGGCACCACCATGCGCCGGGCGATCTTGTTGGCGACCTCCGGGCCCTGTTCCTTGCGCACGATGTGCAGGCAGGCGTCGATGCCGGCGGCCGTGCCGGCGGAGGTGATCACCGGGTCCTCGTCGACGTACAGCACGTCGGGTTCGACGGTCAGCTGCGGGTACGCCCGGGACAGTTCCTCCGCGTGGTGCCAGTGCACCGCGGCGCGCCGGCCGTCGAGCAGTCCGGCCGCGGCGAGCACGAACACGCCGGAGCACACGCTCAGCACCCGTGCCCCGCGGTCCACCCCGCGCCGCAGGGCGTCCAGCAGGCCGGGCGGGAACTCACGCGTCTCGTACCCGGCGCAGGCCGGCACGGCGATCAGGTCGGCCGACTCCAGGCGTTCGAGGCCGTGGTCGACGTGCAGGGCGAAGCCGCTCCGTGAGGAGAGCCTCGGGCCCTCGGCGGAGGCGACGGCGAAGTCGTACACCGGCAGCCCGTCGTCGCTGCGGTCGATGCCGAAGACCTCGCAGACCACGCCGAGCTCGAAGGGGTTCACGCCGTTCAGGACGACGGCGGCCACGTTCTGCAGCATGCCGCCAGTCTGCCTCACCGTTGGCAGCTTTTCGAGGGTGTGCGGCAGTCCTGCCACTGTTTGTCAGGAGTCACCGGCGCGACAGTGGTGTCCATGGATACGACACACATCGAAGCACTGACCGGAATGCTGACCGTTCTCGGGATCCTCGTCCTGCTGATCCTGCCGTCGGTGGCCGGCATCCTCCACGACCGGCGCGTCGACCGGCAGATCCGGGAGGCCGAGCGGGCCCGCGCGGAGGCGGGCGCCCGGCGTCCCGCACGGCGGCCGGGCTACCTCACCACCACGGTGACCCACCACTCCTGAATCCCCTTGCACGAGATCCGGCCGGTCTGCGCGGCGCACAGCGGCCGCTGCGAGGACAGCCGGGAGCGGCCGGCGGAGACGGCTTCGAAGGCGGCGCTCGCGTCGCCCGGCCGCAGCACGAAGCCGCTGTTGGTGGCCCGCAGCCCGGTACCGCTCACGGCGACCGGCTTCCAGGGCCGTTCGGCGGTCCCGTCCAGGCTGATGCGGACCGTGCCGCCCACGGCCAGGCAGACGGTACGGCCGCTGTCGGCGGCGTCCAGTTGCGCGGTGTCCGCGCAGTCGGCCGCGGCGGTGGTCGCGGGGGAGGACGGCGAGACGGTGCCGCCGCCACCCCCTTTCCCGCTCCCCGTACTGCTGCCGCTTCCGCTGCTGCTTCCGCCGCCGCAGCCGGCGGCGGCCAGGGTCAGCGCGGCGAGGGCGAGGGCGAGAGCGGTGCGATGGGTCGTCCGGCGCATGGGTGGCCTCCTTCCCGGTCTTCCGGTCTTCCCGGTCGATCCTTCCGGTCCTCCCGGTCTTCCCGGTCGGACCCCGGTTGGACGTACCACCCGCGTTCCCGGATCCCGGTCAGAAGTCCTCGTCGAGGTCGACCGTGCCCTCCACCGCGACCTGGTAGGCGGACGGGCGCCGCTCGAAGAAGTTGGTCAGCTCCTGGACGCCCTGCAGCTCCATGAAGGGGAAGGGGTTCTCCGAGCCGTACACGGGCGCGAAGCCGAGGCGGACGAGGCGCTGGTCGGCGACGCACTCCAGGTACTGGCGCATCGAGTCGGTGTTCATGCCCGGCAGCCCGTCGCCGCACAGGTCCCGCGCGAACTGCAGCTCCGCCTCGACGGCCTCCCGCAGCATGTCCGTCACCTGCTGCCCGAGCTCGTCGTCGAAGAGGTCCGGTTCCTCCTTGCGCACGGTGTCGACCACGTCGAAGGCGAACGACATGTGCATGGTCTCGTCCCGGAACACCCAGTTGGTGCCGGTCGCCAGACCGTGCAGCAGGCCCCGGCTGCGGAACCAGTAGACGTACGCGAAGGCGCCGTAGAAGAACAGGCCCTCGATGCACGCGGCGAAGCAGATCAGGTTCAGCAGGAAGCGGCGGCGGTCGGCCCGGGTCTCCAGCCGGTCGATCCTCTCCACCTCGTCCATCCACCGGAAGCAGAACCCCGCCTTCTCGCGGATCGACGGGATGTTCTCCACCGCCGCGAAGGCGGCCGCCCGGTCGTCCGGATCGGGCAGGTAGGTGTCCAGCAGGGTCAGGTAGAACTGGACGTGCACGGCCTCTTCGAACAGCTGGCGGCTGAGGTACAGCCGCGCCTCGGGAGAGTTGATGTGCTTGTACAGCGTCAGCACGAGGTTGTTGGCGACGATCGAGTCGCCCGTCGCGAAGAACGCCACCAGGCGGCCGATCAGGTGCTGTTCGGCGGGCGTCAGCTTCGCGAGGTCGGCCACGTCCGAGTGGAGGTCGACCTCCTCCACGGTCCAGGTGTTCTTGATCGCGTCCCGGTAGCGCTCGTAGAAGTCCGGGTAGCGCATGGGGCGCAGCGTCAGCTCGAAGCCGGGGTCGAGCAGGTGGTGGGAGCGCATCACTGGCAGGCCTCGCAGGACTCGGGGTTCTCAAGGGAGCAGGCGACGGCTTCGGGGTCGGCCGCCTGCTGAACGGGGACGGTGGCCGCCTGGGCCCGGGCGGCGCGGGCGATGCGGGTCGCCGGGCGCGAGCGCAGGTAGTACGTCGTCTTCAGGCCCTGCTTCCAGGCGTACGCGTACATCGAGGAGAGCTTGCCGATCGTCGGCGTCTCCAGGAACAGGTTCAGGGACTGCGACTGGTCCAGGAACGGGGTGCGGGCGGCGGCCATGTCGATCAGGCCGCGCTGCGGGATCTCCCACGCCGTGCGGTACAGCCGCCGGACGTCCTCGGGGATCCACGCGAAGTCCTGGACCGAGCCGTTCGCCTCCCGCAGCGCCTCGCGGGTGCGGGCGTCCCACACGCCCAGCTCCTTGAGGTCCCTGACCAGGTACGAGTTGACCTGCAGGAACTCACCGGACAGCGTCTCGCGCTTGAACAGGTTGGACACCTGCGGCTCGATGCACTCGTACACGCCGGCGATCGAGGCGATGGTGGCGGTCGGGGCGACGGCCAGCAGCAGGGAGTTGCGCAGGCCGACCGCGGCGATCCGCTCACGCAGCGCCGCCCAGCGCTCCGGCCAGGCGAACTCGACGCCGTAGTGGTCGGGGTGGAGCACGCCCCGGGCGGTACGGGTCTGCTCCCAGGCCGGCAGCGGGCCGCTGCGTTCGGCGAGGTCGGCGGAGGCTTCGTAGGCGGCGAGCATGACGCGCTCGGCGATCCGCGTCGAGAGGTCCCTGGCTTGCTGCGAGTCGAAGGGCAGGCGCAGCTTGAAGAAGACGTCCTGCAGGCCCATCACGCCCAGGCCGACCGGGCGCCACCGGGCGTTGGAGCGGCCCGCCTGCTCGGTCGGGTAGTAGTTGACGTCGACGACGCGGTCGAGGAAGGTGACGGCCGTGCGGACGGTGGCGTCCAGCCGCTCCCAGTCGATCTCCCGGCCGTCGACGAAGGCGCCGAGGTTGACCGAACCGAGGTTGCAGACGGCGGTCTCCCCGTCGTCGGTGACCTCCAGGATCTCGGTGCACAGGTTGGAGGAGTGCACGACGCGGCCCGGCTCGGCCGTCTGGTTGGCGGTGCGGTTGGCGGTGTCCTTGAAGGTCATCCAGCCGTTGCCGGTCTGCGCGAGGGTGCGCATCATACGGCCGTACAGCTCGCGCGCCGGAAGGGTCCTGCGCGCCAGCCCCTCGGCCTCGGCCTTCCGGTAGGCGGCGTCGAAGTCCTCGCCCCACAGGTCGACCAGCTCGGGCACGTCCGACGGGGAGAACAGCGACCACTGCTCGTCGGCGTTCACCCGGCGCATGAACTCGTCCGGGACCCAGTGCGCGAGGTTGAGGTTGTGCGTGCGGCGGGCGTCCTCGCCGGTGTTGTCGCGCAGCTCCAGGAACTCCTCGATGTCGGCGTGCCAGGTCTCCAGGTAGACGGCGGCCGCACCCTTGCGCCGGCCGCCCTGGTTCACGGCGGCGACCGAGGCGTCGAGGGTCTTCAGGAACGGGACGATGCCGCCCGAGTGCCCGTTGGTGCCGCGGATCAGCGAACCGCGGGAGCGGATGCGGGAGAAGGCGATGCCGATGCCGCCCGCGTGCTTGGAGAGCCGGGCGACCTGGTGGTAGCGGTCGTAGAGGGAGTCCAGCTCGTCCAGCGGGGAGTCGAGGAGGTAGCAGGACGACATCTGGGGGTGCCGGGTGCCGGAGTTGAACAGCGTGGGGGAGGAGGGGAGGTAGTCGAGGCGGCTCATGAGCCCGTAGAGCGCGGCGACCTCGTCGGCGGAGCGGACCGTGTCGTCCTGGGCCAGACCGCTCGCCACCCGCAGCAGGAAGTGCTGGGGCGTCTCGATCACACAGCGGGTGATCGGATGCCGCAGCAGGTAGCGGCTGTGCAGGGTGCGCAGGCCGAAGTAGCCGAAGCGGTCGTCCGCCCGCGCGTCCACCAGCGCGTCGAGGCGGGCCGCGTGGACGCGCACGAACGCGGCGGTCCGGTCCGCGACGATGCCCTCGCGGTGCCCGACGGCGACCGACTCGGTGAACGACGTGACCCCCTGCGAAGCGGCCTCGGCGGTGATGCTGATCGTCAGCAGCCGGGCGGCCAGCCGTGAGTAGGCGGGGTCCTCGGAGATGAGGCCGGCGGCCGCCTCCGTGGCCAGCTCGCGCAGTTCCGTCCCGTCCGCCCGCGCGGACCGGCCGCGCAGCGCGGCGGCGGCGACCCGGCCGGGGTCGGCGTCGGGCAGGTCGGCGGTCAACTCGGTCAGGGTCCGCAGCAGTTCGGCACCGGGGCCGTCGCCGTCCGGCTGGATGGCTGAGGCCGGATCCCGGGTCGCTGATGCCGGATCGGCTGGCGCGATGGTCACGTGGGGGCTCTCCCTCGCTCGGCACGGGGCCTTGCGGAGGGCAGGGGGCAGCCACGAGCGCACACGGCGCCGCGTCCACCGGCCCATTCCACGAGGCCCGGACGTCAGGCGCCCGGACCGGACGGCCGGGCGCGCTGTCGGCAGGTCCTCGGACTGACTCCTGTGCATGGACATGCACAAGTACACCGTTGCGGGACAGTTCCGGATTCACACCGGATTCCCCTGCGGCGACAGCGAGCATGAGCATACATCTTGTGCCGTGCTGCCGTATCACCCCCAGATGTTGTGTCGTGGTGGCTTCATAGCGTCAACTGATAGGCGAGCAGGGTGATGTCGTCCAGGTGCGGGATCGGGTTCCAGTCCCGCTCGGGAGCCCGGGCGAAGCCCACGCGTTCGTAGATGCGGTGGGCGGTGTGCATGGACCGCTGGGTCGACAGGACGACGCGGACGCAGCCCCGCACGGCTCGGGCGCGGTCCAGGCAGGCGCGGACCAGCGCCTCGCCGACGCCCCGGCCGCGGGCGTCCTGGGCGACCGCGAGCATGCGGATCTCGGCCTCGCCGGGCCCGGCGATGTCGGCCATCGGGCCGCCGGACGGCACGAAGGTCACGCCGCCGAGCAGGCGGTCCTGGCGCACGGCGACCAGCACCTCGGCGGCGGCGGCGCGCTTGCCGACGTCCTTCAGCTCCGCGAGGTAGGCGTCGCTCTCCCCGAAGTCGAGGAGGCCGTCTCGCAGATATGCCTGGGCGGTGATCTCGCCGAGTGCCTCGTACTCCCCGGGGGCCGCCTGCCGTATCACGATGTCCATGCGGCGAGTGTGCCCGACGGGTACGACAACGGGCCGCCGGTGTCCGCACCGGCGGCCCGCCCGTCCGTACCGCCTCCTACTGGGGCGCCCCCGCGGTCGCGGGCGGCAACTCCACCCGCACTCCCGCGTCCCCGGCGTCGGCCGTGTAGTCCTCGGGCCGGGTCTGGTCGACGCCCTCCGGGGCCTTGACCGCCTTCAGCACGACGGTGAGGACCACGGTCACGATCACGTTCAGCACGAACGCCGTCAGGCCGATGTAGCCGATCTGGCCGATGCCGGGGATCTCCTTGGCGCTGCCGCCGAAGTGCGCCTGCGTCGGGGAGGCGATCCCGTACGCGGCGACCGTGCCGTACACCATGCCGACCGCCCAGCCGGTGAGCAGCGCCCAGCGGTGGAACCACCGCGTGAACAGGCCGCCGACCAGGGCCGGGAAGGTCTGCAGGATCCAGATGCCGCCCAGCAGCTGGAAGTTGATGGCGACGGTCTTGTCCATCGTCAGCACGAAGACCAGCGCGCCCACCTTCACCAGCAGGGACACGATCTTGGAGACCCGGGTCTCCTCCTTCGGCGTCGCGTCGGGCCTGATGAAGTCCTTGTAGATGTTGCGGGTGAACAGGTTCGCTGCCGCGATGGACATGATGGCCGCCGGGACGAGGGCGCCGATGCCGATCGCGGCGAAGGCCACCCCGGCGAACCAGGCGGGGAACATGTTCTCGAACAGCTGCGGGATCGCCAGCTGCCCGTTGGTGACCTCCACCCCGGCCGCGATCGCCATGAAGCCCAGCAGGGCCAGCAGGCCGAGCATCAGCGAGTACAGCGGCAGGATCGTGGTGTTGCGGCGGATCACCTCGCGGCTCCCGGAGGACAGCGTCGCGGTGATCGAGTGCGGGTACATGAACAGCGCGAGCGCGGAGCCGAGCGCCAGCGTGGCATACGTCCACTGGCCCGCCGGGGCCGGCACCAGACCGCCCGCCCCCGCGGCGGCGAACTTCTCGCCCGCCTTGGCGAAGACGTCGTCGAAACCGCCCAGCTTGATCGGGATGTAGATGATCGCCACCGCGATGACGATGTAGATCAGCGTGTCCTTCACGAACGCGATCAGCGCGGGCGCCCGCAGGCCCGACGAGTAGGTGTAGGCCGCCAGCACGCCGAAGGCGATCAGCAGCGGCAGGTCCTTCACGAACCAGTTGGTGTTCTCGCCGCCGCCGATGCCCATCACGTCCAGCACCGCCTGGATGCCGACGAGCTGGAGCGCGATGTACGGCATCGTCGCCAGGATGCCGGTCACCGCGACCGCCAGCGACAGGCCCTTCGAGCCGAAGCGGCCGCGCACGAAGTCCGACGTCGTCACATAGCCGTGCCGGTGCGACACCGACCACAGCCGCGGCAGGAACGTGAAGATCAGCGGATAGACGAGGATGGTGTACGGCACCGCGAAGAACCCGGCCGCCCCCGCCGCGTAGACCGCCGCCGGCACGGCGACGAAGGTGTACGCCGTGTACAGGTCGCCGCCCAGCAGGAACCACGTGATCCAGGTGCCGAACGACCGTCCGCCCAGCCCCCACTCGTCGAGGCTGTGCTCGTTCTCGGCCCGGCGCCAGCGCGCGGCCAGGAAACCCATCGCCGTGACGGCGAGGAAGAAGAAGACGAAGACACCGAGCGCGATGCCGTTGACGCCGTCCTTCACTCCGACGCACCGCCCCTCTGCGCGGCGCGGACGCGCCGGTCGCGCTGCCACAGCTTGTACGCGGCCATCGTCAGCGCGGTGGACAGCAGGACCCAGAGCATCTGGTACCAGTAGAAGAACGGGATCCCGGCGAGCGTGGGATCCGTCTCGGCGTAGGAGCCGACCCACAGCATCGCCACGAAGGGCGCCGTCAGACAGACGGCGATGATGATGCGGGCCGGTGTCACCACCGGGGGTCTGGCTTCGGGCGCATTCGGCATACCGCGACTCCGTCCCGTCACTGATCACATGTGCAATGCGCAGGCAATCTAGGTCACGGTGTCACGTCAGCGGAAGACCGCGTCACGAGGTTCGTGTGACGATTGTGTGCAGCCGCCGTCGGCTCGGCAACAGCACAAGTCCGGTTGGGAGTAAAACTTCTGACGGTCCGTCCGCATCCACTCGGAATCCGCTCGAACGCACGCCCGGACGACACCCGGGCGTGCGGATCCGGCTTGCGCCCCGCGTTCGCTCCCGCGTTCTAGTCCTGCGGACGCTTCAGCCTGGCCACGAACTTGTAGCGGTCTCCCCGGTACACCGACCGGACCCACTCCACCGGCTGGCCTTCCCGGTCCAGCGAGTGCCGGGAGAGCATCAGCATCGGCAGGCCCACGTCCGTACCGAGCAGGCCGGCCTCGCGCGGGGTGGCCAGGGAGGTCTCGATGGTCTCCTCGGCCTCGGCGAGGCGGACGTCGTAGACCTCGGCGAGGGCGGTGTAGAGGGACGTGTACTTGGCCAGGGAGCGGCGCAGGGCCGGGAAGCGCTTGGCGCTGAGGTGGGTGGTCTCGATGGCCATCGGCTCGCCGTTGGCCATGCGCAGCCGCTCGATGCGCAGCACCCGGCCGCCGGCGGTGATGTCGAGGAGCCCGGCGAGGCGGTCGTCGGCGGTGATGTAGCCGATGTCCAGCAGCTGCGAGGTGGGTTCCAGGCCCTGGGCCCGCATGTCCTCGGTGTACGAGGTGAGCTGCAGCGCCTGCGAGACCTTCGGCTTGGCGACGAAGGTGCCCTTGCCCTGGATGCGCTCCAGGCGGCCCTCGACGACGAGTTCCTGCAGGGCCTGGCGGACGGTCGTGCGCGAGGTGTCGAACTCCGCGGCCAGGGTGCGCTCGGGCGGGACCGGCGTGCCCGGCGCCTGCGTCTCCGTCATGTCGAGCAGGTGCTTCTTCAGGCGGTAGTACTTCGGCACGCGCGCGGTGCGGACAGTCGCCCCACCCTCGTGCTCCGCACTGCTGACGTCGGTGCTCATGGTCTGCCTTCCCGGCTTCGGACGCGGCTCACATCGTGGCGGCAGCGTACCGGGATCTCCTCCGCACGCTGCGTGATCCCCTCTGTATACCGTCGCCCTCTCTTCTGGTCTAGTCCACCACTGTAAGTGGTCTACCGGGATGGCGGCGTCAGATGCACGTCTTTTCGCGGGCTTCTTACTTAAAGGTTCCTGCATATGTAGGTCGCATAACGGCTGGTCGGAGCGGTTCTGGCAGCCTTGACAGGCTTCTTGGTCTGGTCCAAGCTCCCGGTACTGGTCTACACCATTGGTCCAGGTCCCGGCCCAACGCTCGCGCGGGGAGGCAGGGGGGTTGTGTGGCATCCCTGAGGAGGGTGGCGTGAAGCGCAAGCTGGCAGCCGCGATCGGTATCGCGGGCATGGTGGTCTCCGTCGCGGCGTGCGGGAGCGGTGACGGCAAGGGTTCGGACAAGCAGGGCGCGGACGTCAAGGAGCTGACCGTCTGGCTCACCGTCGACGCCCAGAACAACTGGCCGGAGCTGGTGAAGGCCGCCGACGCGGCGGTCAAGAAGAAGCACCCCGGCATCAAGATCGACCACGAGTACTACGGCTGGCCGGACAAGAACACCAAGCTGGACGCGGTCCTCGCCACGGACAAGGTTCCGGACGTGGTCGAGATGGGCAACACCGAGATGCTCGGCTACATGGTCAAGGGCGCCTTCGCCCCCCTCGACACGGCGAAGTTCGACAACTCCGCCGCCTGGCTGGACGGTCTGAAGGCCTCGGTCACCTACGACGGCAAGACCTACGGCGTCCCGTACTACGCGGGCGGCCGCGTCGGCAACTGGCGCAAGGACCTCTTCGCCTCGGTGGGCGTGAAGTCCACGCCGAAGACGTACAAGGAGCTCACCGCCGCCCTCGACAAGGTCCAGAAGAAGGAGGGCGACAAGTTCTCCGCCTGGTACCAGCCCACCCGCGACTGGTACGCGGCCATGTCCTTCGTCTACGACGCCGGCGGCTCCATCGCCGAGGAGCAGGGCGGCCAGTGGAAGGCGAACCTCTCCTCGCCCGAGTCCATCAAGGGCCTGACCGAGTTCAAGAACGTCGTCGACTCGTACATGCACGGCGACAAGACCAAGGACGAGTCCGACCGCTACATCGTCTACGGCCAGGGCAAGTCCGGCATGATCTTCGGCGCGGCGTGGGAGGGCGCGACCGCCGCGGACCCGAAGAACGACAAGACCGGCAAGCTCAAGGACAACCTCGAGAACTTCGTGATGCCGGGTCCGTCCGGCAAGAACATGCCCGTCTTCCTGGGCGGCAGCGACCTCGCCGTCCCGGTGAAGTCGGACGCGCAGGCCGTCGCCGCCGAGTGGATCAACGCGTTCACCGGCTCCTCCGGCCAGAAGGGCCTGATGGCCAAGGGCAACCTGCCCAACAACAAGACCGATCTCGCGACCCTGAAGGACGACCCGGCGACGGCGGTCCCGGCCACCGCGGCCGAGTCCAACTGGTTCGTCCCGATGGCCCCCGGCTGGGGCCAGGTCGAGAAGGCACAGGTCCTGCAGACCATGCTGCAGAACATCGGCACCGGCAAGAAGTCGGTCGAGGCCGCCGCGAAGGAGGCGGACGCCGCGATCGACAAGGTCATCAACACCAAGTGACCCACAGCGGGACCCCGCCGTCGGCGGGGTCCCGCCGTCCGCCGACCTGAGGGACCGCTGAGGAGCGCGCGATGAGTGCCGCAGACACGACCACCCCCGCCAAGGTGCCGCCGCCGCGGCCGGCGCCGCCACCGCCCGCGCCGTCCCGGAGGCCGCGCAGACGGCGGAAGTCGGGCCCCGCGGCCACCCCCTGGCTGCTGCTCGCGCCCTGCCTGCTGATCCTCGCCCTGGTCATGGGCTATCCGCTCGTCCGCCTGGTCACCCTGTCCTTCCAGAAGTTCGGGCAGTCGCAGTTGTGGGGCTTCCAGCCGGCCGAGTCGGTCGGCTTCGACAACTTCGGCAAGGTGCTGGGGGACGGCGAGTTCTGGGCCGTCGTGCTGCGCACGATCGTCTTCGCGGGCGGCGCCGTCGTCCTCACCATGGTCGCGGGCATGGCGATCGCCCTGCTGCTGCAGCGGGTCTCCAGGTGGCTGAAGACGCTGATCAACATCGTGCTGGTGGCAAGCTGGGGCATGCCGGTCATCGTGGCCACGACCGTCTTCAAGTGGCTGTTCGACTCCGACTACGGCGTGTTCAACGCGCTGCTCGACAAACTGCCCGGCGTCGAGATGATCGGCCACAACTGGTTCGCGAGCGGGCCCGAGGGGCTGGCCGTGATCATGCTGCTGGTGGTGTGGGGCGCCGTGCCCTTCGTCGTCATCACCCTGAGCGCCGGCCTGACCCAGGTGCCCCGTGAACTGGAGGAGGCGGCCCGGCTGGACGGCGCGAACTCCTGGGGCGTCTTCCGCTGGGTCACCCTGCCCGTCCTCAAGCCGATCATCGTAATGCTCACGACGCTGTCGGTGATCTGGGACATGGGCGTCTTCCCGCAGGTCTTCGTCATGCGCGGCGGCCACCCGGAGTCCGAGTTCCAGGTCCTCAACACCTACTCCTACGACCGCGCGTTCGTCGTCAACGACTACGCCCAGGGCTCGGCGATCGCCCTGCTCACCGTGGCCCTGCTGCTCGGTGTCGTCGCCGTCTACATGCGCCAGATGCTGAAGATCGGAGAGGTCGAATGAGCGCCCTCGTCACCGCCGGGCGCCGCAGGTCGCGGCTCGGGTACAACCTGCTCGGCCTCCTCGTCTTCGTCACCGCCGGCTTCCCTCTCTACTGGATGGTCGACACGGCGTTCAAACCGGCGAAGGACGCCATCGACCCGGACCCGAGCCTGCTGCCGACCGGGATCACGCTCGACAACTTCCGCCGGGCGCTGGACATCGCCGACTTCTGGGGGCCGGTCGGCCGCAGCCTGACCGTCTCCCTCGCCGTGGTCGTGATCGGCATGGTGATCGGCCTGCTGGCCGCCCTCGCCATCTCGCGGTTCGCCTTCCGCGGCCGCAAGATCGTGATCGTCGGCATCCTCGCGGTCCAGATGGTGCCGCTGGTCGCCATGATCATCCCGGTGTTCCTGCTGCTGAACGACCTGGGGCAGTACGACAAACTCACCGGCCTGATCATCACGTACCTGACCTTCATCCTGCCCTTCACGGTGTGGACGCTGCGCGGATTCATCGTCAACATCCCGAGGGAACTGGAGGAGGCGGCGATGGTCGACGGGTGCTCACCCACCGGCGCGTTCCTCCGGGTCGTCTTCCCCCTGCTGGCCCCCGGCATGGTCGCCACCTCGGTCTACGGCTTCATCCAGGCCTGGAACGAGTACCTGTACGCCCTGATGCTGCTGAGCCAGAAGAACCAGACCGCGACCGTCTGGCTCGGCAACTTCACCACCAAGCACGGCACCGAGTACGCCCCGATGATGGCCGGCGCCACCATGATGGCCGTGCCGCTCGTCGTCCTGTTCCTGCTCGTCCAGCGCAAGATGGCCGCGGGTCTGACCGCCGGCGCCGTGAAGGGATGACGCCCCCGATGACGACGATCACCGACGGTACCGACACCCTGACCCGGGACGCCCTGACCGTCCTGCAACCCGGCTTCACCGGGACCACCGCCCCCGACTGGCTGCTGCGGCGCCTGGGCGAGGGCCTCGCCTCGGTCGGCCTGTTCGGCCGCAACATCGTCTCCGCCGCGCAACTGTCCGCCCTGACCGCGCGGTTGCGCGCGGAACGGGACGACGTGCTGGTCGCCGTCGACGAGGAGGGCGGGGACGTCACGCGCCTGGAAGTGCGTACCGGCTCCAGCTTCCCCGGCAACCACGCCCTCGGCGCGGTCGACGACGTGGAGCTGACGAGAGCGGTGGCCCGCGAACTCGGCCGCCGCCTCGCGGCCTGCGGGGTCAACCTCAACTGGGCCCCGTCCGCGGACGTGAACTCCAACCCGGCCAACCCGGTCATCGGCGTCCGCTCCTTCGGCGCCGACACCGGCCTGGTCGCCCGGCACACGGCGGCCTACGTGGACGGCCTGCAGTCCTCCGGGGTCGCCGCCTGCACCAAGCACTTCCCCGGCCACGGCGACACGGCCGTCGACTCCCACCACGCGCTGCCCCGCATCGACGTGGAGCGGGCGGTCCTGCGGTCGCGTGAACTGGCCCCGTTCCGCGCGGCGATCGCCGCCGGCACACGCGCCGTGATGAGCGCCCACATCCTGGTGCCGGCCCTGGACCCGGAGCGCCCGGCGACACTCTCGCACCGGGTGCTGACCGACCTGCTGCGCGGCGAGCTCCGCTACGACGGCCTCATCGTCACCGACGGCATGGAGATGCAGGCCATCGCGGGCACCTACGGCATCGAACGAGGCAGCGTCCTCGCCATCGCGGCCGGCGCGGACGCGATCTGCGTGGGCGGTGGTCTCGCCGACGACGAGACGGTACGCCGCCTGCGCGACGCCCTGGTCACCGCCGTACGCGCCGGTGAACTGCCCGAGGAGCGCCTGGCCGACGCCGCGGAACGGGTGCGCCGCCTGGCTCGCTGGACGGCGGCGGCCCGCGCCGCGGGTGCGCTGGGCGCGGCCGACGACGAGGTGGGCCTGCGGGCGGCCCGGCGGGCCCTGCGGCTGACCGGCGCCGACGGCTTCACGCCGCTCACCGAGCCGCCCTACGTCGCCGCCTTCGCCCCCGTCGCCAACATCGCGGTCGGCGCCGAGACGCCCTGGGGCGTCGCCGCGGAACTCGTCCGGCTCCTCCCCGGCACGGAGACGGGCAGCTTCACCGGAGCGGACGCGGGCCGGGAGGCCCTCGCCGCAGCCGGCCCCCGCCGCATGGTCGCCGTGGTCCGCGACGAGCACCGGCACCCCTGGATGGGGGCCGCCCTGGACCTCCTGCTGAGGGCCCGCCCCGACACGGTGGTCGTCGAGATGGGCATCCCGCAGGCCCCGCCCCGCGGCGCCCTCCACATCGCCACCCACGGCGCGGCCCGGGTCTGCGGCCGCGCGGCGGCGGAGGTCGTCGCTGGCGTGTAGTCCGCACGACACCGAAGGCGCCGGCGCCCCGCAGCGGCCGGCGCCTTCGCGTGTCCGCGGGCGGCTAGAGCCCCTGCCACTCCGGCTTGTTGACGTAGGCGTAGCGGAAGTAGCCGGCCAGCTTCAGCTTGGACGCGGCGGCCTCGTCGGCCACGACCGTCGCATGCGGGTGCAGCTGGATTGCGGAGGCGGGGCACACCGCCGCGACCGGTCCCTCGACGGTCGCGGCGAGCGCGTCGGCCTTGCCCTCGCCGGTCGCCAGCAGCACCAGGTGCCGTGCCTGCAGGATCGTCCCGATGCCCTGCGTGATGACGTGGTGCGGGACCTGCTCGATGTCGCCGCCGAAGAAGCGCGCGTTGTCGACGCGGGTCTGCTCGGTGAGCGTCTTGATCCGGGTGCGCGAGGCGAGCGAGGAGCACGGCTCGTTGAACCCGATGTGCCCGTCGGTCCCGATCCCCAGCAACTGCAGGTCCACCCCGCCGGCCTCGGCGAGCGCCCTGTCGTACACCGCGCACGCCTCCGGTACGTCCTCGGCCGTGCCGTCCGGCCCCATGAAGGCGTCCGCCGGGATCCCGAGCGGCTCCAGCACCTCACGCCGCAGCACCGAGCGGTAGGACTCCGGATGCTCGGCCGGCAGCCCCACGTACTCGTCGAGCTGCGCGATCCGGGCGCGCGAGGCATCCACGGCACCGGAGCGGACCTTGGCCGCCAGTGCCTCGTACACCGGCAGCGGGGTCGACCCGGTGGCCACCCCGAGCAACGCGTCGGGCTTGCGCCGCAGGAGCCGCGCCATGGCCTCGGCGACGATCTCGCCACCCGCCTTGGCGTCCGGAACGATGACAACTTCCACGCTGGGCCTGCCGATCTCTGAAGGGACTCAACTGGGCTCGAGGAACAGCTCATGTGGTATAGACCAGTCGAGGTCAATTTAGCAGAGTCTCCTTCGTTCCGGCTCATACCGATACCCTCCATGATTTTCTAGCGGTCGATACAGAAATGACCGTACAACGGACCGCCGAAAATTCTCTAGCATCCGCTATACAATTCACTCCATGGTGGTCGGTGAGGAGACGAAGGCGCAGGTCAGCGCCACGGAGGGCGGCCCGGAGAATGCCGCGGAGAGCGCCGTGGACGCCCGGCCCGTGCCCAAGCGGCGCGGCCGCCCTCGTTCCTTCGACCGCGAGACCGCCCTGGAGAAGGCCGTCATGGCCTTCTGGGAGCACGGCTACGAGGCGACCTCCGTCTCCGACCTCACCCGGGTGATGGGCATCGGCGCCCCCAGCCTGTATGCGGCCTTCGGTGACAAGCGGGCGCTGTTCGAAGAGGTGGTGCGCGTCTACGGCACGCGCTACGGCTCCTTCGGGGAGCGGGCGCTGGCCGAGGAGCCCACCGCCCGGGCGGCCGTCGAGCGGATCCTGCGGGAAGCCGCCGTGGAGTACACCGCCCCCGGCCGCCCGCACGGCTGCCTCGTCGTCCACGCGGCCACCAACTGCACGAGTCCCGAGGTCGAGGAGTCCCTGCGTGAGCGGCGCAACGCCGACATCACCGCCTTCGAGAGCCGGATCCGGGACGGGATCGCCGCGGGGGAACTGCCGGCCGGCACCGACGCCCGCGCGCTGGCCCGGCACACGGGCGCGGTCCTCCAGGGCATGTCCCAGCAGGCGCGCGACGGCGCGAGCCGGGAGGAACTGGAGGCGCTCGCGGAAATTGCCCTGACCATCTGGCCCCGCACATGAACCCATACGGGTTAGGCTGCGTGGTGGATGCCAGGACGTCCGAACAGTTGGGGCCGGAACACCGAAGAACAGCTCCCGACTCATGGACACGCGCAGTGGTCTAGTCCACAATTGAAGCAGTGCGAAGAAGTACCGCAGGCTTCCGCCTTCCCCGCACAGGAGGGCGGGACCGAGGAACCGGAGCTCTCTGCCCTGACTGCCCCGGATCCTCGACATTCGGCCGACCGGGACCGCACACCCCACGGCCGATATTGCTCCGGGCTGCGGTGCCAGGAGGGTTGAGGGTCCCTCCGGGCGCCGCGGCCCGCGGGTGTTCCTCCGCAGGGCCGCGCATTTCGGAGTGGGACAAACCCCCAGGTACGCTCGCACACGTGCCCTCCATGAACGAACTGGTCCACCAGCACACCGCCCTCGACGACTCCGACCTCGAGTGGCTGCACCTGCTGGTCTCGGAGTGGCAGCTGCTCTCCGACCTCTCCTTCGCCGACCTCGTCCTGTGGGTTCCCACCCGCGACGGCACGCGATACGTCTCCGTCGCCCAGATGCGGCCCAACACCGGTCCCACCTCGTACCAGGACGACATGGTCGGCCACCTCGTCCCGCGCGGGCGCCGGCCCATGCTGGACGCGGCGCTCGACGAGGGCCGCATCGTGCGCGAGGGCGATCCGGAGTGGCGCGAGGAAGTCCCGGTCCGGGTCGAGTCGATACCCGTCCGACGGGAGGGGCGCGTCCTCGGCGTCATCGCGCGCAACACCAACCTGCTCACCGTGCGCACCCCCAGCCGCCTGGAGCTGACCTACCTGCAGAGCGCCTCCGACCTGGCGCAGATGATCGCGGCCGGCGCCTTCCCGTTCGCGAACCAGCAGATGGACATGGACGCCGCGCCGCGCGTCGGCGACGGCCTGATCCGCGTCGACGCGGACGGCATCGTCCAGTACGCCTCCCCGAACGCGCTGTCCGCATACCACCGCATGGGCCTCGCCTCCGACCTCGTCGGCCATCACCTGGGCAGGACCACCGCCGAACTGGCCCCCACCCGTGGCCCGGTGGACGAGGCACTGGCGAAGGTGGCCAGCGGATGGGCACCCCGCGAGTTCGAGATCGAGGCCCACGACGGGGTCATCCAGTTCCGCGCGATCCCGCTCAAGCCGAAGGGCACCCGCATCGGTTCACTCGTGCTGCTCCGCGACGTCACGGAACTGCGACGCCGCGAGCGCGAGTTGATCACCAAGGACGCGACCATCCGGGAGATCCACCACCGGGTGAAGAACAACCTGCAGACGGTGGCCGCCCTGCTGCGTCTGCAGGCCCGGCGCATCGAGTCCGACCGCGGCCGCGAAGCGCTCGAGGAGGCGGTGCGCCGGGTCGGCTCCATCGCGATCGTGCACGAGACGCTGTCCCAGAACCTGGACGAGCGCGTGGAGTTCGACGAGATCGCCGACCGGGTGCTGGCGATGGTCGCGGAGATCTCGCCGGGCAAGGTCACCGGCCGGCGCAGCGGCCGCTTCGGCATCCTGGACGCCGAGGTCGCGACACCCCTGTCGATGGTGCTCACCGAGATCCTGCAGAACGCCCTGGAGCACGGTTTCCGGGAGGGCGACACCGGCACCGTCGAGGTCTCGGCGGTCCGCGGCGGCACCACCAAGGAGGCCCGCCTGCTGGTCACCGTCCAGGACGACGGCGTCGGTCTGCCCGAGGGCTTCGACCCGCACACCGCCGGGAACCTGGGTCTGCAGATCGTACGGACCCTGGTGGAGGGCGAGTTGGGCGGCACGTTCGACATGGTCCCGGCGCCGGAGCGGGGGACGCAGGTGCTCCTCGACATCCCGGTGCGCCCCCACAAGTGACAGCAAGAAGCCCCGGACCGCGCACGGTCCGGGGCGAATGCTCGTTGCCAGCAAGTGCTGCGCATCGTAGGTACTGCGCGCTGCGGCTCGGGGGCGGGAGATGCGTACTCGCTCGCTACGGATCATCGCCCGTAGGGCACACGCGCCGCCAAGCTCAGGCTGTCAGCAGGGGTGCGAATGTCAGGCGGAGGCCTGACGGGCCCGGTTGCGAGCGGCGCGGCGCTTCATCGCGCGGCGCTCGTCCTCGCTGAGACCACCCCAGACGCCGGAGTCCTGGCCGGACTCGAGCGCCCACTGCAGGCACTGCTCGATAACCGGGCAGCGACGGCAGACGGCCTTGGCTTCCTCGATCTGCAGCAGCGCAGGACCGGTGTTGCCGATGGGGAAGAAGAGCTCGGGGTCTTCCTCGCGGCAAACGGCGTTGTGACGCCAGTCCATGGCTGCTACCTCTCCTTGGTATTACGTGCAAGTTGCTTGTGAATGTGAACGCTTTCACGAAACCCTCAACAAGTGAAGGGCCTACCGCCGAGTCTTCCCCGGTGTGGTCCTGTGTTTTGGAGAGGGGTTCCGGTGATCTGTCGAGGCCGGTGTTGCGGGCCGTCCCGATCGCCACGTAGAGACTCGCAAACCTCAGCGGCGGATACAACCCCTTCCGGAAAGTTTTTTTTGATTCCTCGGTGTCGACTAGGTCACAGCCGTACTTCCATGGGGTGGATCCTGGCCTAAACGTTCGAGTGAAAGGACTTTGGGCCCTTCCACTCACACAATCACACGCAGTGCACGGCGTACGCCTGTGAACGTCACGCTCGTACGCAGTCCGAGGTGGTCGCCGTCCATCTGAAGCGGCAGAGGCACCTTCGAATGCAAGGTGAAGCGGTCCAGGTCGTGCAGGGACACCGCGTGCTTGCCGTGGGGTCCGCGCTCGGGGGACGAAGTGAGCAACTGGGTCGCATACCGGGCAACCGCGGCGGTGGACATGCGGCTGAGACCGAGTACGTCGAGCCCGGTATCGAACGAGGCCTTAGGTGACGCGTACACCGGACGATTGCCCAGATAGGTCCACGGAGCCGTATTGCAGACTATGGACAGCACCAGATCGGTCACCGGGTCCTCGCCCGGCCGCTCCAGAGTGATGGTGCCGTGACGGCGATTCGGCTCCTGCAGGAATTGGCGGACGACCTGGCGCAGATAAAGGGAGTGGGTGGACTTCTTTCCCCGCTCGCGCTGCTGCTCGACCCGCCCGACGACGCCCGCGTCGAAACCGAGCCCGGCGCAGAAGGTGAACCACCGGGCCGGCGCCGCCTCGTCCTCGGTGCCCGGCGTGCCCGCCGCTATGCCCATGCCGACCGAGCGCTCGCTGCCGTCGCGCAGGGCGTCCAGCAGGGCGCCGGTCGCCTCGACCGCGTCGTTGGGCAGGCCCAGGGCGCGGGCGAAGACGTTGGTTGAGCCGCCGGGGACCACGGCGAGGCGGGGCAGGCGCTCGGGGTCGGGGCCGGAGTGCAGCAGGCCGTTGACGACCTCGTTGACCGTGCCGTCGCCGCCGAGGGCCACCACCAGGTCGATGTCGTCGCTCTCCGCCGCCTGCCGGGCGAGATCACGCGCGTGCCCCCGGTACTGGGTGGTCACCGCCTCGAGTTTCATCTCGCTCGCGAGCGCATGGATCAGAACGTCGCGCGTACGTGCGCTTGTGGTGGTTGCCGCCGGGTTGACCACGAGGAGTGCACGCATGGGTTGCAGCGTACCTACTGGGTGGTACCGGGCACAGGCCGAGGTGTGGATCGGGTAAGGATCAGCGCGTGAACCTCGACACGGAGGCCCGCCCGCCGGCGGCTACCCTTCAGGGGTGAGCAGTCAGCAGACCCCCGCAGCCCCGGAGACCACCGGCCCCCGCCCGCGCCGTCTGACGTACGCCGCGGCGCTCACCGCGCTGGAAGGGCTCGCGCTCGTCGTCGGAGGCGTCTGGATGCTCGTCGAGGGCTTCACGGGCGCCCCGGACGACCGGCGGTCCGCCGTCACCGGCGGCATCACGCTGGTCGTCCTCGCGCTGCTGCCGCTGCTGGCCGCGCGCGGACTGCTCGCCCGGCGCGGCTGGAGCCGCGGGCCGGCCGTGATCACGCAGATCATGGCGCTGCCGGTGGCCTACAACCTGCTGCGGGCGGACAGCGTGGCGATCCCGGCGGGGATCGCCCTGGCGGTCGTCGCCGTCGCGTCCCTGGTGCTGCTGGTCAACGCCGAGACCACCCGGGCCCTCGGGATCCGGGGGCCCGGCGGCACGGGGGGCGACCGCACTTAGGGCCTGCCCGGCGGATCATGCCGGAGACGCGGGGTCTGGCACGCCCGTCTGCGGCGTTGTCGTCGGTTGCCGACTCCCCCACGCTCGGCTGCGCTCGCGCGGGGGGACCCCCATCGCGTCGACGCCCTCCTCCGCCTTGCATCTGGACGCACCAGACCCCGCTCACCTGGGCTGCAAGGCACCGCTGGTCTCCTCCGACTTGATCCGCCGGACAGGCCCTGGCGGTCACTCCTCCACCAGCAGCTTCTCCCGCAGCTGCGCCAGCGTCCGGGCCAGCAGCCGGGAGACGTGCATCTGGGAGATGCCGACCTCCTGCGCGATCTGCGACTGGGTCATGTTGCCGAAGAAGCGCAGCAGCAGGATCCGCTTCTCGCGCGGCGGCAGATCCTCCAGCAGCGGTTTGAGGGACTCGCGGTACTCGACGCCCTCCAGGGCCTCGTCCTCCGCGCCGAGGGTGTCGGCGACCGCCGGGGACTCGTCGTCGGTGTCCGGGACGTCCAGGGACAGCGTGGAGTAGGCGTTGGCCGACTCCAGGCCCTCCAGGACCTCCTCCTCCGAGATCGCCAGCTTCTCGGCGAGCTCGTGGACCGTGGGCGAGCGGCCGTGCTGCTGCGAGAGCTCCGCGGTCGCCGTCGTCAGGGCCAGCCGCAGCTCCTGCAGACGGCGCGGGACGCGGACCGCCCAGCCCTTGTCGCGGAAGTGCCGCTTGATCTCGCCGACGACCGTCGGGGTCGCGTACGTCGAGAACTCGACGCCGCGGTCCGGGTCGAAGCGGTCGACCGACTTGATCAGACCGATGGTGGCGACCTGGGTGAGGTCGTCCAGCGGCTCACCGCGGTTGCGGAAGCGGCGCGCGAGGTGCTCGACGAGCGGCAGGTGCATGCGGACCAGCTGGTTGCGCAGCTCCGCGTACTGCGGGCTGCCCTCCGGCAGCGCGCGCAGCTCGACGAACATCGCCCGCGCTCCGCTGCGGTCCTGCGGGTCGTGCTCCGCGGCCTGCACGCTCGGCGCGCTCGGCGCGTCGTCCCCGGCGTTTCGCTCGTGCTCGCTCATCGTCCCGCCCGTTGCCCTTCCCCGAGCCCTGGCCGCTTCCCCCGCCTTCGGCCTGGCTCGGGCGGGGGAAGCGCCAGGGGCAGGGGTGACCCCGACCCGGCCGCCCAGAGGCGTGCTCTGTGCGGCACCTTCCCGATCCCGCTGCCCGTCGCCCAGGCCGGCCCTCGGGGAATCGTCCTCCGGGTGCGGCCGGGCCTGCTCGGGAATGCCGTCGACACCGTCCGCCATGTGCCGGGACCCGCCTGTGCCCTCGGCCGGCAGCTCCCGTGTGCCGCGCTCTTCGTCACGCACCGGCCCGTCCCCTGTCCTCACGCCGGCCCGGGTCCGGCGCCGCGCTGTTTGTAGAGGCTGATCGAAACGGTCTTGTCCTCGTCCACGGCCGAGGAGACCTTGCCCGCGAGCGCGGACAGCACCGTCCAGGCGAAGGTGTCCCTGGAAGGGGCGTGGCCGTCCGTGGTGGGGGCCGAGACAGTGACCTCGAGCGAGTCGTCGACGAGCCGGAAGACACAGCTGAGCACCGAGCCGGACACGGCCTGCTGAAGCAGGATCGCGCAGGCCTCGTCCACGGCGATGCGCAGGTCCTCGATCTCGTCGAGGGTGAAGTCCAAACGGGCGGCGAGGCCGGCAGTCGCCGTACGCAGCACCGACAGGTAGGCACCCGCAGCCGGCAGCCGGACTTCCACGAAGTCCTGGGTCGCGGGCTCGCCTGCGATCTGGGACACCCTCACCTCCATGGTGGTACAAGCTATTCAGGGCCGAGGGTCGCCCCCCGGGGTAACGCGACGTGTGGTTCAGCGGTGACGCTACCGCGCTCCCGACTTTTCTGTCCCCGGGACCCCGACCCCTCGTCGTCACTCACAGTAAAGCTGTGAACACGCTCCGTGTCTAGGGGTCTGGCGGCTCCAAATGGGAAGAAGGCGCGCCGGGTTGACGTACCCAGACGTCAGACCGTCGAACCGTCCGGAAACGGAGTCGTCCGGAGTCACACAAGTACGTGATCCACGAAGCACCAGCGCCAGCTCTCGCCGGGTTCGAAGGTGCGCATGACCGGGTGTCCGGAATCCTTGTGGTGCTCCGTCGCGTGCCGTCCCGGCGAGGAGTCGCAGCAGCCGACGTGACCGCAGGTGAGGCACAGCCGCAGCTGGACCGGGTGTGTGCCGTTGCGCAGGCACTCCGGACACGTCTCGGTCAGCGGCTCGGGTTCCGGGTGCGGCAGCACGTCGGCGTGCGTGCACTGTTTCATGATTGCCAGGTTACGACGCCCGCGCGGACAGCCGCGCGGAAAAAACTCGAGGGTGGGCGAGGACATGGACGTGATGCCACTGCTGCTGCTCGTGGCGGGCAGCGCCGCCGTCGCGGCGGCCGCGCGACGCACCCCGGTGCCGGCGCCGCTGCTGCTCGTCGCGGCCGGGCTGGTGGTGTCGTACCTCCCCGGGGTGCCGGACTACACCCTCGACCCGGACATCGTGCTGCCGCTGGTGCTGCCCCCGCTGCTGCACAAGGAGGGCGTCGAGAGCTCCTACCTCGACCTGCGGGCGCAGATACGTCCGGTGGCCCTGCTGTCGGTCGGATACGTGCTGTTCGCGACCTTCGTCGTCGGCTGGGCCGCCTATCTCATCGTGCCGGGGCTGCCGCTGCCCGCGGCGCTGGTGCTGGGCGCGGTGGTGGCGCCGACGGACGCGGTCGCGGCGGCGGCGGTCGCCCGCCGGGTGGGGCTGCCGTCCCGGATCACCACGATCCTGCAGGGCGAGTCCCTGCTGAACGACGCCACCGCGATCACCGCCTACCGGGTCGCCCTGGCGGCGGCCGTCGGCGAGGGCGCCTCCTGGGCGGGTGGGATCGGCGAGTTCCTGCTCGCCGCGGTCGGCGGCGTCGTGGTCGGGCTGGTGCTGATGGCGCCGATCCACTGGCTGCGCACGCACGTGCGTGAGGCGCTGCTGCAGAACACCATGTCCCTGCTGATCCCGTTCGTCGCCTACTCCGTGGCCGAGCAGGTGCACGCCTCCGGTGTCCTCGCGGTCGTGGTCGTCGCCCTCTACCTCGGGCACCGCGCGTGGGAGGTCGACTTCGCCACCCGCCTGCAGGAGGAAGCGGTGTGGCGGATGGTCGCCTTCGTCCTGGAGTCGGCGGTGTTCGCGCTCATCGGACTGCAGCTGCCCGTCGTCCTGAAGGGCCTGGGCGAGTACGAGGGCGTCGCCGCCGCGGGCTACGCGGGCGCCCTCTTCCTGGTGGTCGTCGCGACCCGCTTCCTGTGGGTGTATCCGGGCACGTTCGTGCCCCGCATGCTGTCCGCGCGGATCAGGGAACGCGAGGAGAACCCCACCTGGAGGGGGCCGGTCGTCACGTCCTGGGCCGCGATGCGCGGCGTCGTCTCGCTGGCGATCGCCTTCTCCATCCCGCTCACCGTGCACGGCGGCGATCCCTTCCCGCAGCGCAACCTCATCCTCTTCCTCACCTTCACGACGGTCATCGGGACGCTGGTGGTGCAGGGCCTCACCCTGGCCCCGCTGATCCGCCTGCTGAAGTTCCCCGCCCGGGATGCCCAGGCCGAGACCCTCGCGGAGGCCAACGCCCAGGCACAGGCCTCCCGGGCCGCCGAACGACGCCTGGACGACCTCCTCGCCGACGAGCGCAACGCCCTCCCACCGCCGCTCGCCGACCGGCTGCGCCAGGTCCTCGAACGCCGCCGCAACGCCGTGTGGGAACGCCTCGGCTCGGTCAACCCGGTCAGCGGTGAGAGCGTCGACGACACCTACCGGCGGCTGTCCCGGGAGATGATCGGCGCCGAGCGCGCGGTGTTCGTGAAGCTGCGCGACGGCCGTCACATCGACGACGAGATGCTCCGGAGCCTGCTGCGGCGGCTGGACCTGGAGGAGGCGGCGCTCTACCGCGAGACGGCGTAGGCCCGCCGGGCGGGCTCGGGGGAGCAGGGGGGTCAGGGGAAGGGGCGTCCGGTGACGACCGCGGCCAGCGTGGTGCCGCGCGGGAACGCGCCCTCCCGCGCCAGAGCGACAAGTCCGTAGAGCAGTTTGGCGACATAGAGACGTTCGACGGGTATGCCATGGCGGTGCTCGAAGTCCTCGGCGAAGGCGGTCAGTTTGCCGGTGACGCGGGCGTAGCCGCCGAAGTGGAACCGTTCGTCGAGGCGCCAGTTGCCGCGCGGGCCGCCGAAGGCCCGCCGTTGCAGGCTTCGTATCTCGGCGGTGAGGAAACCGCCCCTGAGGACCGGGATACCGATCGCGCGCTGGCCGGGGGCGAGGCCCGCGGCGAGGCCCGCGAGCGTGCCGCCGGTCCCGCAGGCGACGGCGGCGACGTCCACGCGGCCGCGCAGTTCCTCGCCCAGGGCCCGGCAGCCGCGCACCGCCTCGGAGTTGCTGCCGCCCTCCGGGACGACGTAGGCCCCCTCGGCGCCGGCCGCGCGCAGGACGGCCGCCAGCGTGTCCGGTTCGGACTTGCGGCGGTAGGCCGACCGGTCGACGAAGTGCAGCCGCATGCCGTCGGCCGCGCACCGGGCCAGTGAGGGGTTGAGGGGGCGGCCGGCCAGTTCCTGGCCGCGGACCACGCCCACGGTGGGCAGGCCGAGCAGGCGCCCCGCGGCGGCCGTGGCCCGCAGGTGGTTGGAGTACGCGCCGCCGAAGGTGACGACCGTGCGCCCGCCCGCCGCCGTGAGGTTCGGGGCGAGCTTGCGCCACTTGTTGCCGACCAGTTCGGGGTGGATCAGGTCGTCGCGCTTGAGCAGGAGGCGGAGGCCGCGGGCGGCGAACCGGTCGTCGGACACTTCCTGCAAGGGGGAGGGGAGGCGGGGGCGCAGGGGGTCGACGGAGGTCACGGCACCATTGTGGCCCGCGGCGTCACTTCAGCCGGTCCCGGATCCGCTCGCGCAGCCACGCCATCGTGAACCCCCGCGGATCCACCTTCCCCGGCTGCCACTCCAGGTGCCCGATGACCGACCGCTGCGTCCAGCCGTGGTGGCGGCAGATCGCCGCCGCGACCTTCTCGATGGCCTCGAGCTGGGCCTCGGGCCAGGGGTCCTGCCCGTCGCCGAGGTTCTCGCACTCGAAGCCGTAGAAGTGGCGGTTGCCGTCGGTGTCGGCCTCGTTGTCCGGCGGGAGTCCCTTCTCCGCGATCACCGCGCGCAGCACGTCGTCGTCGCCGAGGCCGGCGTGGTTGGCGCGGCCGTAGCCGACGAGGTGGACCACGCCGTCCTTGGTGATCACGCCGTGGCACAGCGGGCCGGGCAGGTCGGCGTAGCCCTTGCGGCAGATCTCGACGGTGCGCTCGCTGCCGCTGGTCACCGTGTGGTGGATCATCACCCCGTGGACGGGACCCCACGGTCCCTTGTGGTTGCGGTTGTGGTGCTTCCAGTCGCCGACCTCGACGACGGTGACGCCCTCCGCTCTGAGGCCGTCCAGGAACGCCTTCGCAGACATGGGTGTGGCCATGACCGCCTCCTTCGTGCCGTGCCGGGGGCCGCCGGGCGCGGCCGCTCGTTGCCGGAGATGTACCGAAAGTGAGAGCTTGGTCACACATTGTCATGTCGGCGGCTGGCGGGATCCGGCCATCTCGCAGTCGTCGAGGCGGTGGGCGGGGCCCCATATTGCCCGGTGACCGGTGATCCATTCCCGCTCTTTTGTGTAATGGATTCGGTACGCACGGTGATGGAGAGTTGATCCCGCAGATCGATGTCGCGGTGCACACCGTGCCGGGGCATGACCGGGAGGGCGATTTTCTATGTCGGTAGGCGAAGAGGTCCGGGCGGAGCAGGGCAGGCCGCAGCAGAGCCTCGGCACGGCAGCCGCACGGAACCTGGCCACCACGACCAAGTCCGTGCCCCAGATGCAGGAGATCAGCTCGCGCTGGCTGCTGCGCATGCTGCCCTGGGTGGACGTCCAGGGCGGCACGTACCGGGTGAACCGGCGCCTGACCTACGCCGTCGGAGACGGCCGCATCACGTTCGTGAAGACCGGCGACCGTGTCGAGGTCATCCCCGCCGAGCTGGGGGAACTGCCGGCGCTCCGGTCGTACGAGGACGAGGAGGTGCTCACGGAGCTGGCCCGCCGCTGCCGGCAACGCGAGATCGCGCCGGGGAACGTCATCGCCTCCTTCGGCAGTCCGGTCGAGGAGGTGTACCTCCTGGCGCACGGCAGGGCCGAGAAGGTCGGCACCGGTCCGTACGGCGACGACGCGGTACTGGGCGTCCTCGCCGACGGCGCCCACTTCGGTGAGGCGGTCCTGCTCGACCCGGACGCCATGTGGGAGTACACGGTCCGCGCGGACACCGCCTGCACGGTGCTGGTCCTGCCCCGCCGTGACTTCGATCAGGTCGCCGAGCGCTCCGAGTCGCTGCGCGAGCACCTCAGGCAACGGCGTTCGATCCCCCGGCAGCGCACCAACAGGTACGGGGAGAAGTCGATCGACCTCGCGGCCGGCCACTCCGGCGAGCCGGACATCCCGCACACGTTCGTCGACTACGAGGCCAGTCCCCGCGAGTACGAACTGAGCGTCGCCCAGACCGTCCTGCGCATCCACACGCGCGTGGCCGACCTCTACAACCAGCCGATGAACCAGACGGAGCAGCAGATCCGGCTGACCGTGCAGGCGCTGAGGGAGCGTCAGGAGCACGAACTGGTCAACAACCGCGAGTTCGGGCTGCTGCACAACTGTGAGTACGACCAGCGGCTCCAGCCGCACGACGGTGTGCCCGGCCCCGACGACATGGACGAACTGCTCAGCAGGCGGCGCGGCACCAAGCTGTTCCTCGCGCATCCGCGCGCGATCGCCGCGTTCGGCCGCGAGCTGAACAGGCGCGGGCTGGTCCCGGAGACCATCGAGATGGCGGGCAACCGCATCCCCACCTGGCGCGGGGTACCGATCTTCCCCTGCAACAAGATCCCGGTCACCGAGGCCCGTACGACGTCGATCATCGCCATGCGTACGGGCGAGGCGGAGCAGGGCGTCATCGGGCTGCAGCAGACCGGGATCCCGGACGAGATCGAGCCGAGCCTTTCCGTGCGCTTCATGGGCATCAACGAGCAGGCGATCATCAAGTACCTGGTGACGGCCTACTACTCGGCCGCGGTCCTGGTGCCGGACGCGCTCGGAGTCCTGGAGAACGTCGAGACCGGGCGCTGGACGTGACGTCCTCACCCGCGCGGGCGGTCGGCGACCGGCCTACCCTGAGGGCATGGACAGAGACAGGCCGGTCTGTCCCGTCTGCGGACAGCCCCTGCGGACCGTCGTCGTCGCACGCCACAAGACGCTGGGCGCGTGGGTCCCGGTCTGGAAGCCCGGCCCGTGCGAGAACCCGGACTGCGCGGCGTACGGCGGGGAACGCGCCGAACCGGACGCGAGCCCCGAAGAGCACGGTGCCGCGAAGGAGTCCTGACGAAGCACTCGGGCTCGGTAGCGTTCCTGCAGCACGCCGGCGCCCGACTCCTCGACCCGGGCGAACAGCGCGTCGCAGTCGGCGGTGCGGGTTCATGGCCCCGACCTAGGCCCAATGCCGGTGACTTAGGTGGTGTGTGGTCTGGAGATCGTGAGGACTGCCGTGGCTGGTGGCGGCAGGTTGCGGTGTTCGGCTCGTTTGAGGGGC
>NZ_JBIRUY010000044.1:0-73119 GCF_044335305.1 Streptomyces sp. NPDC020490 | reverse complement strand
ACCACCCGCGCCATCCGCGACCAACCCGAACGGGCCCTCCCCATCCTGGGCATCACCTACAAGCCCGACCTCAACGGAACTTGATCAAGCCCTGCGGGTCACTGGGGTGGCCTCTTCGACGAGGTGGTCCGGGTCCCCTATGCCGATGCCATGCTGGCGCCCGTTCCCGAGGGCATGGATCCGATCCCCTTGGTGTCAGCGGGCGACAACATGACGATCGCCCTGGAATTCACCGCCGGACACCTCTCCGCGAACAAGGACCCGAAGGTTCTCGTACTCGCCCCGACCAGCCCGGCGGGAGGGAGTGTGGCCCTCTTCGCCGTCGACATGATGCGCAGTCTGGGAGCGCGCCGGATCACCTACCTCGACGACAGTGCCGCCAGGCGGTCCTTGGCGGCCACGCTCGGCGCCGCGGTGGAAAGCGGCCCGCTCCGCAAGGAACTCGGGAGGTTCGATCTGATCTTCGACGGTTCCCTGGACAGCGAGAGGCTGGCGCAGGCTTTCACGCTGGTCGCCCCGGGCGGGTCCATCGAGTCGGCGGGGGGACATTTCACGAAGATCGAGATCGATCTCCTCCGGATGTACAGCCTGAATGTCGGTTTCCACATCGGTATCGCCAACGCCGGGATGTACGTGCAGGACGCGATCGAGCTGACCCGGGAAGGGCGCATCAGGCCGGACGTTCTGCTGGGAGATCCGGTACCGGTCGAAGAGGCGGCAGATGCCTTGCTGGAGCCTGCCGTGAAACCCGTCTTCGTGCGCGACCGCCTCCACGCGCCCCGCTGAGGGACGACAGGCGGACCGGGCCGCCACGTGACCTCGGCGGAACCGGGCATGTCCGCCGCGCCAGGGCGGCCCGGCGCACGGGCAGCCGGGTGGTGACACCGCCCTCGCAAGGGGCCACGGGGATTCTTGCGAGGGCGGTCTCAACGGCGATTCGGGGGATCATCAAGCCGTTGAGGGCGTAACCGGCACCTTGTCACGCCGAATTCATTGCATCACCGGCGAACAGGTACCAACGGAGCAATAGTTACTCAACTCGCGGCGTCTCGTGGACGCTTCAAGCGGCGCTCGTGTAGCTCTTACCGGTGTCCGGACTGATGACCGCACATCCCTCCGCGCACTTCCTCGAGGAAAGGACTCCTTTGTGAGCACTCCTGGCGCAAGCGACCGCACTGCCGGGACCTCGGCCCCGTCCGGCTTCCGCCGCTCCGACGGGCAACCGCTCTTCCTCGGCGGGGCCTCGCTCCGCGACGTCTCCGTGCTGCGGACGTTCCAGGAGGACGGCGGACTGCACCACATCGCCCTGAACGGCGCGGCGCCCGGCTGGCTGGTGACCGACTACGACACCGCGGCCCGGGTCCTGACCGACCCCCGGATGCGCGGCGAGTGCCCCGGCAGCCCCTCCCTGAGCATGGCCGCCTTCGACGCGCTCACCGACGACCAGGTCATGGACGAGCAGCAGTTGTTCTACCTCGGAGCGGACGAGCACACCCAGTTGCGGCACATCCTGGCGAAGTCGCTCGGCCCGCGCCGGATCGCCAAGCTCACCGAACGCGTCCAGCCGATCGCGGACGTGTTGCTGGACGCTCTGCCCACCGACACCGCCGTGGATCTGGGGGCGGCGTTCGCCCGTCCTTATCCCGTGGCCGCCCTGTGCGCGCTGCTGGGTGTTCCGGAGGACGGCCATCACCGCATCCACGACCTCGTGTTCGAGGGCTACCCCGGCCTTCCCGTCCCGGAGGCCGGGGGCGACGATCCGGACCTCTCCGTGGCCGACTACCTTGCCGGTCTGATCGAGCGGCGGCGGCTCGACCCCGGCGACGACCTGATCAGCGACCTGTGCCGTGACGAGGGCACCGATGTGGCCCACTCCGCCGTGCTGGCGGCGGCGCGGCTGCTGATCGTCGTGGGCCCCCGGCCGGTGGCGCACCTGCTGACGGACGGGCTCGCGCTGCTGCTGAGGGAGCGCGGCCACTGGGAGGACCTGGTCGCCGAACCGGAACTGCTGGACCGGGTCGTGGAGGAACTCCTGCGCTACGTCTCGCCGGCCTCGGTCGCCTTCCGGTACGCGCGTGAGGAGGTCGAGATCGGCGGCGCCGTCCTGCCCGCCGGCAGCCGGGCGTACTGCTCGGTGACGAGCGCGAACCGAGACCCCGGGCGCTTTCCCGACCCCGACCGCTTCGATCCGCGGCGACCGGCCGGCCAGCACGTCGCCTTCGGCCTCGGGTTCCGGCACTGCCTGGGCGCCGGCCTGGTCAGGGCCGAGGTCCGCACGGCCCTGGCCACCCTGGTGCGGCGCTTCCCCCGCATGCGCCTGGCCAACCCCGAGGAGTCGCACGCCGGATCCGGCACGGGCGCCCGTCCGGGGCGCGGCCTGGTCGTCGTACTCGACCCGTCCCGCTGACGGACCGAGGTGGCAGGCGGCTTCGCCGCCTGCATGGCTCAATCCGTGTCGTGGCCGAACAGGAGACTCAGATGCCGACCTCGCGGGCTGAGCGCGCCAACGGCCACGTGCAGGTCCTGATACGGGTCAGACAGCCTGAACGAAAGCCAACTCCACCGGGCCGCGAGTTCGTTCACCCGTAGGACCGGAGTGTCCAGGGGCGCGCGGATCATGCCCGCGATGGACCGCCAGACGGCGGCCCGCCCGTACGCTCCTGCGATCCCCGGCTCGTAGGAGCCCTCCCGGTAGGCCGCGTCCAGCAGAATCTCGTACACATGGTGCAATTCAGCCCGCACCCCACTGGCCGTCCCGAAGCCGTCGGCCAGAAGGCGGTTCACACCGACGGGGACGAGTTCCTCCACGGTCAAAGGCTCTGCCGCTTGCAGGAGGAGCACCCGGGGGATCCCGTTCCAGTGCTTCACGACGGCTCCGATCGCTGCCACCTGCTCAGCCGTGGCGGTATCACGACACGGTACGGGCTTCCCGATGCGGCGCCCGCCGGACTCGGGCGGCGGATCCGGAAACAACCTGTCGGGCGGCGGACAGTCACGCCACATCGCTGACGACGTGTACGGGAGCCTGGGGGGAGTCGCCCGGCGTTCGGTCCTGGTGAGCTTCGCCGGCAGGAACGCCAGGGGGTGTTCGAGCTGCCGCAGTGACCGCATGCATTCCATCACGACCGGACGGTCGCTCCAGCGGACCTCGCGGAGGAGCAACTCCTGAGCCAGGCAGGCGAGAAATTCAGCCCAGGAGTCACGCCTCACCGGCACATGCGCGAAGAGCGGCAGCAGGTGACGGGGCTTGCGTGCGTCGGCCATTCGAGCGGCGAGGTCCCGCACATCATGCAGCCGCCGGTAGCCCCGCACGATTCGTACAAGTGACTCGGCGTCACCCGGCACGCAGCGCAAGGCAGCAGGATCGTAGGCCATGAGCGGCGATTCTAACCCTGACATTCCGGCCGGCCATCTGTATATCGGCTGTTCAGAAGCCTGGCAGCGTCGTGCTCCGGAGGACGGTGGCTCTCGATCGGGTCACCGCGGAGGGGCCGCACCCGGCGCGTGCTCAGCCCGGCTCGTAGGCGGGGCGCTGGTCGATGCGGCGCCGATCGGTCTCGGACGCGAAGTGGTAGTCGATCGCGCGCGTCGCCTCCGCCCATTGACTCATGGTCCGCACCGGCTTCAGGGTCTCCACGACGAACGGATCGTGCCAGCGTTCCACCGCACGCCGCCACAGCTCCGCGGGGGGATCGGTGAGCACGTCGCCGACCGTGCCCTCGTAGGCCGCCATGCCGCGTACCAGGCCGTCCGGTTCGATCTGCAGGATGGGCAGGAAGACGCCGCGCTCGATCAGATCGGGATGCATCTGCAAGGCCAGGTTGTCGGTGGTGCTGATTCTGACCGTGGGCGGGGCCAGTGCCTGCAGTCGCTCGGCGTACTCCCGGCTGCCCAGCAGCCGGACCTGGTCGTCGGACAGCAGCTCGTGATCGGCGAAGTCCCGCCGGCTGGCGAGGCCCTCGGGAACCACGGCGCCGAACGAGATGTGGTCCAGGGCCGGGAAACGCGGCGCGATGCCGGTGATGAGCTCTTCGATCTGATGGAAGTTGCTGCGCACCACGACCCAGTCGATGCCCAGGTCGGGACGGGAGCCGCCGGCGTCCGACCGCTCCCGGGCGAGGCGGTCGAGCAGCGCCAGGGCGTCCATCGCCCGGGCGAACGATCCCCGCCGGCCCCGGATCCGGTCGTGTACGTCGGCGGACGCGCCGTCCACGCTCACGGTCACGCTGGCGAAGGTGTTCAGGACCGCCTCCGCCGTCTCCTGCTTCAGGGACCATCCACTCGTGAAGAGCGAGACCGGCACCCCCGCCTCGGAGAACCGGTCGGCGACGTCGAAGACCCCGCGGGCCAGGAGAGCCTCTCCCCCGGCCAGGCAGACCGCGTGCGGGCCCATCTCGATGACGGCGTCCGCGACGCGCAGCATGTCGGCGGGGGCGAGCTGGCGGATCGGCCGGCGCCCGGACTCCGAGTAGCAGTGAACACATCGCAGGGGACAGGCGTAGGTGATGTCCCAGATGATCTCGAGGGGGTGGTCCGGTATGCGCAAGGCGTCCATGGCTCTGCTTTCTCTCAGTGCGCGCTGTGGCTGCCGGTCAGTGCCGCACCGGGCACGTGTCGGGCTGGAGAACCACCGGGAGCTGCCTTCTCTCCGGCTCACCGGGCAGCCGTACGTCGGCGAGAACCATGTGCGGGAAGCGTGTCAGCAACGTCTCCAGGGCGACTCGCACCTCCGCGCGGGTCAGTGCCGCGCCCAGGCAGTGCTTGTGGCCGAGGCCGAAGGCGACATGCCGGTTCTCGGGCCGGTCCGGGTCGAAGGTGTCGGGGTTCTCGAAGCGGGCGGGGTCGCGGTTGGCGCCGGCCAGGGCGCAGTGCAGACCGGTTCCGGGGGCCAGGGTGACGCCCCCGACCTCGACCTCCTCCTTCGCGTACCGGGACGCCAGGGTGGTGGGTGTGACGTAGCGGAGGAGTTCCTCGGTCACCGGCTCCAGCCAGCCGGGTTCGCGGCGGAGCCGGTCCCACCGGTCGCGCTCGCCCAGCAGCAGTTCCACTCCCTCGGTGAGCAGACGGGTCATCGGCCGGTGTCCCGCGATCAGCAGCAGCCGCACGGCGGACAGCACGTCCTCTTCCAGCGTCTCGGCCTCGTCGCCGCTGACCATCGCGCTGATCAGGTCGTCTCCGGGGGCCTTCCTGCGCTCGGCGACCAGCCCCCGCAGGTAGTCGGCCAGTTCGATGCCGGCGCTCTTGGTCACCGAGCTGGCCTCGCCGTACTCGGCGACCCAGCCGTAGACGTAGTTCCTGATGTAGCGGCGTTCGGACATCGGAATGCCGAGCAGCTCGCAGAGCACCGCCACCGGGAAGGGACGGCAGAACGACTGGACCAGGTCGACCGGTTCGGAGTGCGGGACCTCGGCCAGCAGCCGGTCGGCCTCCTGCTGGATGCGCGGGACGAGTCCGCCCACCCGCCGGTGTGTGAGCTGGCGCGAGATCAGGCGGCGCAGCCTGACGTGCTCCTCCGTCGGCAGGAAGAAGAGCATCTCCTCGTCGCACACCTCCTCGTCGGCCGCGGTCCGCATGGTCTGCGCCAGCGGGTGCTCGCCGCGCAGGCCCGGCTCCACGAGCAGTTCGGTGGCGGCGTCGTAACCGGCGACCATCCAGCCGTTCTCACCGCCTCCGAGACTGACCCGGGCCATGCCGGCGTCGCGCAGGGTGCCGAGTGCGGCGGGGTCTCTGAGCATCCGCGCGCCGATGACAGGGAACCCGGCGGGGCAGACTTCGGCGCCCAGGGCCTCGGTGAGGTCCTCGGCTTCCGGCCGACGCGGGACGTCCGGGCTGTTGCTCTGCATCTGGCGAACCTTTCCTTACGGCTGGAGCTCTCGGGCGGCGGGGTGGCGACCGCCGGGGGTGATCACCGCGCGGTTTCGAGGAACTGGGTGGTGGCGAGTTCGGCGTAGAGCGGGCTGGTGGCCACCAGTTCCTGGTGGGTGCCGACCGCTTGCACGGTGCCGCTGTCGAGGACGACGATCCGGTCGGCCATGGCGATGGTGGACAGCCGGTGGGCCACGACCAGGACAGTGGTCGTCCGGGAGATGTCCGCCACCGTGTCCCGCAGTGCCGCCTCGTTCACGGCGTCGAGCTGGGAGGTGGCCTCGTCGAGGAGCAGCAGCCTGGGCCTGCGCAGCAGCGCGCGGGCGATGGCGACCCGCTGGCGTTGTCCGCCCGACAGCCTGGTGCCGCGGTGGCCGACCAGTGAGTCGAGGCCCTGCGGCAGGCGTTCGACGAGGTCGTCCAGGCGTGCCGTGCGCAGGACCCGCCGCACCGCGTCGTCGGTGGCGTCCCGGCTGCCGAGCAGCAGGTTGTCGCGCAGGGAGCCCGAGAGGACGGGCGCGTCCTGCTCGACGTATCCGATGGCCGAGCGCAGTTCGCCGATGTCCCAGTCGGCGATGTCCCGGCCGTCCAGGAGGATGCTGCCGGCTGTCGGCTCGTAGAAGCGCTCGATCAGGGAGAAGACGGTGGTCTTGCCGGCCCCCGACGGCCCGACGAACGCGGTCATGCCGCGGGGAGGGACGGTGAAGGTCAGTCCGCGGTGGACCGGGGGCAGTTCGGGTGCGTAGCGGAAGTGGACGCCCTGGAAGGACAGTTCGGCCGGTTCGGCGCTGCCGGACCGGTCGCCGCCGGTGCTCCGCGGCTCGGCGCGCAGCGCCTCCGCGGCCCGGATGCGTTTCACCGCGGCGGCTCCGAGGTTGTACTGGCTCACTCCCGAGACGAGTTGCTGGATGGCGGGGACGAGGTAGAAGACGTACATCAGGAAGGCGATGAGCCTGCTGGCCTCCAGCGCTCCGGAGGCCACGCGCACGCCGCCGACGGCGAGGACGGTGAAGAAGGCCACCTGCATGGCCATCTCCGCCACGTTGCCCGCCATCGCGAGCCATTTGGCCGCGCGGACGCTGGCGCTCCACGCGTCCTCGGCGGCCTGGTGGACGGCCTCCTCCTCGGCTTCCTCCGCTCCGGACGCCTTCACCGTGCGCAGCGCGCCCAGCGCGCGCTCCACGCTGGCTCCCACGAGGCCCACCGACTCCTGGGACGCCATGCCGGCCTCGTTGACGCGGGACATCACCGAGCGGACGATCCAGCCGGCGACGAGCAGGACCACCAGGGTCACCGCGGTGAGCACCAGGTCGAGCAGGCACATCAGAGTCGTGGTGGCCACGAGGGTGAGGGCCCCCGTGGCGGTGCCGACGAGCGAGTCGGTGGTGACCTGCCGCAGCATGGTGGTGTCGGACGTGACCCTGGATATCAGGTCGCCGGGCTCGGTACGGTCGAACTCCGAGATGCGCAGCCGCAGCAGATGGGACGTCAGGCGACGCCGTGCGGTCAGCACGATCGACTCGGCGGCACGCCGCAGCGTGTACGCGCCGAGCGGCCCGACCAGTGCGGTGAAGGTGACCAGGGCCCCCATCACCAGCAGCACGTCCCGCGGCGGCCGTCCGGAGGCGAGGCCGTCGATCAGCCGCTCGGCGGCGAGCGGAACGGCCAGGCCGGCCGCGGCCGTGAGCAGGTTGAGCGCTCCGCCGAGAAGCAGCTGCGGCCAGGTCGGCCGCATGTGGCCGAGCATGACACGCCAGGTGGGCGTTGTGTCGGCGGAAGGCGCGGGGGTTTTCTCCGACGTTCCGGGTGTGTCCGACGCTGTGGCGCGGCCGGCGTGTGGTGGGTTCAAAGCGGTCCCTGAGGTGGACGGACACGTGAGACACGTGTGCGGTGCGGCTGCTACGGGGATCGGCTCCGCTGTCGTCAGGCCGTTCCAGACTCCGCAGGGCCATGACCGGCGGTGCGACGAAAGCCCGGCAGGGCACATCCGGTGGCACCGGGAGCCGCGATCGGCTCCCGGTGCCCCGGGCCCGTCAGCAGGTGGTCTTGTAGGACGTCACGATGCTGCTGCACGGGTGCGCGGACAGTTCCTCGGCGAGGGACTGGAGCTGGAGAACGTTGGCCATGTTGGTCACCTCCTTCCTTGCTCCCCGACTGCGGTGTTCCGCAGATCGAGGAATGGGATGATCGACGCGTTCCGGTCGAACGCGACGCCTAGGGCAACGAGGACTCCCGCGGAGCCGCTGTCCAGGTCCATGGACAGGCGCAGGAGCTGGTTGCCGGGGAAAGCCAGGTGTCCTTCGTGGGACAGTGCGTGCCAGGAGAGTCTGCGGATGTGTTCGCGGATGACCGGCCGGTCCTCGTCCTGACCCAGCAGGGCGAGGGTCACGATCAGGCCGGCACGCCCCATGAGCAGCGCCGGATGACGCACGAACGCCGCGCGGCACGCACGCCGGACACCGGCGACGACCTCGGCGAAGCCGGGTTCGTCGCGTCTGGTCAGGTAGTCGGCGAGGACGACGGCGAGACCTCCGCTGCCGGGCCCCAGGTAGAGGAGGTAGCGGTTGCTGTAGAAGAGGTTGAAACCGCCGTCCTTGTTGAACTGCCCGCGCTCGACCTCCCGTTGGAGCGCGGTCCGGGCCAGGTCGAGGTAGCGCTCCTCGCCCGTGTCGTCGTGCAGCCGGAGGAAGTAGTGGGCCACACCGGTCAGCCCGTGTTCGAGGCCGACCCTGCCCTGCGGCGGGAACATCGGCGATCCGGCGGCCCCGAGCTGGGACGCCAGCGTCTCGCCCATCTCCAGCGCTTCCTCGCGCAGGCTCTCGTCACCGGTGATCCGGGCGAAGTTCAGCAGGCTCAGGCCCGCTCCCGCGATCCCGCCGTGCAGTCCGGGGGCCGCCAGGCGGTCCTGCGCCGCACGGGCGCGGCCGAGCATGTCCCGGGCGTCGTCGTGGCGTCCGAGCGCCTGCAGGGTGGCTGCCACTCCGTGCAGGCCGTCCATCAGGCCCGGTCGCGGGTTGTCGGCTCGGCGAGCGGCGTCCACGAGCCAGTCCACGTAGTGGTCCGGTACGGCGGAGCCGACCTGGTGCAGGGCCCACAGGACGCCGGCGGCGCCGGAGGCGACGTTGATGCCCCCGGTCCCGAACTGCTGCGGGTCGCCGGGGAACAGCCGGTCCTTGCGGTCGGGTGAGGCGCTGGCGTGGATCCCGGCGACGAGGGAGTCGCGGATGGCCGGCCAGTGCGGTTCCTCCGCCGTGAGCATACGGGCCGGCAGGTCCGGTCCGAACGGTCCGTGTCCGGCACCGAGGCGGCGGACGAGCCGCGACCCGAACCCCTTGGGGACGGGGAAGTGCTCGGTGACGACGTCGGTCAGGGTCGCGTACTTGACGGGGTCGCGCTCCTGCAGCGGGCTGATCGGAAGGAACATCCACTGCCGGAGGCAGTCCAGGGCGTAGTAGTCGGCGTCGCGGCCGGACATGCCGCCGGGGGCGGTGAACCCGGGGGCGCCCAGGGGAGGCGCCTGGGTGTCGGTCAGGTCCGACGCGATCTCGAAGTCGATCAGTGCGACCCGGCCGTCGGGCCGCAGGATGATGTTCGCGGGATGGAGGTCGGCGAACCGGACTCCCTTGGCGTGCACCGACATCAGCGCACGGTCCACCTTCGCCAGGACGTCCGTCGCCCACGCGGTGTACTCGGCGAGCCACTCGTCGGAGGGATCGGGACTGATCAGCGGGTAGCGGTCGAAGACCTCGTTCAGCAGGGTCTCGCCCTCGATGTACTCCTGGACGAGGAAGTGGTGCTCCCAGATCACCAGGTGGTCGAGAACCCGGGGCACGCAGTCGAGGCCCTCCAGCCGCAGCAGCATGTCGCGTTCCCGCTTCAGCCGCGTCACGGCGTCCTGGCCGTCACGGTCGACACCCGCGTGGGGGCGCGCCTCGATCAGCACCACATAACGGTCGGAGTCCTTCTCCCGGGCCAGGTACACCCCGCCGCCGTTGGAGAAGTGCAGGGGCTTCTCGACCCGGTAGGGGAACTCGTCCCCGCCGGCGGTGCGCCGCTCGACCGACGCCCGGAGCACCTCGGGCACCTCGACCCACTCCGGCACGGTGAACACGGGGTCGCGCTTGTCCGGTACCAATCGGCCGTCGGGGGTGCGGACGGCGTACACCTGCTCACCGCTCGGCGACAGGTAGGTCATGGGTACGAAGGCCCCGTAGCGCACATACACGGGGGCGTCCTCGTACCGGACGTCGCTGAGGATGTAGGGGCCGGTGAAACCCTCGAGCAGATCGGCCAGTGCGGGCAGCACGGAGGCGAGCTGCTCCTCGTCGTGAGGGTAGAGGGTCAGGAGTTTGCCGCTGCTGCCCCTGCTGGCGTACTTGTTGTTGAGCATCCGCATCGCGGCCTTGCTCCGCAGGAACTTGAACGTCAGGCCCCGGGACAGGCAGAAGTCCATGACCAGGTCGACGACCGTTTCGGCGTCGGAATCGGTCGCCGACACATGGATCTTCCAGCCCTGGTCCGGCAGTTCGGCACCCACGGGTTCGGCGACCACCCACAGCCCGTTCTCCCGCCGGCGCCAGCCGTCCGGAAGAGCGCGGCCGGACGCCGCGAAAAGGCTGTCCTCGTCCTTCATGTGCCAGGGCGGCTCGAAGAAGACCGGATCCGCCTGGCAGTACGCCATGAGTTCCGGAATGGTGCTGGCTTCCACGCGTTGAAACTCCTGTCCCGATATGGCAATCCGTGATGCCTGGGCATCGACGCTATGAACGCGGCTCGAGGACTACCATGAGCTCGAGCAGGTAGCGCACCCGGTTTTTTCTGTATTGCAGGCCTCTCCCGTCCAGGGAAAGAGCCATTGCGGGAAAACGGCGTGCCAGTGCTTCCAGCGTTGTGCTTGTCAGCACCCTGGCCAACGGTTCGCCGAGGCATTGGTGATGCTCGTGGCCGAATGCGGCGTGGGCTTTTCCGGCCCGGCCGATATCGAGGACATCGGGGTCCGTGAAGACGCTCGGATCACGGTTGGCCGCCATCAGCGAGGCCGCGACGAGCTGTCCTTCCGGGATCCGCACACCGCCCTCGTCGACCGGGCACCGTGCTCGGCGTGGCAGGCCGAGTGGATAGGGCGTCACGAACCGCAGCAGCTCCTCGGCCGCGTCCCCGGCTGTTCCCGGATCGCCGACGAGCCGCTGCCACTGGCCGGGGTGCCGGAGCAGCGCAGCCACTCCGTTGGCGAGCAGGGTGGTCGTGGGCCGGGTCCCGGACACCAGCAGGAGCCGGGCCGCGGACACGAGGTCGTCCTCGGCGAGCCGGTCGCCTTCCGCGGCGACCGCCCATCCGATGAAGTCGTCGCCGGGCCGCTTCCGGCCGGCTTCGATCAGCCGGCGCAGGTAGGCGTCCACGTCCTCGTGCGCGCCGGGCGGCGGGGTGGACAGCCGCCGTACCAGCCAGTCGTGGAGGTAGTCGCGGTCGGCTTCCGGGACACCGAACAGCTCGCACAGCGCGAGTACCGGCAGCGGCACCGCGACACGGCGGACGAAGTCGATCTCCTCGGAGGTCGGCAGGCCGTCCAGGAGTCCGTCGACGCAGCGCTGAACGCGTTCCCGCAGACGGGCGACGTGCTCCGCCGTGAGGTGCCGGCCGATGAGTTCCCTCAGCCGCCGGTGTTCACGAGCGTCGACGCTGATCGTGTCGGCGCCTCCTCGATGCTCGGCGGCCAGTTCGGGGCACTGGGCCCGGAAGCCCGGCGTGATCTCGACGTCGCCTCTCAAGTGGGGGGACGCGAGGACCTCGCGTGCCGCCTGATGTCCGGTGACGATCCACGTGGTGGTCGCGTCGGCGGTCTCCAGTCGGTGCACGGGCCCCAGTTCGGCGCGTTGCCGCATGGCTTCGGCGTCGTGGAGCAGCATCGCGGTCAGGGGCGGAAGCCGCACCGGGTAGGTACTCGGTACGGCGGCCGGCCGGCCCAGCTCGCACAGATGGTCGGCCACGGCCGATTCGATGCGGTCCCGTTCTTCGTCGAGGGACAGGACGAGCGCCGGACACGGAGGCTCCGGGGATCCGGCCGCGGCGGCCGCTTCCCCGCCGGGAAGCAGGGCCACCACCGCCGCCACCCGCTCGGGGTGACGGTCCGCGATCTCGAACGCCGCGTGCGCGGCCTGGTCCGCTCCGAGCAGTACCCCACGGTCGGGGCTGTCGTCGCGCGCCAGGAAGTCCGTCAGCGCGTCGACGCACAGGGCGAGGTCGCCCTGCGGCGCGTCGACGCTCCGCACACGCCAGTTCTGCGGGATTCCGCGGGATTCCAGGAAATCGGCACCCAGCGGTGTGTCGCCTATGACGACGAGGCAGTGACGCGGCGATTCCCCACCGTCCCCGAGGCCACCCGCGCAGATGGACCGAGTTTCCGCATCCAACTTCACCGGATCACTCACTCCCCCCAGCAATGGACTCGAAAAGACGATGAAGCCGCGCTGTGAATTTTCGCGAAACTCTTGCAGCGCTGAACAGACCATATGCTCGCGTGCGGCAGAACGGGAGAGGTAATCGTTACTCAACGAACCCGCTCATCCCGCGGAATGTTCTGTTCCATATTCGAGTCGTGACGGGAGGTTCGAGACGGGCGTATCCCCGGCCGTCGGCGCGACTGCCGGGTGCGACGGCGGAGCGAAAGCGAACAGGCCGAACGGGAGCGCGTCGGCGGCAAGCGCGCACCCGAAGGTGCGGCAAGCCGGCCGTGCGGCAGCCGGGCGTGCGGCAGCCGGGCGTGCGGCAGCCGGCCGTGCGCGAACATGTCGAGGCAGAGCCCGAGTGGCACACCTGTGACATGTGTGGTGTTTCGGCGCCAGGACCGCAGCTGCGGGGCGCGGGCGAGCGTGTGGGCGAACGCCGTCCGCGACCGCTGGGCTCCGGTGGAGAACATCTGCCCTGGGCGGCAGATGCGTAGGTCGACGGCGTCACCCCTGCGGGGGGCCGGCACGCACGACGCCGGCCGAGCGGGCACCCGGAACCCGACGACGCACGCTCACCTGCCCGGCGGCGCCGCACTGGTGTGACATGTCCCTGCTATGACAGGCGCTGCCGGTGACGTTGCACCGGGACAGCGCACCGGAGCCGGCGGCGTGGGCAAGGCGCCGCTCAGCTCCGAGTCGCGTTGTGAGCATGTGTTCTCCCCCGTTGTCGGCGGCCGGTACCCGCACGGTAGACAGCCGCTCTTGCAGATGACTGGAAAGAACGGGAGACGGTTCCCAGTCGTTTCCAAGACGGCCGTCGGCTGCCCCGACGGCGGCCCGCCTGGGGCCCGGGCCGGTACGGACGCCGGCAGGCACCCGGTCAAGCGCTGAGGCTCGTCCTCCGGCTGACCGCAGCGGTCACGGAGCCAAAAGGCCCGAGCACGCTCCCGGGCGGCCCCGCAGGCCGCCTGACCAGGTGAAAGGTGCCAGAAGGCCAGTTCTCCCGGTTGCCCCGCAGGAACGTTCGCAGGGCCCGGCCGGACTCCTCCGCCTTGCCTAAGTGGACGACGGTCCCCTATCGTCCATGCCGCAGCGTAGCGGGATATCGCCCAGCATGGTCACTCTGGGCGGCCCGAGAGGCACAGCGACGCAGGGTCTGGGCAACCCTGTCCTCGTACGGCTCAGCCGTGATGTCTCCGGCGACTTCAATCGACAGGCACGCTTGCGACCACAACCAGTGGGCTTCTTTCACCAATTTCACGCTTGAAGCATTCGTTCGGGGGAGGCGATATGCAGAGCGGCATCGGCGCCGCATACGCAGGACTGATTCACCCACCCGGGTCCTCGCGTTAGGAAATTGCTCCGCGGGCGCGCCGTCGGCGGGCAGAGCGGAACCCGATCTGGTACGTGTCCACTTGGGACACCCGCACAGAACTCTGCGGAAGAAGATGATCCCACACGCCTTCAGTTCATCCACCGATCAGCAGACCAGGCTCCAAAACACTTTACTGATCGACGAAGCGACGCCCCTTGCGGGCCGTGAACTCGAACTCGACAAGGCCTGCCGGGTGCTCGGCGCCACCAACCGACCGGCCGGGGTCCTCCTGACGGGGGTCACGGGGATCGGCAAGTCCCGGCTGGCGGACGAGATCGTCTCGCTGCACGGACAGGATGCCGTGGACGTCGATCCCGCGCTGCAGGAGGTGCTGCGCACTCCTGAGGCGGCCGTCTTCCTCGAGAAGACGATCGCCCGGGCCGTCCGCCTGCGCCTTCTGCTCCGTGTCGACAACGCTCACCTGCTCGATCCGGCCGCGGTGCCGGTGCTCCTTCAGGCCGTGTGCCGTCAGCACGTCCGGCTGCTCGCGGAGATCAACGTGGACGCCGGGGGCACGGGAGCCGGTGACGCCCTGTGCCGCAGTCCTTACCTGCACACCATCCATGTAGGACCGCTCGACGCCTCCACGGCACGGCGGTTGGCCGGCTATTTCTCCGGGCAACGGATTTCGCAGCAGCGTGCGGCGCGGCTCGCCGACCTGTCCGCCGGAAACCCTTCGGTGCTTCGAGAAATCATCCGTGCCCTCCAGAACGAGCGTCCTGCTTCCATTTTCGGTGACTCCAGAGTGGTGATTCCTGAGTCGGTCGTACTCAGAAAGCTCGCGGACTCGCGCCTCGCGGTACTCGAAACGGCACCGAGGGAAGCTCTCGAGCTCATCGCCCTGGCGGAACCGGCACGGCTCTCGGCCGTCGAAAAGCTCGTCGACCCGGACGTTCTCGTGTCGCTCGAGGACAGACGGCTCATCACCACGCACGTGGGTGACGCACAGGCTCACATCACTGTCGCGGATCCGTTGCTCGGCCACGTGCTGCGTCAGGAGACAGGCCCGCTGCGCCGGAAGCAGCTGCTCGCTTCCTGGAAGACGGCACTGCCGGAGAGCGAGAGACAGCCGGACGAATACGTGCGGATCGTCAGCTGGGAGCAGCAGAGCGGGCAGACCCCGTCGGAAGGCCGGCTGCTCCAGGCGTGCAAGTATGCGCTCAGCCGCCACGACCTGCCGGCCGCCGCACACCTGGCACGGGTCGCCTGGCGCACTTACCGGTCGGCGAACGCCGCCGACCTGTACGGCCAGGCACTCCTGGCCAGCGCGTCGCTCGACGAACTGCACAAGCTGTGTCTCGAGGCGGTCGAGAAGGACGACGTCGAGGTCGGGCGGGCGCTCCAGCCGTGGCAGGCTCGCGCCTGGATCCTGGGCTGCGACTACGCCCAGGCCGAGGCGGCCATCGACGAGATGCAGGGGCCGGCGAAGGAACTGCTGGCGGGCATGTCGGACTATTTCCAGGGGCGCTACCTGGACTGCCTGCACCGCTGTTCTCCGCTGCTGACCACCGCCGGTCCCGCCACGCGCGTCGAGGCCGCGGTGCTCGCCATGTCCGCTCTGTGCCATCTGGGGCGACCGCTGGACGCCCTGGCGCTGTACGAGGACGCCGCACGCGCGCTGCGGAGCGACGACGACGTGTGGGCACCGCACGTGGACTCCCTGGAAGAGCTGCGGGCCGGCGCACTGCACCTGTCAGGGGATCTGCGCGGCGCCCAGGACATACTCGAACGGGAATACGGCGACGCCGCGCGCAGGATGTCCTTCCGCACGGACACCCAGAGGGGTCTCGCGCTCGGCTTCACGCTCTATGAGCGAGGACTGGTGCGCAGGGCCCTCGCCCACTTCGTCCTCTCCCCCGCCTACCAGGTGGGGTGGGAACAGTGGCACGCGCGTGCCGGCATCTACGCCGAACTGGCGTCCAACTGCCTCCCGGACAGCCAGCGGAAGGCTCCTTACGTCCGGCTCGACACCCTGCCGACCGGGCACTACACGCATCTCGCCATCGTGCGCGCACACCGCGCCATGTCCCGCGGAGACCAGGCCACGGCTCTGGCGCTGCTGCAGGACGCGATACGTGATGCCCAGGCGCAGGGGGCCGGCACCGACGTGGCGATCACCGTGCACGAGATGGCGCGCATCGGCCTGGCTTCGGACACGCGCGCACAGTGGTCCGTCGCCGTGCAAGGGCCGTATCTGCAGGCTCGCTTGCAGTACGCGCAGGCGCTGGCCACCGGCGATCACGCGTTGATGAAGTCCGTCGCGCGCTCCTTCGCCGCGGCCGGCGCGGAACTCTACGCGGCGGAAGCGTACGCCGAGATCAGCCGCATGCGCCGAAGGACCGGGGACAGCGGTGCCGCTGCCGCCGCGGTGGCGGCGGCCCGGGCCCATCTCAGCGCCTGCGACCCGGTGCAGACCCCCGCGCTGCGCTTCCTGGACCAGCCGGCGTCCCTGTCGACCAGGGAGCGGACCATCGCCGGCCTCGCGGCCGAGGGGCTGTCGGACAAGGAGATCGCGGAACAGCTCGTCCTGTCGCCGCGGACCGTGAGCAACACCCTCTACCGCGTCTACCAGAAGCTCGGCATACCCGGGCGCCGTCACCTCCGGCAACTGCTGGAGGCCTCGCTCTGCTAGAGAAGGGCGAGCGCAGCGATCACGTCGACAAGCCCTGCCCGGTCTCCGGGCAGGGCTTGTCGACGCTCTCCGCGGGCTCACCGCGCCGGCGGGACGGTGTCCGCCGTGGGGCGCGGGGCGGTTGTGGGAACGGCCGGGCGGACGAGGGCCCAGCGCGGGCTCGCGGTCAGCGCGCTCACCGGGTCATGACTCAAGGTCATGACTCAGGCCGGTACCAGGGGTTCCCGGTACCGGCCTGCGCGCCAGGGGCCGGCGGATCAGCTCCGCCGGCCCCTGGACGTCATCCGCCGCGTGAGGCCGTCAGGCCCTCGCCGACTCGCTCGGCGCGGTGGCCGGCTCCTGCTGGGCGGCGCCGGACTTGCCGCGCATGAAGGCGGCGGTGAGCAGCCCGCCGACGGCGGCGACCGCGGCAGCGCCGAGGAAGGCGGCGCTGAACCCGTTGGTGAGGGCAGCGGGGTCGCCGGTCCGGTCCGCTCCCTTGGAGGTGGCCAGTGCCGTCAGGGCCGCCAGGCCGAGAGCGGAACCCACCTGATAGGTGGTGTTGACGATGCCGGAGGCGAGACCGGCCTGCTCCTGCGGGGCGCCGGACATGGCCGACATCATGAGCGGGATGTAGGCCAGGGACATGCCGGTCGCGGCGACGAGCGACGCGGGCAGGACGTCGACCGCGAAGGTTCCGGTCGGTTCCGCGGCCGACAGCCAGACCAGGCCCGCGGCCAGGACGAACAGGCCGCCGACGATGAGCGGCTTGGGGCCGAACCGGCCCAGCAGCCGGGCGGTGATGAGGGTCATGAAGATCATCAGCAGCCCGGTCATGGGCAGCAGCGCGGCGCCGGACGCGAAGGCCCCGAATCCGAGGACCTGCTGGAGGTAGAGGTTGAGGAAGTACCACATCGGGATCCAGGCGGCTCCCATCAGGGTCATTCCCACGTTCGAGATGCCCAGCCCGGGGACGCGCCAGATACCCAGCGGCATGAGGGGGGTGCGGACCGTCTTCTGGATGATGAGGAAGCCGGCCAGCAGGACGGCCGCGCCGAGGAGCCCCAGGACGGTCTGGGTGTCGCCCCAGCCGACCTCGGGGGCGCGGACGGTGGCGAAGACCGCCAGTGCCAGGCCGCCGGTGACCGCCACCGCGCCGAGCAGGTCGACCGAGCCGCGGTTGCCGGCCACGGCGGGCAGCAGTCCGGTGGCGGCCAGGGTGGCGACGCCGATGGGGATGTAGATGATGAACACCCAGGGCCAGCTCGCCCACTCGGTGAAGACGCCGCCGAGGAAGACACCGGCCGTACCGCCCGCCGGTGCCGCGGCGCCGTAGAGCGCGAGCGCCTTGCCCAGCTCCTTGGGGTCGTGCCCGAAGAGCATCATCAGCAGCGTCATCGAGGCGGGCGCGATGAGCGCGCCGCCGACGCCCTGGACGGCACGGCCCGCGATCTCCACCCAGGCCGTCGTGGCGGCCGCGGCCACCACCGAGCCGGCGGTGAGGACCACCCAGCCGCTGACGAAGACGCGCCGCGCTCCCAGCAGGTCCGACAGTCGGCCTCCCAGCAGCAGCAGCCCGCCGAAGGCGACGACGTAGGCGTTGAACACCCACTGCAGATCGCCCTGGGAGAAGTCCAGGTCACGCTGCATTTCGGGGAGCGCCACACCGATGATCGAAGTGTCCATGATGACCATGAACTGAGCGGCTGCGAGCACCACGAGGGCCCACCAGCGCCGCGGATTGACGGTTGACATTGCTCTGCCTTCCACTGAGTTGCATACCCCTGGGGGGTATCTAGCTGGCGACAATATATACCCCCCAGGGGTACCTCCGTAAAGGGGTGCCGCGCCGATCGTGCCGGGCGGTCCGCGCGGAGGCGCAGCGCCCCGGAGTCTCCGGCCCCCGCCGACGGTCAGTGCTGGTGACCGTCGTCCTCGTGCCCGCCGGCGGAGTCACCGGACGGAGCCGTCCGCGGCTCGGCAGGCGTACCGACCCGGACGGTGAAGGCCGCGGTGCGCACGGTGTCGCCGTGCTTGAAGTCGAAGAAGAGCCGGTAGGTGCCGGCGCTGGGTGCGGTGGTGCTGAAGGAGACGTCGGGGCCGGACTTCGTGGCGCCGTCCCCGGGCTCGCCGTCGGGGTGGACGTGCAGGTACGCCAGGTCTCCGGAGCGCAGCGCGACGAGGTGCCCGTAGGCGCCGAGGTACGGCTGGAGGTCGGTGACCTGCCGGCCGCCGCGGTCGACGGTGAGCGTGAGACGGCTTTCCGCGCCGGCCCGCAGGTCGCCCTTCAGCCTCACGGTGTAGCCGTCGACGGTGGCGGTGGACGACGCTTCGGGCACCTCGGCCGGCCGGTAGGCGCCGGAGACGGCCAGGTCGGCGCCGAGGGTGAGCCCCTTGGACCGGTTCGCGGGCTTGAAGTCGGCGAACACCCGGTAGCCGCCCGCCACGGGAAGGTCGACGGGGGTGCTCCACGTGCCGTCGGCGGCACGACGGGGGTGCAGATGCCGGTAGGTTCCCAGGTCGCGGGAAGCGACGATGAGGTGGAGTTCCTTGCCGTGCGCCCGCTCATAGGCGGTGACCGGCCGGCCCTTCGCGTCGCGGACGACGAAGCGGAGATCACCGTTCCGGCCGGCTGCCAGGCGCGGGCTTCGCAGATCGAGACTGTAGCCGCCATCGGCGACCTGCAGGCCACCGGGCACGACTGAGGCTTCGGCCTCGCCGTGGCCCGCATGGCCGCCGTGCCCTCCGCCGCGCTCCGGCGCCTTGCTCTCGGAGTGGGCGGAGTGGGCGGGGTGCGCGGCCGTGTCGTCGGCCATCGGGGCGACGGCACCGCCGATCCCGTACGCGGTTCCGAAGACCGCCGCCGACGCGGCGGCGAAGCCGCCGAGCTTCCACAGGACGTTCATTCACAGGCTCCTAGAGAGGGATCGGCAAGGGTTTGATACCCCTAGGGGGTACCAGTACCTGCCGCGGGTTGCTCAACATACGGGGAGGGGGTATACGATGCCAGCATAATGCATACCCCCCCAGGGTATGGATCGACCCGAAAGGAATGTGCCATGGGTTCCTGCTGTACTTCCGACGGCAGCTGCTCCACCAGCGCCGCTTCCACCGTTGCCGTCGAGGGCACCGCGGTCGCGACGGTCTACAAGGTGTCCGGCATGACGTGCGGCCACTGCGAGACCACCCTCACCCGCGAGATCGGGGTGCTCGACGGCGTGGTCGGGGTGGAGGTGGACATCAAGGCGGGCCTCGTCACGGTCACCACCTCGACCGAGCCCGACGACCAGAAGCTGGCGGCCGTCGTCGACGAAGCCGGCTACGAGCTGACCGGCCGGGCGGCCTGACACCTGGCCGTCCGGCCGGTGTGACCGCCGGCCGGACGGCCGGGCGGAGAGCGCCGATCCGCTCTCACCCGCTGGACCTCGCCCGGGTCCAGCGGGCCTGGCGCCCCCTCAACTTTCCTCCAGGAGGAGTGATGACCACCTCGGTTTCCGACAACGCCGAGATCGAACTCGCCATCGGCGGAATGACCTGCGCCTCCTGTGCGGCGCGCATCGAGAAGAAGCTCAACCGCATGGACGGGGTCACCGCCACCGTCAACTACGCGACCGAGAAGGCCAAGGTCGTCTACTCGGCCGAGGTGACCGTGCCGGACCTGATCGCCACCGTGGAGGCCGTCGGCTACACCGCGAAGGAGCCCGCTCCCCCGCGCGATTCCGGCGCACCGCGGGACGGCGAGGGTTCCGAGGACGCCGCCGAGACGGACGCACTGCGTCCGCTGCGGCAGCGGTTGACCACCGCCGTCGTGCTCGCCGTCCCGGTGATCGCCCTGGCCATGGTCCCGGCCTGGCAGTTCGAGTACTGGCAGTGGTTGTCGCTCACCCTGGCCGCGCCCGTGGTCACGTACGCGGCCTGGCCCTTCCACCGCGCGGCCTGGACCAATCTCCGGCACGGCGCCGCCACCATGGACACGCTGATCTCGGTGGGCACGGCGGCGGCGTTCCTGTGGTCGTTGTGGGCGCTGTTCTTCGGCACCGCCGGTACCCCGGGCATGACCCATGCCTTCGAACTGACCATCGCCCGCACCGACGGCTCGGGGAACATCTATCTCGAGGCCGCCGCCGGGGTGACCGCGTTCATCCTGGCGGGCCGGTACTTCGAGGCCCGGTCCAAGCGCAAGGCGGGCGCCGCGCTGCGGGCACTGATGGAGCTGGGCGCCAAGGACGTCACGGTCCTGCGCGACGGGCGCGAGGAACGCGTACCGATCAGCGAACTGCAGGTCCACGACCGTTTCCTGGTCCGGCCGGGTGAGAAGATCGCCACCGACGGCACGGTCGTCGAGGGCGCCTCGGCCGTGGACGCCTCGATGCTCACGGGCGAGTCCGTGCCGGTCGAGGTGGGGATCGGCGACGCGGTCACCGGAGCCACCGTCAACGTCGGCGGACGCCTGGTCGTCGAGGCCTCCCGCGTCGGCGCCGACACCCAACTCGCCCGCATGGCGCGCCTGGTCGAGGACGCGCAGAACGGCAAGGCGGCCGCGCAGCGGCTCGCGGACCGGATCTCCGCCGTCTTCGTTCCGGTCGTCATCAGCCTGGCGGTGGGGACTCTCGGCTTCTGGCTCGGCAACGGCGCCGAGCTGTCCGCCGCCTTCACCGCGGCGGTGGCCGTACTGATCATCGCCTGCCCCTGCGCCCTGGGCCTGGCCACCCCCACCGCACTCATGGTGGGCACCGGCCGGGGCGCCCAGCTGGGCATCCTCATCAAGGGACCGGAGGTGCTGGAGAGCACCCGCAAGATCGACACGATCGTCCTGGACAAGACCGGCACGGTCACCACGGGCCGTATGACCCTGCTGGGTGTGCACACCGTCGAGGGCACCGACGAGGCCGACGTCCTGCGGCTGGCGGGCGCGCTGGAGCACGCCTCGGAACACCCCATCGCCCAGGCGGTCGCGACCGGCGCCGCGGAGCGGGTCGGCACGCTGCCGACGCCCGAGGACTTCGCCAACGTTCCCGGGCTCGGAGTCCAGGGTGTCGTCGAGGGGCACGCGGTCCTGGTGGGACGCGAGAGGCTTCTCGACGAGTGGGCCCTGGTGATGCCGGTCGAGCTGGCGCGCGCCAAGGCAGCCGCCGAGGCAGCGGGCCGCACTGCCATCGCCGTCGCGTGGGACGGCGAGGCCCGGGCGGTGCTGGAAGTGGCCGACGCGGTCAAGGACAGCAGCGCACAGGCCATCACCCGGCTGCGGGCACTCGGCCTCAAGCCGGTGCTGCTCACCGGCGACAACCGGGCGGTCGCCGACGCGGTCGCCGCGGAAGTCGGCATCGACGAGGTGATCGCCGAGGTCATGCCCGAGGACAAGGTCAGCGTCGTCAAGCGGCTTCAGGCCGACGGCCTTTCGGTCGCGATGGTCGGTGACGGGGTCAACGACGCGGCCGCGCTGGCGCAGGCCGACCTGGGCCTCGCCATGGGCACGGGCACCGACGCGGCCATCGAGGCCGGTGACCTCACCCTGGTCCGGGGCGACCTGCGCGCCGCGGCCGACGCGATCCGGCTCTCCCGCAAGACGCTCGGCACCATCAGGTCGAACCTGTTCTGGGCCTTCGCCTACAACGTGGCGGCGCTGCCCCTGGCGGCGGCCGGGCTGCTCAACCCGATGATCGCCGGAGCGGCGATGGCGTTCTCCTCCGTCTTCGTCGTGGGCAACTCATTGCGGCTGCGCGGTTTCAAGGCGCTCGGCTGAAACGGCCTTCCAGCGGGGGCGGCCCACCGGGGGCCGCCCCCGCACACGCCTTCCAGATCAGCGCCTGCAACCCCGTTTCCAGCCGCTTCCCAGTGGGCGTGCGTAGATTTCCGGCCAACGGCGGTCGAGCCGGCGTCCCGGTGAAAGAGGGCGCCGCAGCTGAGCCGCGGGGCGTTGCCGCGGGCCGCTGTCGAGTGTGTCTGTCCTGCGTCGGCGGCCTGACCGCCAAGGGCCAAAAGGGGGTTTGTCATGCGCGTATCGCGTGTTCCCGCTGTCACGGCGGCGGTGTTGGGGCTTGTACTGCTGACCGGGTGCCAAGGGGATGATCTCAAGGGCTCGAAGCCCGCGAAGTCCCCCGCCGCGTCCGCGAGCACCGTGGACCCGACCACCGCTCCCGCCCGGCCCAGTGCGACGGACTCCGCCAAAGCCTCCGCCTCCGCCCCGCCTTCCGCCTCGGCTTCGGGCCCGGCCAGGCAGGTGATCGACGCGTCGATGGCGGGCGGTCTGTCCAAGGTGTCGGGCAGGAACCCGGCACGTGACGTCGACCCGGGCGAGATGCGCGACGGCATGAACCTGGTGTCGGCCGCGTACTCCGACTGGGGGAGCGACGACGCCGTTCTGGTCGTCGCGGTCGATCATGTGCCCGAGGCCACCACCAAGCGCCGTGAACACCTGTGGCGCGGGATGCTGGAACACATCAAGTGGGACTTCGATCAGGGTGTGCCCGAGGCGCAGCCGGTCAGCGATCCCGGACCGCTCGGCGGCTCGGTGGAGTGCATGCCGGCGTCGCTCGCCGAGAACGGGAACGTCATCTGCGGCTGGGCGGACGCGACGACCGCGGGGGTGGCTCTGTTCCCGAACAGCACCGTGATGTCGGCGTCCATGGAGTTCATGACCATGCGTGTCGATCTGGAGAAGTAGGTCAGAACGTCCTGGCCGCCTGCCTGGCCGACGCCGCGGCAGCGCGGCGGTCCTCGATGCCGCCGGGCGCGGTCGGGTGGGTACGGAAGTGGACGGCCGTGACGTCGTCGATGCCGGTCCAGCGCAGCCAGTCGTCGAAGAAGGCGGTCTGGAAGTCGTTGCCGAAGGCATCGTCGCGGCCAGGGCCGTAGCCGGCGCTGGTGTACACCACGGCGGCCTTCTTCCCTCTCAGCAGGCCGGTGCACCCGCGTTCGGGGTGGATCTCGAAGACCAGGCCCGGCTGGGAGATCACGTCGATGAACTGTTTGAGAATGTAGGGAATGCCGCCGTTCCACATCGGAACGCTGAATACATACCGGTCGTAGCTGTCGAAACGGTCGAACGTCTCGCGCAGGGCCGCCCAGGCACGGGCCGGCGCGCCCTGCGGCCGGGAGCCGGCGAGGAGCGCCATGTGGGCCGCGGTCGCGGTCGGGCCGAAGGACGGAAGCGTGCCGTCCCAGAGGTTGAAGAGGTCCACGTCCGCATCGGGGTGAGCCTCCCGGTAGCTGTCCGTGAAGACGTCGGCCAGGAACCGGGACTGGGACGCCGTCCCGCGCGGGGAAGCCGCGATGTGCAGGAGTCTGTGCATGGTGGTCTCCTTCACGGCCAGTACCCGGGTGCCCCGAGGTGAAGGTGCCGGCCGCGGGTGCGGCGGTGCCGTCGCGGACCTGGTGTCGGTACGGCTGACGGCGCCTGCTGTGCTGGGTCAGGCCGTGACGCCGACGGTGGCCCAGTGGTGGACCGACCCGGCCTCTGCCCGGGTGCCGTGTCCGGCGGACAGCGCGTCGATGATGACCCTGCCGCGGCCGTGTTCGGCGGGGGTTCCGGTGGCGGCCCTCGCCCCCTCGGACGCGGCGGGACCCGCGTCGCTGACGTCGATGTGCACACCGCCGTCGGCGCCCATCCGCCTCAGCCGCAGAGCCACGGGCGGCAGAGCGTGCTCGACGGCGTTGGTGACGAGTTCGGAGATGATCAGCAGGATGTCGTCCGTCTGCTCCTGCGGCAGACCCCACGACGCCAGCAGGATCCGGGCTTCTCTCCGGGCGGACGCGGCGGCGGTCACGTCGTGGGCCAGCCGCAGGGTGTAGGACCTTGTGGGGGCTGCCAGGACGCGCCGGGTCGGCGCGTCGGCCAGGCGGGTGGTGGAACACATCAGAATCACCGATCCGGTAGCTTCCCGGGGACATCGACGGCTCCGATGCTGGCCGATCGGCCTGTCGGGTCCCTGTCCGGGCACTGTCCCGGCGCGTGCCGCGAAATCCCGGGACGTCACGGATGCCTGTGCGTCAGCCGGGTCGGTCAGGACCGGCGTCCCGTGTGCGGAAGCCCGCGCGGGAGGGCATGGCCGGCGGACGGGCGGGATCCTCGGCGAGGCCGGCGGCGTACGCGGCGCGGTAGTGGTCGTCGCCGATCAGGGCGCGGGCGCGGTCGGTGCCCCGTTCGATGTCCTGCCATTCGAGGGACGACGCCGGGCAACGGTGCTCCTCGCGCCAACGCGCGGCGGCCCCCAGCAGGTTCGCCGCCCTCGTGCCGTCGCCGCATGCCGCCGTGGCGCAGGCGAGGCCCTCCATGGCGCCCGCCACCGCGGCGGCGCACCCGGCCGGGGCGGCGACGTGCCAGGCGCGAAGATGACAGGACTCCGCGGTGTCCAGGCGGCCGGAGAGCTCGGCGACGAAGCCCAGGCCGGTGAGGGCGGCGGCGGTCCAGTCGGGCTTGTCCTGGCCTTCGAGGAGTTCCAGGACCCGGGTGTAGTGGGCCTGGGCGACGTCGAGGTCCTCGCGCTGGCGGGCGAGATGCGCCTGGCCCATGGCCGCCAGGGGGTTGCCGTCGGCACCGAGCTCCCGGGCCACGGCGTGGGACTGCTCGAAGCACTGCTCGGCGCCGGGCAGGTCCGCGAACGCCAGTTTGATCAGGCCGGCGTTGGCCAGCGCGTACTGCACGGTGTTGGCCATGCCCGTCTTCCTTCCCTCGGCCAGGGCGCCCGCGTAGGCGTCCAGTGCCGCGTGCGGGCGGCCCGCTCGGTGCAGGGCGAGTCCCAGGTGGTACTGAATGGCCGACGTGCCCCAGTGGTCGCCGAGTCGTGTGAAGACCGACAGGGCGCGTTCGGCGTACTCCGTCGCGGTGTCGAAGGTGCCCAGGGTGAACCGCAGCTCCATCTCCACGAAGAGCGTCAGGGCTCGTCCCCACTCGTCGCCCCGGCGTGCGAACTCCTCGACGGCCTGCGGCAGCATGGCCAGGCATTCCCGGGTGCCGTTGCCGGTGATGCCCTCCACCGCCAGGAGGGTGCGGGAGTAGGCCGCCCGGTGCGTGTCGCCCGTCTCCTCGAACAGCCGGAGGCTGGCGCGTGCGGCGGCGGCGCACCGCTGGTCGGGGTGTACGACGCAGGCGCCGGGCCGTCCCGCGAGCGACTGGGCCTGAAGGGCGCGCCCCCGCGCGGAGGGGGATCCGCCCTCCGCGGCCGCCAGCATCCGCTCGACCTCACGGCCCCCGCCGATGTGGCTGGCGAAGTACCAGAACCAGCCGAGGGCGGCGACCAGGCGCAGGCCGCGGTCGGGGTCGGAGCCGGCGTGGGCGTGGCACCAGGTGAGCGCGGCCCTGATGTTGTCGCGCTCCTGCTTGAGCCAGCCCAGCCACTGTCCCTGGCGGGAGCCGCGGAGTTCGGGCTCGCCGCGCTCGGCCAGGCCGGTGAAGTACCGCGCGTGCGCATCGGCGAAACGTTCCTCCTCGCCCGCCTCCCGCAGTCGCCGGGCCCCGTACTCGCGCAGGGTCTCCAGCAGCCGGAACCGCGCCCGGCCCGCGTGTCCGGCCACCACCATGGAGCGGTCGACCAGGTGGCCGAGAAGGTCGAGGATGTCCCCGCGTTCCAGGTCGCCGTCGGCGCACAGCGTCTCCGCCGCGTCCAGACCGCAGCCGCCCCGGAACACCGACAGCCGCCTGAACAGGATCTGCTCGGGCTCGGTGAGCAGGCGGTAGCTCCAGTCGATGGTGGCCCGGAGGGTCTGCTGGCGGGCCTCGGCGGTACGGGTCGTGGCGGTGAGGAGGGCGAAGCGATCGTCCAGGCGGGAGGAGATCTCCTGGACGGGAAGGGTCTTGATCCGGGCGGCGGCCAGTTCCACCGCGAGGGGAATGCCGTCGAGACTGCGGCAGATCCGCGCCACCGCCGGGCTGCTGTCCCCGTCCAGGGCGAACTCCGGCAGGGCGCTGCGGGCCCGGTCGAGGAACAGCCGCACCGCGTCGTAGGCGGTCAGGTCCGCCGGCTCCGCCGACCGGGGTGGCACGCTGAGGGGAGTCAGGGCGTACTGGGTTTCCCCGGCGACTCCCAGCGGCTCCCGGCTGGTGGCGAGGATCCTCAGATCGGGGCAGCAGGCCAGCAGCCGTTCGGCCAGGACGGCACAGGGAGCGGCCAGGTGTTCGCAGTTGTCCAGGAGCAGCAGCACCTGGCGTCCGCGCAGACAGGCGATCAGCCGGTCCTCGTCCGCCTCCGCGGCGGCCGGGACGCCCAGGGCGTCGGCCACGGCGCGCGCAAGGAGCGCGGGTTCGCCGACCGGTGCGAGCTTGACCAGGCACGCCCCGTCGCCGGTGCTCCCTCGGCGCGCGGCCTCGATCGCCAGGCTCGTCTTGCCCACCCCTCCCGGGCCGGTGAGCGTCACCAGGCGCTGCCGGGCCAGCAGGCCGAGGAGCTGCTCGGTCTCGGCGGTCCTGCCGACGAACGAGGTCAGCCGGGTGGGCAGGCCGGTGTGTGCGGCGGGCCGGGGACCGGCCGCACCCCCGAGCCGGGGGTCCTGCCGGAGGATGTCCTCCTGCAGCCGGCGCAGTTCCGGCGAGGGCTCGAGGCCGAGTTCGCTGTCCAGGATCCGGCGAGCCCGCTGGTAGGCCGCCAGTGCCTCGGCCTGCCGGCCCGAGTGGTACAGGGCCAGCATCAGCTGACCGTGCAGGCGCTCCCGCAAGGGGTGCTGCTGCACCAGCGTCTCCAGGTCACCGGCCACTTCGGTGTACCGGCCCGCGGCCAGAAGCAGCTCGGCGCGCTCCTCGATCGCCGACAGACGCGCTTCTTCCAGCCGGGCGGCCTCCGGCTGCGCCCATCCCTCGTCGACGAATCCGGTCAGCGCCGGACCCCGCCACAGGTCGAGTGCCTGCTGGTAGCGGCGCAGGGCGTCGTCGGGTGCCTGCCCGGCGAGGCGCCGGGCCTCGGCGACCAGGCTCGTGAAGCGCACCGCGTCGACCTGGTCCGGGTCGACCTGGGCCAGGTACCCGGGCGCGCGTGTGGTGATCAGGCCGGCCGGCAGTCCCTGGGCCGCCAGGGCCCGCCGCAGCTTCGACACACGCAGTTGCAGGGCGTTGCCCGGGTCGGCCGGCAGGTTGTCTCCCCACAGTGCGTCGATGAGCGACCCGGCGGGGACCACATGGCCGGCGTCCAGCGCCAGCCGCACGAGCAGCGACTGCTCCGCACGGGCGGGCAGGGTGCAGGGCCGGCCGTCGGAGACCACCTCGAGCGGTCCCAGGAGGCGGATGTCCACGCCCGGACCTCCTCCCTCACCTGACCGGGTGCGCCGTTGGGGGTACGCACGTCTCCATGGTGCACCGGCCCCGGCACGGCAGACCCGGCCGAGCGGTGTGCCCGACACACACAGGACCGCGCGCCTCGCCGCTCCCGGGGCAGGTGTGCAGGCCTCGGCACGGCCGCGGCGTACCACTCCCGCCGTCCGGCGGCGGGGCTTGAGTAGCGAGTACTCGTGCGGCGGCCCACGGGCGGTCGGCAGCCTGGTGGATGCCTCCGCCGGCTTCCCCGCTCCCGGGCCGGCCCTGCCCTCGCCCCCTTCATACCGCCCGGACGGGCAAGCCCCGCCCGCTGGAGGTCCACGGGACGGAGGGGCATCCGACGCCCAACGGCCGTCATCACCACCGGGTGCGACGGGAAGGCGGTCCCTCGCCTGCCGGCCGCGGTGGGACCACCGGCGCGGCCCGGCCCAGCCCGGCCGACAGTCCGACGACGCCGTTACGGCGTCCCTGTCGGCTTGTCCGCCGCCGAAACGAGTATGGATTACTCATGATCGGACGTTCGGTAACGCGTTGGATGAGCATGGCCTGTGAATGGTGGCCAGGCATCCGCAGCTGTGGCCGCGCGTGGTCGCCGCGGCCCTGACATCGTAGTGCGCGGCGCCGCCGTCGACGAGCGGGGGCCGGCCGGCACTGCCGCCCGCAGCGGGGGCGTTACACGGTGAAGGGGCGGTACCGAATGACCGGTCGGGATGAGCACACTTTGGCCAGCGCTGACGGGCGCGCCGTGGGTGACGGGCGCTACGTCCTGCAAAGCCTTCTCGGAGAAGGCGGCATGGCCACGGTGTATCTCGGTCACGACACCGTCCTCGACCGGCCGGTGGCTGTCAAGCTGCTCCGCTCGGACCTGGCGGGACAGCAGGCGTTCCGGCTGCGGTTCATCAGAGAGGCCAAGGCGGTCGCCAGCCTCAACCACACCAACATCGTCTCGGTGTTCGACTCGGGCGAGCACTCGGGCCAGGGTGCGGCCGAGCCGTACATCGTCATGGAGTACGTCGAGGGCTGTTCGCTGCGGGAACTCCTCGACCAGCATGTGGCCGAGAGCGGGGCGATGCCCGTACCGCTGGCCCTGCAGATCACGAGTGAGGTCCTGGCCGCCCTCTCGGAGAGCCACGCGAGAGGGCTGATCCACCGGGACATCAAGCCGGCCAACGTGATGATCACCCGGCGCAACGTGGTGAAGGTGATGGACTTCGGGATCGCCCGGGCGATGGAGAGCGGGCTCGGCTCCATGACGCAGACCGGGATGGTCGTCGGGACTCCTCAGTACCTCTCCCCCGAGCAGGCCATGGGCCGTCAGGTGGACGAGCGCTCCGACCTGTACTCGGTCGGCTGCATGCTCTTCGAGATGGTCACCGGCCGGTTGCCGTTCGACGGCGACGCGCCGCTCACCATCGCCTACCAGCATGTGCAGGCACCCGCGCCGGTGCCTTCCCAGGTCAACGCGTCCGTGCCCGCGTCCGTCGACCGGCTGATCGCCACAGCGCTGGCCAAGGACCCCGCGCAGCGGCACCAGTCCGCCGACGCCATGCGCGAGGCGGTCCAGGCACTGCTCGCGGAGATCGGGCCGGCCGGATCCCCTGCCCCCGCCCGACCGGCGGATTCCGCCGGGCAGCCCGGCGTCGGGCAGGGCAACGACTTCTTCGGTCCCCCGCCGGCGGTGGGGGCTCCTTACATGCCCACCTTCGCGGCGTCCGCGTACCCCTCGCAAGGAGCCGCCGCGCCGGCTGCCGGCGGTCCGGCGCCGATGGCCATGCACCACAACCCCTATCAGGGGACGCCCCCCGGTGGGCTCGTTCCGCAGGCCCCGCAGCGCCCCTCGTCGCCGCCGCGCCGCAAGGCGGTGGTGTGGGGGGCGTCGGTCACCGCCGTGCTCGTGCTCGGCGGGCTGACGGTGCTGACGCTGGGCAACGGGGAGAAGGGCAACAATCCGGAAGACGTCGGCCCGGACAAGAGTGCTTCGCAACCCGCGGCGTCGACATCGGCGTCCCCCTCGCACGGCGATGTGGTGATGGGTGACACCTCGCTCACGATGCCGGTGAAGGACTGCACCAAACCCAAGGTCTCGCAGGACGGGAAGATCTCGGTGCCGTGGTTCAAGCTGCACCACATCGACTCGGTGCGCGCCTGCGCCGAGGCCGGCGGGTGGAAGCTCACGGAGAAGACGAAGGACGAAGCCCTGTGGGGGAAGGGAATCGTCGTCGACCAGTCGCCGATCGGCGCCCAGGTCGACCCGGACCTCAAAGTGGTGACCGTCTGGGTGTCGACGGGTGTCTCATAGCGGCGTTCCGCGTCACACGTATGCCGGCCTCGCACGCAGGGGTGTGCCCACCCCTCACCGTTCCGCCTCGTTCACATTCGGCAGGCGGGGACCGGGATCGTCGGCGTCATGGAGTACCGGTTGCTCATCACTCACCACCCCTCCTCATGTTCCAATCGACGGGTGGTGAGTGTGTCGTTCATCCCCGGAGCGACATCTCGCCGCCGTGGGCTATTCCGCATGCGGGATAGCCCACCTCACTTCTTCTCGTCGGTGTGAAGGGCCTCGTCACCGGCTACCGGGCGCTGAGGGCTCTCGCGCGGGACGCGCTTCGGGCGCCGGATCAGCGGGGGCCCGGCCACTGCCGCGCCGGCTCGCGCGGGCGGGCCGGCCGAGGACGACGCCGGCCAGGACCAGCGCCAGCCCGCACGACTGCTGGACGGTCAGCGCCTCCCCGGCGACGGCGACGCCCAGCAGCACGCCGGTCACCGGATTGAGCAGGCCGATCAGCCCCACGGTTCCCGCGGGCAGGTGCCGCAGTCCCGTGAACCAGGCGGCGAACGCCAGCGCGGTGGCGACGAGAGCGACGTAGCCGAAGGCGAGCAACCCGGACGTGGACAGCGCGGGCGGGGCCCCCTCCACGGCTGCGGCGACCGGGAGGAGGAAGAGGCCTCCGGCGGTCAGCTGCCAGGAGGTCGAGGCCAGCACGTCGACATCGGCGTTCCACCGCTTGGTCAGTATGTGGCCGAACGACGACACCAGCATGGCGGCCACCGCCGCGAGAACACCCGGCACACTCACCCGGGAGGCCCCCGTGAGCAGCATGAGACACACGCCGACGAGCCCGATCGCGGCGCCGGCCAGATGAGCGGTCCTCGGACGCTCGGACATCAGCAGCCACGCCACGAGCATCATCGTCAGCGGGGACACCGCCATCACCGTCGAGGCGACGCTCGTGGGAAGGAGTTGGGAGGCGGCGTAGACGAGGACGAAGAAGACACTCACGTTGAGTGTCCCCAGCACGGCGGATCGCCACCACCACGCACCCCGGGGCCGTTGCCGGCACAGGACCAGCAGGAAAAGGCCGGCCGGCAGCGCTCGCACGGCGGCGCCGTAGAGGGGGCGGTCCGCGGGGAGGAACTCGTGCGTGACGTAGTAGTTGGCTCCCCAGGCGACCGGTGCGATCGCGGTCAGTGCGACCCAGCGCACATTAGCTTCCATGGAAGGCATTCTACTTCCATGGAAGCTATAATGTCTTCCATGGAAGACAGTGAGCTGGACCGAGTGGCCCGCATCCAGGCCGACTGGCGCCGCGAACGACCCGACCTCGACGTCTCCCCCCAGGGCGTGATCGGCCGGCTTCACCGGCTGGCCGACCAGCTCACCGGGGAACTCCGCCTCGTCTACGCCCGCTACGGCCTCAGCGAAGGGGAGTTCGACGTCCTGTGCGCGCTGCGCCGCGCCGGTGAGCCCTACCAACGAGCGCCCGGCGAACTCGCCGCGCACACCATGGTCACCACCGGCGCCATGACGAAGAGGATCGACCGTCTGGAGCGAGCCGGACTCGTCACCCGCCGCCGGTCCGAGGACGACCAGCGGGGGCGGATCGTCGCCCTCACCACCCCCGGGCGCGAACTGATCGACCAGGCGTTCACCGAGCACATGCGCAACGAACGCCGTCTGCTGGACGCGCTGACACCGGCCGAGGCGGCGGCACTCGAAACACTGCTCACCACCTGGCTGTCCCGCATGGATCACCCACGCGCCGCCGACAGCGACTGACCCGCGACCCCGGCCTCACCCGGCCACGTCGCTCATTGACCTTGGGAGACCACATGGAAGCATTCGTCATCGGCGCCACGGGATACATAGGCGGCGCCGTCGTGGATCATCTGCTCGAGCGGGGCCACGACGTGGTGGGCCTGGCCAGGTCCACGGCATCCGCGCAGACCCTGGAGGCGGCCGGGGTGAAGGTTCAGCCGGGCGAGGTCGGCCGCCCTGCGGAGTGGGTGGCACGGGCGCTCCAGGCCGACGCCGTCGTGTTCGCGTGGCTGGACCCCGTTCCGGACAGGTTCCGGGAGGCGGACACCGCCGCGGTCCGTTCGGTCCTCCAGGCGATGCGGGGCACGGACAAGGCCTTCCTGTACGTGACCGGCTCACTCGGCACCGGGAACACCGGGCCCGAGGTGGAAGTCGACGAGTCGACCCCCGACGATCCGCCCGCGTTCCTTTCCTGGCGGTCGGCGCTGGAGGGGGAGATCCGGCGGGCCGCCGACTCGGGGGTCCGCAGCGCCGTGGTCCGCGCGCCCATGGTGTACGGGCGCACGAGCGGCTTCGTCGCGACCTCGCTGCTGGCCGACTACAACAGCAGTGGCCGGGTGCACTACGTCGGCGACGGGGACAACCTGCTCGCCTTCGTGCACGTGGACGATCTCGCCGCCCTGTGTGTCAGTGCGCTCGAACGCGCCCCCGCCGGCTCTCTCTATCTGGCGGGCAACGGAGAGAGCATGTCCTACCGGGATTTCTCCGTCATGGCGAGCCGTGCGCTCGGCGGCGGGGAAGCAGCCTCCCTGCCGGTCGACGTGGCGTCCCAGGCGCTGGGTCCCTTCGCCGAGGCGCTGACCTACTCCCAGCGGCTGTCCAACGCGGCGGCACGCGAACAGCTGGACTGGAGTCCGAAGATGCACGACGTCGCGGAGGAACTGAGACTGCTGAAGCAGCGGCTCGTCTGACGCCGTAGCCCCGCGCGGCATCCGGACACACCCAGGCGCACGCCGGGCCGGTGTGTGACATACCCCTGGGGGGCACACCTTGCCATGGCGATCGCGATCGCCGTGGCGAGGGCGCGGCGGGCGGTGACGAGGAGTGCCCGCGCCGGTGGGGTGACGGCCCCCGACCGCCGTCACCCCGGTCGTTTCCGGCGGCGGTCAGGACCGCCGGGCCGCGGTCAGCCCGAGGCCGCCGCCAGCGCTTCCAGCACGCGCGCGGTGTCGTCCTCGGTGGTGCGCCAGTTGCTGAACGCGGCCCGCAGTCCGGGCACCCCGCCGTACACCGTCGGCGTCACGTACGCCTCCCCGGACTCGGCGACCGCCTGCGCCAGCGCGCTCACCCGTTCCGTGGTCGGGTCCTCGGCGAGCGTGAAGCAGACGACGTTGAGCCGGACCGGCGCCAGCAGGCGCAGACCGGGCAGGGCGTCGACGCCCTCGCCGAGACGCCGGGCCAGGGCCACGTTCCGCTCGACGATCTCCCGGTGCCCGGCCTGCCCGTAGGCCATGAGCGAGAACCACGCCGGCAGGGCGCGCAGCCGTCGCGAGTTCTCGGGGGTCAGATGCAGGAAGTCCGGCTCGCCGACGGGCATCCCGAGGTACGGCGAGGCGTTGTGGAACACCGCCACCTGAAGGTCGCGGCGCCGGGTGAACTGCACGGCCGCGTCGTAGGGGACGTTGAGCCACTTGTGCAGGTCGACGCAGACGGAGTCGGCCGCGTCGAGGCCGTCGACCAGCGACGCGTACTCGGGGGACAGCGCGGCGAAGCCGCCGAACGCGGCGTCCACGTGCAGCCAGAAGTCGTAGCGCTCCTTCAGAGCGGCGATCGCGCGCAGATCGTCGAAGTCGACGGTGTTCACGGTGCCCGCGTTCGCGACGACGATCGCCGGCCGGCCGTCCCGCTCGGCCAGCGCCTCCTCCAGCGCGCGCACGTCCACGGCCTCCCGGTTGCCGGACAGCAGCGGCACCTGGCGCAGCCGGTCCCGGCCGATGCCCAGCACCGACATCGCCTTGGTGATGCTGGAGTGCGGGCTGCCGGAGAGGACGTCGACCGGACCCAGCGCCGCCGCACCGGCCCGGGAGACGTCCACGCCCAGCCGCTCGCCGAGCCACTCCCGGCCGACTGCCAGGCCGATCGTGTTGGACACGGTCGCGCCCGTCACGAACGCTCCGCTGTGCGCCTCGCTCAGCCCGAACAGCTCGCGCAGCCAGCCGACCGTCTCCCGCTCCAGCTCCTGCGCCCACGAACCGCCGGCGCCGGAGATGTTCTGGTCGAGAGCCGCGGTCAGCCAGTCACCGGCGACCGACGCGGGGGTCGCGCCTCCGGTGACGAAGCCCAGGTAGCGGGGGCCCGCCGAGCCGGAGAAGCCCGGCGCCCATCGCTCGGCGAACCGCGTGAGGGCGGTGGCGCCTCCTACGCCCTCGGCGGGCAGCGGAGCACGTTCGGGAGCCCGGCCGGACACGGCGACCGGCCGCTCGGCGAGCCCCGCCACCTCACGGGCGGCGTAGTCGCGGGCGGACTGCAGGAGTTCGGAGAGCCGGGAGAGATCATCGGCGAGTGCGGGGTGCATGCCCGCAGCGTAGAACGCGGAGGCAGCCGGATGTCTGGTCCACTCGAGGAGAACTGGACCAGACATACTGGCCGTGTGGACACTGGATTCGTCGCCGCGCTCGGCGACTGGCACATCCGGTCGGGCCCGCTCTCCCGCACCCTGGCGGCGGCGGTACGCGAGGCCGTGATCGACGGCCGGCTCCCGGTCGGCACCCGGCTGCCGTCCGAGCGGGAACTGGCCCGCACCCTCGGGGTCAGCCGCGGCACGGTGGTCTCCGCGCTGGCCGTGCTGCGCGACGACGGCTGGCTGCACACCCGGCACGGCAGCGGCAGCACCGTACGGCTGCCTCCCCGGCTCACGGAGCGCACCAGCCCCTGGTCCCTGGACCGGGGCGGCGCCGCCGACGCCGATCTCGACCTCACCCTCGCCGTCACCGCCGCACCGCACGACGCCTACCTCACCGCCCTCGCCCGCGCCACCGAACGCAGCGCGCCGCTGCTCGTCGACTCCGGCGTCGCCACCTGCGGGCTGCCCCTGCTGCGGGAGCTCCTCGCCGACCGCTACACCCGCGCCGGCCTCGCCACCCGGCCCGAGCAGATCCTCGTCACCTCCGGCGCCCAGGCCGCCCTCACCCTGCTCCTGGACCACCTCCACACCGACCGCCGACGCCCCGCCGTGGTGGAGAACCCCGCCTACCCAGGCGCCCTCGCCCTCCTGCACGCCCGTCGCGTCCGCCTGCTGCCGGTGCCCGTCTCGGCCACGGACGGCTGGGACACCGAGCGCCTCACCGCGGCCGTCCGCCAGCACCACCCCCAACTGGCCTATGTGGTACCCGACTTCCACAACCCCACCGGCGCCCACATGGACGCGCGGACCCGGCGGGCGGTCGCCGGGCTCGGCGACCGCCACGGACTGACCGTCCTCGCCGACGAGACGATGCGCGACCTGGACCTGAGGACCCCGCCCGGCACCGAACCGCACCTCGCCGGCGCGCGGGTGATCCAGATCGGCTCCGCGAGCAAGACCCTGTGGACGGGTCTGCGGGTCGGCTGGATCAGGGCGACCACGGACCTCGTACGGCAGCTGCGGCGCAATCCGCTCCAGGCGCAGCTGGCTCCACCGCCGCTGGAACAGCTCATCGCCGCCGAACTCCTCGGCGACCCGCTCCCGGACCTCCTCGCGAACCGGCGCGACCAGCTGCGCGACCAGCGCGACCATCTGGCCGCGCTGCTGGCCGGCACCGAGTGGAGCTACACCGTCCCGGGCGGCGGGCTGAGCCTGTGGCTGCACCTGGGGGACGGCACACGGGCGACGGACCTCGCGGCCAAGGCCGCCGCGCGCGGACTCGCGGTGACCCCCGGACCGCGCTTCGCCGCCGACCGCACCACCCTCACCCGCCATCTGCGCCTGCCGTTCACGGCGACACCGCGGACGCTGACGCGGGCGGTGGAGGTGCTGCGGGAGTGCTGGCGGGCCGGGGCGCCGGCGCGCCGTTGAGCGGTGCGGCGGGGCCGGGAGGGATCCGGGAACCGCCGCCTCCGGACGTGGCTACCGTGTCTCCCCTCGCTGGAGCTGGCCGACGACGGCGGGGTCGGTGATGGCGGTGTCGTCGGCCAGCATGATCGCTTTGCTGAGGATGACGGCCAGCATGTGGTCGCCCTCGAACGGGAGGTAGGTGTCGCCCGCGGGAAGGGCGTCGCCGGACGCGGGGACGACACACAGGTAGGTGTTGTCGGGGCTCATGAGGACGTTCCCGGAGCCGAGGTGGATCCGGTAGGTGTGCAGGGCGCCCCGGACGGTGAGGAACCTTCCGTCGACAGCGCACCGGCCGGCGATGCCGAGTCGCGGCAGCAGGGCGGCGAGCAGCTCCTTCCTGGTCTGTGCCGGCTGGGACAGCTCACCGAAGGCGTAGGCGTTCCAGTAGTGCTGGAAGCGTCCTCGGGGGCCGCCGTCCTGCCAGGTGGGGTCGTTGCCGATGCTCGCGACGCCGACGAAGAGGTCGATGTCGCGGAGGACCTCGCTGAGGACCAGGTCGGGTATCTGTTCGAGGGGCAGCGGATCGACGCGCTCGCCGGGCATGGTGTAGGCGCCGCCGCCGGCGTGGGCGAGGTTCTGGGGTGCGTCGAGCGGATAGAAGCGGACCTGGTCGGTTCGGACGGTCAGGAAGCTTCCCGACCCCGCGACGTCGTCGCCGATGCCTTCGATCCAGTATTCGCCGCGCAGTCCCCATGCGGGCAGGTCGATGGTGGCGGGAGGGTAGACGTCGTCGACGGCCATGCGCAGTCTGTTGCGCCAGCCGCGTGCGGCGGCGAGGGCGTTGAACTGGTGCTGGCGAAGGATGTGGGCGGCGAACCGGTTGGAGTAGTCGCGGGTCTGCCGCTCCGCCCCGGTGAGCCGGTACACCTCGCGGTGGGCCTGTTTGAAGGGCTGGGTGATGCCGTGCCGCCGCAGCCAGTCCCGCCAGGCGAGGACGTCGCCGGGGTCCTGGACGACGGGGTGCCACAGTTCGACGCGCGCGTCCGGTGCGGCCGGTACCGGGCTGCCGTCGAGGGTGCGCCACTGGCCGTCGGCGTATCCGCAGGTCCGGCCGTCGACGCTCCACAGCAGGCGCCGGGTGAGAGTGCCGAGCAGCGGATGGCCGGCGTAGCGCTCGCACCAGGCGTCGAACGCCCATGTGCGGCGCGAGAGGTAGAGGCGTTCCAGCCGGGTGCTCTGGGCGGTGAGCATCTTGTCGATGTCCTTGACCGCCGCCTTGAGCGCCTTGACGTCTTCGGCGTGGTCGCGCCGTACCGGAGCAGGCGCGGTCTTCGTGACGCGGCCTGTCGTGCCGCGCCAGGTCAGGGAGGCCTTGCCGGCGCGCACCGAGAGCACGGCGGTGGTGTCGCCCAGGGTGTGTTCGCCGTGGCCGACACCGGTGAGCCCGTAGCCGGGAAGGGCCAGTTCCTCGATCTCCTCCCGGGACACGCCCATGGTCGTGGCCCGGGAGTCGAGGGCCGCGTTGACGAGCTTCAGCGTGGGCTTGGCGGTCAGGCGGGCGGAGAGCCGCGCCAGTTCGCCCAGGGACGCCTCTCCCCGGAGTTCGCGGAGCGTGTGGACGGCCGCGTTCGCGATTCTCGGGTGCCGCGGCCCCAGCCCCGGGACCTTGCGCACGCAGAAGTCCACCAGGTGCCCCAGGACGCGTGCGGAGCCGGCGCTCTCCGGGGTGAGCGCGAGCAGCCAGACCAGACCCCGTACGGCCACCGCGTTGTACGGGTCGAGCATGCCGGGGAAGGTGTCGGTGCCGTTGTGGGCGAGGGGAACCGTGCGTGGCCGGTCGAGCATGCCGAGCCAGGAGACGACCGTGGTGTGAACCGTCTCGGTGCCGATCCCGTCGATGAGGTCCTTCGCCTTCGCGTTCCAGTCGGCGGTCGGTCGTACCGCGGTCGCGGTCAGTGCGTGCCGGAGCAGCGGCGGCCAGCTCTCGTGCAGGCCGGGAAGCTCGCCGAGCACATGGTCGGTCCAGGCCTCCCCCGGGTTGAGGAGGGGATCACTGACCTGTTCCTGGCTCAGGTGACCGATGCCGCGGGGCTGGTAGCCGTTCTTCCGCACGGTGCGGCGCAGTGTCGCGATGAACGCGGGGGAAGGCATCGCGCCTGCCGCCAGCTCGGAGTCCTTCTCGATGATCCTCCACAGTTCGTGGGTGTGGGGGGTGTCCAACGTGAAGCTCCGCCCGATGCCGTCCACTTCCCGCAGCCTCCCGGCCAGCGAGCGGACGCTGGGGAGGCCGCCGATCAGCAGCTCCTTCAACCGCACCATGCGGTCCCACAGCGAGTGCTCGTGGCCTAGGCAGTCCTGCTCGGACCAGCCGTGCCGGACCCACTGCCGCATCACTGTGGCCCGGTAGAGGTGGACCATGTCGTTGGCCAGCTTCGCCGCCTGGAAATCCGACAGGGAAAGCAGTGTGTCGGAGATCCGGCGCGTGTCGTCGAGTTCACCGACTTCGCCTACTTCCCCGACTTCGCCGATTTCACCGAGAATCGCGGCGTCCATCAGTTCCCGCGCCAGGCGGTACGTGTCGCCTTCCATCGCGAATCGGGAGAGGGCTTCCAGTCGGCCCGGATTTCGTTGCGAGGTCATCAGCCACCTGCCAGAGGAACGAGCTTCAGGAAAGTGATGTCCTCGTCCGGCGACAGGACCACCTCGTCATCCAGATCCTCGACCTGCCGGTCCCCCACCAGGACGACGAACCGCCGTCGGTGGAAAGCCTCCAGCGCCGATTCGAAAGCGTGCTGCGCGTCCCTGGGCCGGTGCGCACCCGCCTGCCGCGCATTTCCCACCCTGCCGGTGAGTTCGCTTCCGCCGTGCCGGCCGAATTCCTCGGACACGCGACGCCGGAGAACCTCTCTCAAGGCCACCCGTTCCCCGGTTGTTGTCGAAGCACGCTCGTGCGGATCGTCGTCGTGAGCGGACGCCGACTTCGGATTCATCATAGCGAGGACCATAAACCCCGCTACTGACAATGGCCGGGACAGCCCCGGTCTCCCCGTCGGCTCCGCATTGTGAGTAATTTCTACTCGCACCGGCCGCCGGCCGCGGACCGAGCGGCATGTCCGCGGCTCAGCGCACCGGGAAGCCGAACTCGTAGCCCTGTTCCTTGAGCCAGGGAAGGATCCGGCGCAGGGCCTCGACGGTCTGGGAGCGGTCGCCGCCCGCGTCGTGGAACAGGATCGTCGGCCCGTTGGGCAGTTCCCTCTCGACGGTGGCGACGATGGCGTCCGCGCCCGGCCGCTCGAAGTCCTTGGAGTCCACGTTCCAGCCCAGCGGACGCATGCCCCGGGAGGCGGCCAGCTTGCGGCTGTAGGGGGTGAACGCCCCGCCGGGAGCCCGGTAGTACATCGGCCGCACTCCCCCGGACGCTTCGGTGATCATGCGTTCGGCGTCGAGGATCTCCTTCGACTGGTAGGCCTGGGACTTGGTGTCCATGGTGGTGTCGTGCGAGATGGAGTGGTCGCACAGCCGGTGCCCGGCCGCGACCACCTTCTTCACGAGGTCCGGGTGCGCCTGCGCCTGCGTTCCGACCATGCAGAACGTGGCCTTCACCCCGTTCTCCCGGAGCAGGTCCAGCATCTGCGGCGTCCACACGGGGTCGGGTCCGTCGTCGATGGTGATGTTGACCGCGTGTGATCCCTTGTCCGACGCGTGCACAATGGTCATGTCCACCGGCCGCACGTCGCCGCCCGGTGTGGCCGACGCGGTCGGCCGGGGCGACCCGCCGTCCACGACACCGGCCTGCGCGGTCCACACGGAGACGCCCGCGGCCAGTACCGTCACCCCGGCTGCCGCCACGGCCAGCCTGCCGTACCAGCCCCGCCCGCCACTGTGCCGCGCCATGTCCGCCCCGCTTCCCGCTGTTCCTTGCCGATCACCGGTCGCCTTCCGACCAACTGATGGGACGAGGAACGGCGGTCGCCGGATGCGTCTGTTACCGATCACTGACAATTCCGGGGGATTTCGCGGACAACCGGGCCGGCAGCGGCTGGAGTTCAGCTGTCGAGGGCCTCCGCGATCCGGAGGGCGGCCTCGGCGGGTGTGAGGTGCGTGGTGTCGACCACCTCGGCCTCGCCGTGCAGCCACGTGCGGGCCGCCTCGGCGTACGGCTCGAGGTGTGCCAGGCGGAAGGGCGAGGGGACGGGAGTGGCCCCCTCGATGCGCCGGCGGAGGGTCTCCTGGTCGGCGTGGAGGACGAAGTGCCTCACCGGGACGGCGTGTCGGGCGAGGCCCGCGCTGATCTCGCGCCAGTACCGCTCGACCAGGACGGTCATGGGGATCACCAGGGTGCCGCCGGTGTAGTCGAGCACGCGGCGGGCGGTCTCGACCACGAGCGGCCGCCATGGCGGCCAGTGCTGGAAGTTGTCCGTCTCGGGCAGCCCCGGGGTGATGTCCATGAGTGTCTCGCCGACCTTCTCGGCGTCGAACACCCGTGAATCCGGGATCAGTTGCTGCACCAGTGGACTGGTCGTCGTCTTGCCCGCGCCGTGGGTGCCGTTGAGCCATACGATCACGTGGCCCGATGCTAGCTCCAGCCGCGCCCGCGGCAGGGGGAACGGGCCGGACGTCGGTCAGCTCGTGGCGGTGTCCGTCGGCGGGAGGCAGGCAAGGACGCCGGAGAGGAGGTCGACGTACTCCTCGGAGTCCCAGTCGGGGTAGATCTGCGAGCCGACGGCCGCGCCGTCGGCGAAGGCCACGACGAGGGTGGCGACGTCGTCGGCCCGGTCCGCGGGGGCGCTCTGCTCGACGCGGCGTGCCCAGGCGGAGATCATCCGCTTGACCTGGAGGCGGCAGTCGAGGAACGCGCGGCGGGTCTTGGCGTAGGTGTCGTTCTGCTCGAGGAGGACCTGCATGCCGACGCGCATGAAGTCGGGGACCATGCCGAGGGTCTGGTACGAGACGCCCAGGACCTTGCGGACGCCTTCGCCGAGGGTCGTTCCGTCCTCGGCCTCCCACCGGGGCACGGTCACGAGCCATTCGGCGAAGCTGTGCCGGATCACCTCGGCGAAGAGTCCGTCCTTGTCCTCGAAGTGCCAGTAGACCGAGCTGACGGGCAGGCCCGAGCGCCGGCACACGGCCGCGATGGTCGTGCCGGCCACTCCGTGGGTCTTGGCCAGTTCGCCGGCGGCCTTGAGGATGCGGTCGGCGGACCGGGCGGTCGTCTCCTCCTCGGGCACCGGCGCGGGCTCCTGCTGCGCGTTCATGCCGCCGCTCCCGTCCGGACGAGGTGCTCGGCGAGGCCCAGGGCGACGAGGTTGACGGCGCGCTTGACGTCGCGGCCGCCGGTCGAGCGGACATGTATGAAGAGGCCGTCCATGAGCATCATGTGGAACCGGGCGAGGCGCCGCGGCAGTCGCGGGTCCTCCGCCACCGCCTCGGGCCGCAGGACCTGGACCCACCAGTGGGTGATCTCGGTCTCGGTGTCCTGCCGGACGTCGGCGTACAGACGGCGCGCGGCCGGCTCCTTGATCCGCTGCTGGAGGGTGAGCAGGAGCCCGAGGGACCAGAACTCCGGCGAGGTCGTGAGCGAGACGGCGGCCCGCTGGAACCGGGTCTCGACCTCCTCGGCGACCGAGCCGGTCTCGACGGGGCCGGACCAGGTCGGGACGAGCGCCCGCCACTCGCGGTAGGAGAATTCGAGAGTGGCGGCGAGCAGGGCGTCCTTGCTCCGGAAGTGCCAGTAGATCGAGCTGGCGGGCAGTCCCGTCGCCTCGGTCACGGCGGCGACCGTGGTGCCGTCGTAGCCGTTGCGTGCCGCGATCTCGAGCGTCGCTTCGAGGATCGCGCGCCGGGATTCGTCGCCCTGGCGGTGGCGACGATCGGTCTTGCGTGCCACTGCTTCGCTCTCCCCCTGCTGCCGGGCCCGGTCCGGGAGCATCCGGGCTCCTGTCACCGTAGCAGTAATTCCGGAGGTCGCCGCTCTCTCGTTGCCTTCTCGTCAGTTCGGATCGGGGTCAATTCCCGTTTTCCCGCCCGCGGAAGCTTGCGTCGCGATGTAGGAGACTCCAGCCTTCGCCGTAGTGAACACTACGGAGTCCAGAGCCGTTGATCGGTGAGGTGACCCCGTGACCGATTCCCAGCAGGCGGGCGAGGCGGGAGCCAGGAACCCCGCGTACTACCCGGAGGTCATGGGCCACCTCCCACCGGCGTGGCCGTGGCGACCGGGACGACGGAGTCGGGAGAGCCGGTCGGGATGGTCGTCGGCACCTTCGCGTCCGTCTCGCTCGACCCGCCGCTCGTCTCCTTCATGCCGAAGACCACGTCGGGGACCTTCGCCCTCATGCGCGACTGGGGAACCCGGAGGGCGAGGCCTTGGCCCGAGGCCCGAGTCCGCCGGGACTCGGGCCTCGGCCTGCTCGGACCGCGGCGGCGGACGGCTCCGGCTCCGGCTCCGGCTCCGGCTCCGGCTCCGGCTCCGGCGCATGCTTCCTCGTGCCCGTTCGGGCAGCCCGCTCATGCTCCCTTGTGCCCATTCGTGAAGCCCCCGTAGACTCCCCGCTGTTCGTGTTCGATGACGGAAGCAGGGAGGTGAGGTCGATGACCGCGCTCAAGGCCACCGTGCGCAGCGCCCGGGTCTCCCTCACGTCCCGGGCCGTGGCCTGACCTCATCCCGTCCGCCCCTGCCGGGAGCGTGAGCTCGCGGGGCGTCCACACGAACACCTCTCCGAAACGGAACTTCGTCCATCATGAAGAGCACGTGGATCACGCGCGCCGAGACCGGCGCCGACATCCCCGCCATCCGCGAGATCGACCTCGCCGCCTTTCCGACCGCGCTGGAGGCCGACCTGGTCGACGCCCTGCGTGCCGACCCGGCCGCGTGGATCGACGGCCTTTCACTCATCGCCGCCGACGACGGGAACCCGGTCGGCCACGCCCTTCTGACCCGTTGCCACATCGGTGACACCCCGGCTCTGTGCCTGGGGCCGGTCGCCGTACGGCCGGAGCGGCAGAAGAGCGGCGCCGGCTCCGCGGCCGTCCTGGCCGCCCTGACAGCGGCCGGGGACATGGGCGAGTACCACGTGGTCGTCCTGGGGCACCCGACCTACTACCCGCGGTTCGGCTTCAGCCGCGCCTCCCTGCACGGCATCGGCGTGACCATAGACGTCCCGGACGAGGCCCTGATGGCGCTCACCCTTGATGCCGCCCACCCGCTGCCCAGCGGAACCGTCCGCTACGCGGCACCGTTCGGTATCTGATCCCTCCCCGCTGCGCGGAGGCACCGCGACGCCTCCGCGCAGCACCGCTCTCCCATGACGAGGGCCCGTCCCGGTTCGCGAAACGCGTTGCGGGACATCTCTCAGGCTTTGCGGGCCAGCAGGTGGACCTCCTGGAACTGCCGTCGGTCGGTGGGCTGAGGCCGGCGCACCGTCCGGGCCACCTCGGCCAGCCCGGACTCGTGCAGCATCGCGGCGAGATGATCCGGCCACCACCGGTGGGCCGGCGCGACCGTGTGGTCGAAGACCTGTGTCGGGTGGGACGGGCCGTCGCTGGCGGAGAAGCCGATCAGGAGGTGGCCGCCGGGTGCCAGCACGCGGTGGAACTCCGCCAGGATGGCGGGGAGTTCGGTCGGCGGTGTGTGAATGACGGACCAGCGCGACAGGACGCCGCCCAGCGCTCCGTCGGCGATGTCCAGGGCGGTCATCGAGCCGACGTCGAACCGCAGGTCCGGATGGGCGTGCCGAGCCAACTCGATCATCGCGGGAGAGGCGTCGACGCCGAACGCCGACAGCCCCAACTCACGCAGATGAGCGGTGACATGGCCGGGTCCGCATCCCAGGTCCGCGACCTGGGGCGCGTCGCCGCCCGCGCTCACCAGCTCGGCGAAGGCGCCCAGGATCGCGCGGTCCAGGGGCCGGTTGCGCAACTCGCCGCTGAACAGCCGCGCATACTCGGGGGCGACCGCGTCGTAGGCCTCGCGGGTGGCGTTGAGGGCATCGTGTTCGACCATGCGCGCGACTGTAGCCGGGGCGGTCCGGGACAGTCGGAGAACGCCCTGATCACACACGGACGTTGTCGCCGGCCCGCCCGGGAGTTGGACGAGAGGCCTGTTCGTCGACAGCGAAGGCGGTCGTGGGCCCCGGACCGCTGCTGCGAGAGTCCGATGATGCATACGACACCGGATGGACGGCCTGTCCCGCCCGCACATGCCGACGAACGCTCCATGCTGGAAGCATGGCTGGACTTTCACCGTGCGACTCTCGCCCTGAAGTGTTCGGGCCTCGAAGACGATCAGTTACGGCTTGCCGCGGTGTCGCCTTCCCCGATGACGCTGCTCGGTCTCGTTCAGCACATGGCTGAAGTGGAACGGAACTGGTTCAAGCGTGTATTCGCGGGTCAGGACGTGCCTCGAGTCTTCGGGGAAGGCGACCTGCACGGCTTCGACCTTCAGCCGGAACGAGGGTTCGACGAGGTGATGAGCGCGTGGCAGGCGGAGGTCGCTCAGGGCCGTGAGCTGATCGCCGAAGCTTCGCTGGACGATTCCGGCCACCTGTCCGAACACGAAGCGGGTCTCGTCGGCGATCAGGGAGTCTCCCTGCGCTGGATCATGGTGCACATGATCGAGGAGTACGCACGTCACAATGGCCATGCCGACCTCATCCGCGAACGGATCGACGGAGTGACCGGCTCGTAAGACGTGCTTGCGCGGCCGGCAGGACCCGTCAGCCCGGCCGGGCGCTCAGTGTCGGTCGCTGATCCTCACGTCGCGCGGCTCGGGGGCGCCTTCCCCGGTCCCCGCGAGATGTTCGAGGCTCATGAGGAAGGTGCCCCACTTGGTGCCGCAGTGGTGCATGAACTCCCCCGGCTCACGCCACCCCTCGTGCTTGAAACAGCACGAGGGGTGCAGTCGCCGTCCTGACGGAGATCGCATCGCGCTACTGGTTCTTCCCGGTCTCGTCGTGCGCGTCCCTGCCGCGCTGGATCGTCTCGGCGATGCGCTTGATGCGCCGGAGACGGGAGTCCCAGGCGGCGCCGACGTCGACGAGCTGGGCGACGGCGCGGGCGAGCTGGGTCCGGTCGACGCGGTACTGCTTCTCGCGGCCGGCGACGGTGGCGTGCACCAGGCCGACCCGGTCGAGGACGACAAGGTGCTTCGCCACCGCCTGCCGGGTCACCGGCAGGTGCTCGCTGAGGCTGGTCGCCGTCCCGTTGCCTTCGCTCAGCAGCAGGTCGAGCATCCGGCGCCGGATCGGGTCACCGACCGCCGACCACAGGTCGTCGTCCACCACCACGCCTACGCACCCGCTCCGACCTTCGCCGCGTACGCTTCCAGCCGCGGCAGGTAGAAGTCCCAGCCGGTGACGTGCTCGGCGTACTTCGCGGCGGTCTTCGCCTCGTCCCAGCCGCGCTCACGAAAGCCGCTCTCGGTCATCCGCAGCAGCGTCCCCGTCCCCGCGGGCTCGAGTTCGAAGACCACCAGATTCGAGTTGCCCCGGGCGGCCGGCTCCCCCTCCTCATGGGTCCAGCGGAACGAGAAGAGCCGCGGCGGCACTGCGTCGACGACCGTGAACTGCACCCAGGTACCGCCCTGCGCGCAGTCCCCGAAACGGATCCGTCCCTCACCGCCGGGTACGGCCGGAAACTCGGCCTCGTCCGGCCACCATTCACACAAGTGCTCGGGACTGCTCACCACCTCGAACACGACCTCGGGTGAGGCGTCGATGTGGATCTCCCGCTCGATCGTTCCGAATTCCATGCGCAACCACCTTCTGCAACCTTTGGTTGCGCGTAACTCTAACGAACCCGCCAGCCATACGCAACCATCGGTTGCATGAGAAGGTTTCAGCGCCGCGACCGCGCACGGCACGGTGCCGTCGGCTCCACCCCGGCTACTTCTGGGCGGTCAGTGCGTGGTCGTACTGCGGGTTCGAGCCAGGTGGTGCCGTCGCCGCCGACGACGCCGACGACCATGGCGATGTGCGCCATGAGGGTGGTGTCGGTGGCGCCGTGCCAGTGCTCCTCACCTGCCGGGCACTTGACGATCTGGCCGGCCGAGACGCGGACGAGGTTGCCGTCGCGGGTGCCGACCAGGCCCACGCCCTCGGTGATGTAGAGGGTCTGCCCGTTGGCGTGGGAGTGCCAGTTGGTGCGGGCGCCCGGGGTGAAGCGGACCAGTGCCGCGGCGAGGTTCGCGGGGTCGGTAGGGGTTTCGATCATGTTGAGGTAGACATCACCGGTGAAGCGTTCGACCGGGCCCTTGGCGGTGGGTGTCTCGGTGATGTGTTCCATGGCGGTTCTTCCCTTCTGGGGTGTGAGCGGGGGACGCGCGGCGGGCCGGGGTCACCGGGCGGTGTAGCCGCCGTCGACGGGCAGGGCGACGCCGACCACGAAGCCGGCGCCGGGACTGCACAGCCACACAGCGCCATCGGCCCCGGCCGGCCGGTCGGGGTCGGCGTCCAGGTCATTCGGGCATCGGCTCGGCGTAGTGCCGGAAACCGTCCCGCTCGGTGTGCAGGGCGTACAGGCGCTCGGCCAGGCCGGCGGGGCTGGAGTGCTCGGCGTCCGGCCGGATCTCGCCGGGCACGATCAGCTGGGCGGCGTGGACGTTCTCCCCGGCGAGCGCGTCGTGGAGCATCGCCGCGTACGCGCTCTCCGCGGCGAACGCGATCGAGGTGCCGGCCCGCTCGGGGTTCGGGCGCGCCGCGCTGCCGCCGTTGACGAACAGCAGCGTGCCGCGGCCGAGTGCACGCATGCCGGGCAGGACGGCGCCGACGCAGGCGACGGGGCCCTTGACGGAGAAGGCCAGCGGATCGTCGAGGTCGGACGCGCGGGTGTCGAGGACCGGCTTCATGAAGTCGGACCGCGGCGCGGGGCTGTACTGCAGAATCTCCACGGGCCCCAGCTCCTCGGCGGCCCTCCTGAGCGCTGTGGTGAGCGAGACGGCGTCCAGCGCGTCGGCGGTGTAGCCGCGGGCCCGGACGCCGTCGCCGTCCACGGCGGCGACGAGGCTGTCGAGGTGCTCGCCGCTGCGGGACAGCAGGGCGACGCTGTGCCCTGCGGCACCGAAGCGGCGGGCGCAGGCCAGCCCCGGGCCGGGGCCGGCGCCGACGAGAGCGCAAGTGGTCACGGTGAGGACTCCTGAGAAGGGTGAAGCGGGGTGAGGCCAGGTTCTCGGTACCGAACGGTTCAGGGCTTGAGGAGGGTCTTGATGGCGCGGCGTTCGTCCATGGCCCTGTAGCCTTCGGCGACCTGGTCGAGGGGGAGGGTGAGGTCGAAGACCTTGCCGGGGTCGATCCGGCCGGTCAGGACGCGGTCGATGAGGTCGGGCAGGTAGCGGCGTACGGGGGCGGGGCCGCCGCGCAGGCCGACGTGGGAGAAGAACAGTTCCTGGCCGTCGACCGCGACACCGTGGGGGACGCCGACGAAGCCGACGTTGCCGCCGGGGCGGGTGGAGCGCAGGGCCTGCTGCATGGACTGCTCGGTGCCGACGCACTCCAGCACGCTGTCGGCGCCGATGCCGCCGGTCAGGTCCCTGATCCGGGCGATGCCTTCCTCGCCGCGCTCGGTGACGATGTCGGTGGCGCCGAATTCCCGGGCCAGCCGCTGGCGGGAGGCGTGACGGGACATGACGATGATCCGTTCGGCGCCCCTCTCCTTCGCGGCGATCACCGCGCACAGGCCGACCGCGCCGTCACCGACCACCACGGCGGTGGAGCCGGGCTTCACCTCGGCCGCCTCCGCGGCCCACCAGCCGGTGCCCATGACGTCGGAGACGGCCAGCAGACCGGGCCAGAACTCCTCGCCGGGGACCTCTTCCGTGGCGACCAGGGTGCCCTGGGCGTCGGGGATGCGGACGTAATCGGCCTGGCAGGTGGACATGAACTCCCGGTGCAGGCAGTTCGACTGGTAGCCGTTGCGGCAGTTGGCGCAGGTGTTGTCGGAGGTCGCGAACGAGCCGACGACGAACTGGCCCGGCTTGACGTGGGTGACCTCGCTGCCGACCTCCTCGACGATGCCGACGTATTCGTGGCCCATCGGGTGCGGGTCGCCGACGGGCTCCAGCCCGCGGTAGGCCCACAGGTCCGAACCGCACACGCAGGTGACGGCCGTGCGGATGATCGCGTCGGTCGGGTGCAGGATCTTCGGGTCGTCCAGGGTCTCGAAGCGGATGTCACGGGGGGCGTGGATCACTGCTCCGCGTATGAGGGGTTCCTTTGCGTGCCGAGGCGTGCGGTACCGGGGGTGCCGGCAGGCGCCGAGTGCGGGACTGACCGGTCACCGACGGCGAGCCGCCGCCCAGGGACCGGACGCGGGCCTCCACCGGCCGACGTCACGGCCGGAGCGGAAGCGCCACCTCCACCAGGTAACCGCCGCTTCGGGTGCGTAACGAGTCACCGTCGAAGGGTGTACCGGCAGTACATCCCTCCGGCGACGTCCGGGACGTACCGTCGAAGGCGTGGACAACCGAGCAGAGATCCGCGAGTTCCTCACCTCGCGGCGAGCCAGGATCAGCCCCGAGCGGGCCGGGCTGCCTCCCGGCAGCCGCCGGCGCGTCCCCGGCCTGCGCAGAAGCGAGGTCGCCGCACTGGCCGACATGAGCGTCGAGTACTACGCCAAGCTGGAGCGCGGCAATCTCTCCGGTGTCTCCCCGGCCGTCCTCGAAGCCGTGGCCCGCGCCCTCCGGCTCGACGACGCCGAACGCGCCCACCTGCTCCGTCTGGCGCAGGCCGCCGACGGCTCGGACGCCCTCGCCCGGCCCCGGCGCCGGAGCACGCGGCAGTGGACGCCGCACCGCAGCCTCCAGTGGACGCTGGACGCCGTCACCGCCGGCCCGGCCTTCGTCCGCAACGGCCGGATGGACCTGCTCGCCGCCAACCAGCTCGCCCGCGCCTTCTACTGCGACGTCCACGCCACGGCCGGCAACCAGGCGAACCTCGCCCGGTTCAACTTCCTCGACCCCACCTCCCGCCGCTTCTACCCCGACTGGGACCAGGCCGCCGACATAGCCGTCGCCATCCTGCGCACCGAAGCCGGCCGCAACCCCTACGACAAGGACCTGCACGACCTCGTCGGCGAGCTGTCCACGCGCAGCGACGCATTCCGCACCCGCTGGGGCGCCCACGACGTCCGCCATCACGGCACCGGCACCAAGCGCTTCCACCACCACACCGTCGGCGACCTCACCCTCGCCTACGAAGGCCTGGAAATGGCCGCCGAACCCGGCCTCACCCTGACGATCCACACCGCGGAACCCGGCTCTCCGTCCGAAGAGGGTCTGCGCCTCCTCGCCTCCTGGGCCGCCACTCGGGAAACGCAGGCATCTGGCTGACGCCGAAGGGTCCGCCCCTCATGATCGGCCGACGGCCTCCTGCACCGCCGAGGTGTCCGCGGGGCGGATCACGGGTGCCGGGCGCCGGGGTGCGAGCGAGGTCAGGGCGACGCCGCCGACCAGCAGCGCCGCCGCCCACCAACGCAGCCCGCTCACCGGTTCGCCCAGGAAGAGGGCCGCCGCCGACATACCGAAGACCGGGACGAGGAGGGAGAAGGGGGCCACCGTGGACGCCGGGTGGCGGCGCAGCAGCCAGCCCCAGGCGCCGAAGCCGAAGACGGTCGTGATCCAGGCGACGTAGAGGACGGTGCCCGCGCCCTGCCAGTCAAGGGCGCGCAGCGCCGCCAGGTCGCGCGACGGGCCCTCCGTCAGAAGGGACAGGGCCAGCAGCGGCAGTACCGGGACCGTGCTCACCCAGACCATGAAGTTCAGCGCGTCCGGCGGGGCCGCCTTGCGGGTCAGGACGTTGGAGGCGCCCCAGCAGGCAGCGGCCGCGACGCACAGGGCGAACGCCCCGAGCGGGCCGGACGCGCCCTCGTCCACTGCCGCGACCGCGATCCCGGCCAGCGCCACGGCCATGCCCAGCGCGCCCAGCCGCGAGGGGCGCTCCCCCAGGACGGCGAAGGCGATCAGGGCCGTGAACACCGCCTGTATCTGGAGGACCAGGGAAGACAGACCGGCCGGCATCCCGGTGTCCATCGACACGAACAGCAGTCCGAACTTGGCCACGCCCAGGACCAGCCCGACCCCCAGGATCCACTTCCACGCGACCTTGGGGCGACCCACCAGGAACACCGCGGGAACCGCGGCCGCGAGGAAGCGCAGGGCGGAGAACAGCAGCGGCGGGAAGTGGCCGAGGCCGATCTCGATGACGGTGAAGTTGACGCCCCAGACTGCGGCGACGAGGACGGCGAGGGCGAGGTGTGCAGGACGCATGGGCCGAGGATCACACCCGCCGACCATGAAGCACCAGCGATGATTGCTGCATGGTTGGATGAAGCGACGCTAATCGGTTGCTCCCCTCGTGACGGAGACGTTCATGCTCGACCTCCAGCGCCTGCGCGCCCTCCACGCGGTGTCCGTGCACGGCAGCGTCGGTGCCGCCGCCTCCGCCCTGGGCTTCACGCCGTCCGCGGTGTCCCAGCAGATCGCCAAGCTGGAGCGGGAGACCAGGGCGGTGCTGCTGGAGCGTGCGGGGCGCGGCGTCCGGCTGACCCCCGAGGCGTATCAACTCGTCGCCCTCGCAGAGGAGTTGCTGGCCCTCGTGGAGCGGGCGGAGAGCGAGCTGGAGCAGCGGCGGGGGATGCCGGCCGGGCGGCTCACCATCGCCGCCTTCGCCTCGGCGGCGCGCGGGCTGCTGCCCGGGGTCCTCGCCGACCTGACTGTCCGGCATCCCGCGATGGACGCGCGGCTCAGCGAGGTCGACCCGCATCTGTCGGTCGGCATGGTCGCCAAGGGCGCGGTCGACATGAGCGTGGTTCATGACTGGGACATCGCGCCGCTGCCGCTGCCGCCGGGGGTGGAGCAGGTGCTGATCGGGGAGGACCGGTGCACGCTGCTGGTGCCGCGGGGGCATCCGTTCGCGGGGCGGGATTCGGTGCGGCGCGAGGACCTCGGCGGTGAGCGGTGGGTGTGCCAGCCGCCGGGCCGGGTGTGCCACGAATGGCTGGTGCGGACCCTGCGGACGGCCGGGCACGAGCCGGAGATCGTTCACCAGGCGGAGGAGAACCCGACCATGGTGGCGCTCGTCGCCGCCGGTCTGGGCATCTGCCTCATGCCGCGCCTGGGGCGCGGCCCGCTGCCCGCCGGGGTGGTGGAGGTCGCCCTGGATCCGACGCCGGTACGGCGGCTGTACGCGCTGTGGCGCACCGGGGCGGCCCGGCGCCCCGCGATCGCCGAGACCGCCCGCGCCCTGCGGGAGCACTGGCTCCGTCTGGAGGACCGGCGACGCGACACGCCGGTCTGAGAACAGCTGCCGCAGCCCGGCCGGTGCGAGCCCGCGCTCCGTGGCCCCGACGCGCGGCAGGACCGCGGGAGCGCATAATGAGCCCGTGGGCACTGTTCCGATCGCGCGCCATCTGCTCCGCGCCAGGGATCTCGCGGACGCCCGCTACTCCGAAGCGCTCACCGTGGCGGACATGGCCGCGGCCGCCGCGCTGTCCCCGGCCCACTTCAGCCGCTGCTTCAAGGCCGCGTTCGGGGAATCACCGCACCAGTACCTGCTGACGCGCCGACTGGAACGGGCCGCCGCCCTGCTGCTCGCGACCGACTGGACGGTGGCCGCGGTAGGTGTCGCCGTCGGTGTGCAGAGCATCGGTTCGTTCACGACGAGCTTCCGCAGGATGTACGGGACGACCCCGCGGGCGTACCGTGCGGCGCACCCGCCCGCCGCACGGCATGTGCGCATCCCCCGCTGTGTGGCGATGGCTTACGGGCGGCCGCGGAACCGCACGTTTCGAGAAGACACCGGAGTGCCGGCTGCCTAGCGTCGGGTGCAACGACGTACCAGGGAGCGGCAATGACCATGATCAGGATCGCCAACGCGCAGTTCTGGGTGCACGACCAGGACGAGGCGCTCGACTTCTACACCGGGAAACTCGGCTGGGAGGTCCGGGCCGATGTGACGATGGAGGCGTGGGGCTTCCGGTGGCTGTGCGTCGCCCCGCCCGGCGCGGACGGCCCGGCGCTGGTGCTGATGCCGGTGCCGGAGCAGCCGATGCTGGACGCGGCGAGCAGTGCCCAGCTGTCGGATCTGGTGGCCAAGGGCGCGGGCGGCACACTCTTCCTGGAGACCGACGACTGCAAGGCCGCCTATGACGAACTGTCCGCCCGCGGTGTCCAGTTCAACGACCCGCCGACGGTGCAGCCGTACGGGATCGACACCTCGTTCCGGGACCCGTCGGGCAACAACATCCGGCTCACCCAGGTGCTGGAGTTCGATCCGGGACGGCACTGACCCGGTGGCGCGGCGGTCAGGCCGGGGCGGGTCCGTGCGGGGTGAAGGCCAGCAGGTGCAGCTGCGCCATGCGGTTGACGCCGGGGACGTGTGCCAGAGCCGTGGTGGCCGCCCGGTAGGGGGCGGGCAGCTGGTCACGGCCGGGGATGTCGAAGGCCTTCACCTCGTCCAGGACCCGCAGCCGGGGGTCGAAGTCGGCCAGTTCGGCGGCGCTGGTGATGCCCCAGTGGAGGGTGGCGCCGGAGGCCCGCACGGCCCGGTTGAGGCCCTGCAGGCGGATGCCCAGGGGGCTGTAGGCGTCGAAGGCGAGGCGGCCGCCTGCCCGGAAGTGGTCGAGCAGGCGGGTGATGAGGTGCTTGCCGTCCTGCTCGGTGAGGTACATCAGCAGGCCCTCGGCGACCACCATCGTGGGACGGCCGGACGGGACGTCGGCCAGCCAGGTCTCGTCGGTGACCGAGGCGCCGACCGTGTGGTAGCCGGGGCGGGCCGGGTAGAGGCGGGTGCGCAGGTCGATGACGTCGGCCTGGTCGACGTCCCACCACTCGACGGTGGGGGGCGGGGCGAGGCGGTGGACGCGCGTGTCGAGGCCGCAGCCCAGGTGGAGGACCACGGCGTTCGGATTGTCGGTGATGAACTGCTGCGTCCAGGAGTCCAGTTGGTGGGCCCGCAGGGCGACGCCCGCGGCGTCGCCCGGGGTCAGGTGCAGTTGGGAGAAGTCGTAGTCGATGCGCCGCACGGTGTCGTCGGCGAGGGTGTCCCCCAGGATGGGGTGCTCGCTTCGGGCATCCAGGGCGCGGCCGTACAGGGTGGCGAGGAGGGTCTCCTCGGCGCCGGTGAGCTGAACCTTGATCACGGGGGCGAGGATAGTGGCGAGTGGGGTTCCGGCGGTTCCGGCAAGGCCGGTTTCGGCCAGAGAACGGGTGTACGACCCGACGCCCTGGTCCGAACGCGGCGGTGCCCCCTAAACGCGGGACCGACACCCCTTGACCGGTGCTCCGGGGCGGGATTTCGGCGGGCGGCATGCGTATCTGTGGATGTCACGCCCGACCAGCCGGAGGCCACTGTGAAGGAAATCCTCGAGGCGATCAACGCGTCGAACGCGTCGGACGACGGGGCGTCCGCCGTCGGCTTCGCCGAGCTGCCTCTGCCCGAATCGTACCGTGCGGTCACGGTGCACAAGGACGAGACGGAGATGTTCGACGGCATTCCGCCCGCGGAGCGCGACTGCCGCAAGTCGCTGCACGTGGAGGACGTTCCGGTGCCCGAGCTGGGGCCGGGTGAGGCGCTGGTGGCGGTGATGGCGTCGTCGGTGAACTACAACACGGTGTGGTCGTCGATCTTCGAGCCGCTGCCGACGTTCGGGTTCCTGGAGCGGTACGGCCGGCTCTCCTCGCTCGCCCGGCGGCACGACCTGCCGTATCACGTGCTGGGCTCCGATCTCGCCGGGGTGGTGCTGCGGACCGGGCCGGGCGTCAACCGGTGGAAGCCCGGTGACGAGGTCGTCGCGCACTGCCTGAGCGTGGAGCTGGAGTCCTCCGAGGGGCACGACGACACGATGCTCGACCCGGAGCAGCGCATCTGGGGCTTCGAGACCAACTTCGGCGGCCTCGCGGAGATCGCCCTGGTGAAGTCCAACCAGCTGATGCCCAAGCCGGGGCATCTGACCTGGGAGGAGGCCGCCGCGCCCGGCCTGGTCAACTCCACCGCCTACCGCCAGCTCGTCTCCCGCAACGGCGCCCGGATGAAGCAGGGCGACAACGTGCTGATCTGGGGGGCGAGCGGCGGACTGGGGTCGTACGCCACGCAGTTGGCGCTGGCCGGCGGGGCGACGCCCGTGTGCGTCGTCTCCTCGCCGCAGAAGGCGGAGATCTGCCGCTCGATGGGCGCGGAGCTGATCATCGACCGGAACGCCGAGGGCTTCAGGTTCTGGAAGGACGAGCACACCCAGGACCCGAGGGAGTGGAAGCGCTTCGGCAGGCGCATCCGCGAGCTGACCGGCGGCGAGGACGTCGACATCGTCTTCGAGCACCCCGGCCGCGAGACCTTCGGCGCCAGCGTGTACGTCACCCGCAAGGGCGGCACCGTCGTCACCTGCGCCTCCACCTCCGGCTACCTGCACGAGTACGACAACCGCTACCTGTGGATGTCGCTGAAGCGGATCATCGGCTCGCACTTCGCGAACTACCGCGAGGCGTGGGAGGCCAACCGCCTCATCGCCAAGGGCAGGATCCACCCGACGCTCTCCAAGGTCTACTCCCTGGAGGACACCGGGCAGGCGGCCCACGACGTGCACCGCAACCTCCACCAGGGCAAGGTCGGCGTGCTGTGCCTGGCCCCCGAGGAGGGCCTGGGCGTGCGCGACGAGGAGATGCGCGCCAGGCACATCGACGCCATCAACCGCTTCCGCGTGGAGCGTCCCGCCTGACCGTGGCCGGAAACGGCACCGCCCCCGCAGGCGGGGGCGGCACGACGGGCGTCCCGCCTCAGCGGGCCAGGTCGCGCACCGTGTGCCGCAGCGCGGTGGCGATGTAGGTGTGGACGCGGTCCAGGTGGTCCTGGAAGGCGAAGTGGCCGCCGCCGAGGACGAGACGGTCGAAGGGACCGGTGGTCAGTTCCGCCCACCCGGCGAGCGCGTCGACGCTCACGTACGGGTCGGCGTCGCCGCCGATGGCCGTGAGGGGGCAGCCGAGCGGGGCTCCCGGGGTGGGGCGGTAGACGTGGCACAGCTCGAAGTCGGCGCGCAGCAGCGGTGAGAGGTGGTCGAGGAGCTCGGGGTTGCGGAAGACCTCGGCGGGAGTGCCGCCCGTGTCGCGCAGCCAGGCGCGGAACTCGTTCTCCGGCAGTTCGTGCAGCGGTCGGGCGGCGCGCGGGGCGCGGCCCGGGACGGCGCTGCCGGAGACGAACACGCGCACCGGTTCCGGGAGCCCCGCGGCGGTCAGCCGGCGGACGATCTCCAGGCCCAGGACGGCGCCCATGCTGTGCCCGAAGACGGCGTAGGGACGGTCGATCGAGGGGGCGATCCGGGGCAGGAGGAAGTCGAGCAGCTCGTCCAGGCGGCGGACCGGCGGGACGTCGGAGGCGATGCCGCGACCGGGCAGTTCCACGGCGCGGACGTCGACGTCGGGCGCCAGGGCGCGGGGCCAGGTGCGCTGGTAGGCGACGGCGCTGCCGCCCGCCCAGGGCAGGCAGAACAGCCGCACCGGTGCGTCCGGGCTCGTCACGTCCCACGGGTTGTCGACCACAGTGCTCCCCCGACCGGATTCGGTTTCCTCGTCCACGGTGTCCTGACGGTGTCTCGTCGCCGACCACGCTAGGCGGCCCGCGTTTCCCCTTCCCACCCCTGACCGGGTGCGCCGCACCCCTGTCGTGCTCAGGCGGAGGACAGGCTCTCCAGGTTCTCCAACTGCAGGTCCATCGGCAGGTCCTGACGGCGGGAGATGTTCAGCTTGCGGTAGACGCGGGTCAGGTGCTGCTCGACGGTGCTGACGGTGATGAAGAGCTTCGCGGAGATCTCCCGGTTGGTGTAGCCGTAGGCGGCGAGTGCGGCCACGCGGCGCTCGGACTCGCTCAGCTGCTCCGCGTCCGGGGTCGTGGCGGCGCCGGGGTCGGCCGGCGGGGTGCCGGGGTCCTGGGTGGCCGGGCCGGGCATGATCTGCTCGGCCAGGCGGAGCGCTCCGCACTCGGTGGCCAGGTAGCGGGCGCGGCGGGAGATCATGGCGGCCCGGTTGCCCTCGCCCAGGAGTTGCAGGGCGCGGCCCAGGTCGGCGAGGGCGCGGACGAGTTCCAGTCGGTCGCCGCAGCGGCGGAGTTCGTCGACGGCGCGGGTGAGCAGTTTCGGGCGCTGGCGCGGCTCGGCGGTGGCGGCGCGCAGCCGCAGGGACAGGCCGCGCACGCGGGGGCTGCGGGCGTCCGGGGTGGCGAGCTGCTCGACGACGAACCGTTCGGCCTGGCGGTGTTCGCCGAGTTGCAGCAGGGCTTCGGCGGCGTCGGTGCGCCAGGGCAGCTGGCGGGGGCGGTCCAGGCCCCAGCGCTGGGCGAGGCGTCCGGCGTCGAGGAACTCGTCGAGGGCGGCGCGGCTGCGGTGGGTGGCGAGGTAGTACTGGCCGCGGGCGCGCAGATAGGTGAGGGCGTAGACGGAGGAGAACAGCTCTTCGGGCACGGGCATCTGCAGCAGCCGTGCGGCGGCGTCGATGCGGCCGGCCGCCGTCTGCGCGGCGACGAGTGCCGCGAGCGGCCCGAAAAGGAACACCCCGCCGCGGTCGGCGACCGCATCGAGGGCGGCCCGCGCCTCGCGTTCGGAGCCGGCCAGGTCGCCGGTGCGCAGCAGGGCCTCGGCGTGCAGCAGTCCGAAGACGGCCTGCCAGCCGGGGGTGCGGCCGTCGGCGAGCTGGGCCTGGATACGGGTGCACCACACGACGGCCCGGTCGGGGCGGTCGGTGTGCACGAGGGTGCGCACGGCCTGGACGATCGGGTCGAAGTTGGCGTGGGCGAGCGGGGTGCCCTTCAGGAGCTGCTCGGCGGCCCGGTCGTCGTTGTCGCTGCCGGGGTGGGTCCACAGGGCGGCGGAGTTGCGCAGTTCGGCCGAGCCCGCCTGGGGGTGCCGTTCGCCCTGCTCGGCGGGGGCGGGGGCGGGGACGGTCTGGGGCGGCAGGGCGAACAGTTCGCGCAGCGGGTCGGCGCGGGCGGTGCGCGGTGCGGTGCGCTCCAGTGCCTCGGCGGCGTCCTCGATGCGGCCCTGGGCGACCAGCAGGCGGGCGAGGCGTCCGGCGTGGCCGGGGGCGAGATCGCCGCGGCGCAGGGCGGCCAGCGGCTCGTCGAGCTGGTGTTCGGCGGCGCCGGGGCTGCTCGGCCAGGTCACGGCGGCCAGGCGCAGGGACATCTCCCAGCCGGCCTGCGCGTCGGGGCTCAGGCGCACGGCGAGTTCCAGACAGGCCGCGGCGTGGTCGAGGTCGCCGTCGGCGATGAGGGCCTGCAGGGCGGCCTCGCGCAGCGCCTTGACCGCGTCCGCGCCGCGCAGGGCCGCGGCGGCCGCGGGGGCGCCGGCGGTGAGCAGGTGGCGGGCGACGGTGTCGGCGGGGGCGCCGTGCTCGTGCAGGGTGCGGGCGGCGCGGCCGTGCAGGGCGGCGCGTTCGGGGGCGGGGACGCGGTCGAGGACGGCGGCGGCGACGGCTGGGTGGCGCAGCCGGCCGTTCTCGGTCAGGCCGGCGTCCTCCAGGGCGAGGGCGGCGCGCAGGGCGGCGCTCGGCGTGGTGCCGGCGAGGTCGGCGGCCGGCCGGGGGGCGCTGTCGTCGTCGGCGCCGAGGACGGCCAGTGCGGTGGCCAGGCGGCGTACGTCGTCACCGGCGCGTTCCAGGCAGGTCAGGACGGCGTCGGCGAACGGCCCGTCGGACGTGGGGCCGCGGCCGTCCGCGGGCAGCGGCAGCTCGGTGAGCAGGGCGCGCAGCAGCAGCGGGTTGCCGCCGCTGATGCGGTGCAGCAGGGCGGCGGTGGCCGGGTCGGCGGGCTGTGCGGTGTACCGGGCCAGGAGGGCGGCGCTGCCCTGTTCGTCGAGGCGTTCCACGCCGATCCGCAGGAAGTGCGGGTGGCGGAGCAGTTCGGTGCGGGCCAGCGGGCTGTCCGCGTGCGGCAGCGGGGCGCAGGCGAGGACCAGCAGGACGGCGGTGCCGCGCACCGCGTGCGCGGCGTGCAGCAGGTACGCCAGCGAGGCGCCGTCGATGCGGTGCAGGTCGTCGACGCAGACCACGACCGGTGCGTGGGCGGCGGCGCGGCGCAGGGCCGTGGTGAACTCGTGGGCGGTGGGTGTGGCGGTCGGCGGTGGGCCGTCGGTGCCGGTCAGCTCGGCCAGCAGCCGGTGCACCGTGGCGTGCGGTGCGCCGGCGTCGGCGGCACCGGGCGCGGCGGCGCGCAGCACGGTGGCGCCGTACCCGGTGGCCGTCTCGGCGAACTGCAGCAGCAGTTCCGTCTTGCCGCATCCCGCGGCGCCTTCCAGCAGGACGACCCCCGACGTTCCGCCGATGCATGCTTCGAGGGCTCGGTCCAGCTGTGTGCATGCGGTTTCCCGGCACAGGAGCATCGTGTTGGGCCTCTCCGTCTCGCGTTCCCCGTGGCACACGCATCCTGGAGGGGAACGGTTGAGCGAGACTGGAGTGTGACCGAGGCGCCCCTGGGGCGGGTCAGGCGACGTCGAGTTCGGCGGTGTTCCCGCCGAGGGCGGCGAGTTCGGCGTCGGTGAACGGCGGGGAGCCGAACGGGCTGTGGTCGCCGGCCTTGCGCAGGGCGGCGACCAGGTGCGGCGACTCGAGGCTCGCGACGGGTGCGGCGAGCGCGGTGACCTGCATGGCGGCGGCGTTCACCACCGGGTCGTACAGCGCGGCGGTGCCCAGCAGGTCGGCGAACTGCCGGTCCTGCTCCTTACGCGGGGCGATGCGCGGGTCGGCGGCCTGGTTGCGGGTGCCCGGGTAGCAGATGTCCTGGGTGGTGGCGAGGACCCACGGGTCGTCGACGACCTTGGCGACGGCGTGCCGGGCACGCTCCGCGGTGTCGTCGGTGAGGCCGCCCCGGGCGAGGACGGCGCCGAGGGCGCGGGCGCTGAGCGCGCCGCAGCTCATGCCGTGGCCGTAGACGGGGTTGAAGCCGGCGACGGCGTCGCCGAGCACGAGCAGGCCCTTGGGCCAGGGCTCAAGACGCTCGTAGTACAGGCGCCGGTTGACGGTGGAGCGGGAGCCGAGGACGGGGCCGAGGGGTTCGGCGCGCCGCAGCAGGTCGGCGATGACGGGGTGGCGCAGGCCGCGCGCGAAGTCGGTGAACGCGTCGTCGTCGGTGGTGGGTTCGCCGCCGCGGGTGCCGGCCAGGGTGACCAGCCAGCGGCCGTCCTCGATGGGGACGAGCGCGCCGTTGCGGCCGGGCTCGCCCAGGCCGGGGTCGGCGGCGACGTTGACCATCGGGAAGCGGTCCGCGGCGCCCTCGGGCGCGGCGTAGATGCGGGTGGCGTACTTGATGCCGGAGTCGACGATGTCCTCCTCGACCTCGGGCAGGCCGAGTTCGGGCAGCCAGCGGCGCAGTTGCGAGGCGCGGCCGCAGGTGTCGACGACGATGTCGGCGTCGAGGGTCTGCTCGGTGCCGTCGGCGGCGCGCAGCCGCACTCCGGTGACGCGGTCGGCGGTGCCGAGCAGGCCGAGGGCGTCGGTGTCCTGCAGCACCTCGACGCGGGGGTCGGCCAGGGCGCGTTCCCGCACGACGAAGTCGAGCAGCGGCCGACTCGCCGTGATCATGAACTGGCTGCCGGGGAAGCGGTGCTGCCAGCCGTAGGGCGTGTACCAGACGATGTCGCGCGGCAGGTACAGGCGGTGCGCGCCGGCGTCCAGGAGCGCCTTGAGCGTGCCGGGCAGGACGGTCTCGATCGCGCGGGCGCCGCCGGACCACAGCAGATGGGCGTGGCGGGCCTGCGGAACGCCTTTGCGCAGGTCGGGGCCGGCCGGGTAGACGTCCCGTTCCAGGACCGTGACGCGGTCCACGTGCCGGACGAGGACGGACGCCGTCAGCATTCCGGACAGACCTCCGCCGATCACCACGGCGCGGGTTCGAGCGGTCATGAGTGCGTGACCTTTCCGTCGGATCCGTCGGACGCCTTGCGCGAATACCGGGATGATTTCGAACCGCCTTTTTCGGCAGCTGTGATTTCAGCGAAATTAGCAGTCGCCGCCAATGCGCCTGAACCCCTAACAACCCCTATCGAATCCGTATCAGCTCGGTCGGCTGTCGCGGGCGGGCCGGTGCGTCGTCACGATGGAAGGCGTCTGCCGAATGGACGTGAGGAGACGAGTTCATGCTGGACGAGGCGGCGCTCAAGAAACTGATCCTGGAACACTGCGCCCGGGTGAACGCCGGCGACGTGGCGGGGCTGCTGCGCCTGTACTCCCCGCGGGTGCGGTTCGAGGACCCGGTCGGGGCGGGCGCGCAGGCCGGGCACGAGGCGCTGCGCGCACACGCCACCGGCGCCGTGACCAGCAATGCCGTGGAGATTCCGGGGCATGCGGTGGCCGCTCAGGACGGGCGGCACGCGGCGGTGCCGGTGGAGGCGACGATGGACTACCTGCCGTTGGGTCCGGTGCTGACCCGGCACGGCGTGCTGCCCGCGCCGGCCGACCCGGCGCGGCAGCGGATGCGGTTCCGGTTCCTGATGGTGATCCGGGCCGGGGACGACGGTCTCATCGAGGAGATGAAAGCGTATTGGGGGGCGAGTGACGTCTCCCTGTCGGGGACGGAATGAAGACGACCGGAGAGGGAGTTCCCATGCTCGACGAGGCGGCCCGGAAAGAACTCGCCCTGGAACACTGCCGGAGAATGACGAGCGGTGACGTCGACCGGATGCTCGAGCTGTACACGAAGGACGTGCGATTCGAGGATCCGGTGGGCTCGCCGCCGATGATCGGGCACGAGGAACTGCGGGTCCATTTCCAGCGGGCGGCTCAGGCCAGGACGGTGGATGTCGCCGGTGTCCCGGTGGCCGCGCAGGACGGACTGCACGTGGCGATACCGGTGTCCGTGTACATGAACTACCTGCCGCTGGGGCCGGCGCTCACCAAGCACGGCTATCTGGACAAGCCGGCCGACCCGTTCCGCAAGCGGATCAAGTTCTCCCTCACGAGCGTTTTCCGGGCCGGTTCGCACGGCCTGATCGAGGCGGTGTGGGTGTACTGGGGCAAGTCGGACCTGTCGCTGCTGGACCCCGGGCAGGAGTGAGAGCCGCGCGGGCCCGCGCACCGCGTGCCGAGGAGCCGCGCCCGCCGGACACGTCGGCGGGGGCGGCCCCTCGGCACGGTGCGGGTGGGCCGCTCAGCCGGTCAGGTCGCGGCGGGCGAACAGGCTCGACCCGGCCCAGGTCAGCAGGGCGGCGACGGCGGTCAGGGCGAGCAGCGGCAGCGCCTTCGCGTCGGCGGCGGGCAGCGCGGGCAGGTGCGAGAACGGGGAGATGTCCCGCACCGCCTGCGGCAGTTCGAGCAGTCCGCCGAGCTGGCCGACGACCAGGCACACGGTGAGCGCCCCCCAGGCCGCGCCGGAGGACAGCGCCGGTACGGCGGCGAAGGCGAGCACCACGAACCCGGACAGCACCAGCACCGCCGGCGCCTGCGCCAGGGCGGCGCCGGTCAGGTCCGTGAGCCCGCCGGCGAGGTCGCCCGCCGCGGCCCCGTAGGTCAGGCCCGCGCTCACCCCGGCGATCAGGAGCAGCAGCAGCGAACCGGCGACGGCGACCGTCACGTGCGAGACGAGCCAGCGGCCACGGCTGACGGCGGTGGCCAGCAGCGCCTCCAGACGGCCGGAGGTCTCCTCGGCGCGCAGCCTCAGCAGGGTCTGCACGGCGAACCCGGCGGTGACCGCGCCCACCATCACGATCATCGAGGCGAAGAACGTGTCGACCGGGTCGCCGCCACCGCCGCCGATCTTGCCGAGGGTGTCGCTGAGGTCGGCGTTGTCGCGCAGGGCGTCGCCGGCCGACTTGCCCATGCCGCCGATGACGGCGCCCAGCACGGCGATGCCCGCGCCCCATCCGAGCAGGGAGCCGCGGTGCAGCCGCAGCGCCAGACCGAGGGGGCTGAGCAGTCCGGGCGCCGCCGAGGCCGGTCCCGGCCGGTCCTGCAGCAGGCCGGCGCCCAGGTCGCGTCCGTCGTTGAGGCGGAAGGCCCACACGGCGCAGGCCGCGGCCAGGACCAGGGGGACGATGAGGACCCACCAGTGGTCGCCGCCGAACGGTTCGACGCGCTGCGCCCAGCCGATCGGTGACAGCCAGGCGAGTGCGGTGCTGTCCACGGAGGTGCCGCCGCCCCGCACCTCACCGCCGGCGTCGGCGATGCCGCGGATCAGGAACGCGGCGCCGACGGCCGCTCCGGCCAGGGAGTTGGCGCCGCGGGCGGTGCCGGAGAGCTGGGCGGTGATCGCGGCGACCGCGGCGAAGAACAGCCCGGTCGCGGCGGCCGCCGCGGCCGCCGCGAGGGAACCGGACAGCGGCAGCCCGGCCAGCGGCAGCACCACCGCCAGCATCACGAACAGTCCGGTGTTCGCCTCGAGCGCGAGCAGCAGGGCCGCGGTCAGCGGTGCCCGGCGGCCGACCGGGGCCGCGCCGAGGAGTTCGGCGCGGCCCGTCTCCTCGTTCTGGCGGGTGTGCCGCACCACGGCGAAGGTGCTCATCAGGGCGGCGAGCACGCACAGGTACGTGAAGATCTGCACCATGGCGACGGCGCCCTCGCTGGTGCCGACGGGTGCGCCGCGGGTCAGCAGCAGCGCCGGGGTGTCGGTGAGGGTCTTGACCGCGTCGACGCGGTCGGCGGCGTCGGGGTAGGTCGAACCGACGCTGTTGGCCGCGCTGTAACCGAGCGCGCCGGTGCCGTAGATCCACGCGGCGAGCTGGATACGGTCCCGGCGCAGCGCCAGTTTCAGCAGCGTGCGGGTGGCGGTGTAGTCGCTCATCGGGCGGCCGTCCTCGCCGCGGTGCGGCCCGCGTCCACGCCGGAGCCTCCATCGGCTGCACCGTCGGCACTCCCGGCCCCGACATCGTCACCGTAGTGCCGCAGGAACAGCTCCTCCAGGGTGGGCGGGCTGCTGGTGAGCGCGCGCACCCCGAACGAGGTGACGTGGGTCAGGACGCGGTCCAGGTGGTCGTCGTCGACGTCCAGGCTGATCCGGTCGCCGTCGACGGCGACGTTGTGGACGCCTTCGAGCGCGTCGATGCCGGTGACCCGCTGCCGGGTCTCGGCGGAGAGCCGGGTGCGGGTGAGGTGGCGCAGTTCGGTGAGGGTGCCGCTCTCGACGGTTCGGCCCTTGCGGATGATGCTCACGCGGTCGCACAGCGCCTCGACCTCGCCGAGGATGTGGCTGGACAGCAGCACGGTGCGGCCCCGCTGCCTGACCTCGCGGACGCAGTCCTGGAACACTGACTCCATCAACGGGTCCAGGCCCGAGGTCGGTTCGTCCAGGACGAGCAGTTCGGCGTCGGAGGCGAACGCGGAGACCAGGGCGACCTTCTGCCGATTGCCCTTGGAGTAGGCGCGGCACTTCTTCGTCGGGTCCAGCTGGAACCGCTCGATCAGGGCCGCCTTGCGTGTCGTGTCGATGCCGCCGCGCAGGGTGCCGAGCAGGTCGATGGCCTCCCCGCCGGAGAGGTTGCGCCACAGGCTGACGTCGCCGGGTACGTAGGCGAGGCGGCGGTGCACCTCGACGGCGTCGCGCCGGGGGTCCTTGCCGAGCAGGGTGGCCTGGCCGCCGTCGAGCCGGAGCAGCCCGAGCAGGGCGCGGATCGTGGTGGACTTGCCCGCACCGTTCGGTCCGAGGAAGCCGTGCACCTCACCCCTGCGCACCGTCAGGTCGAGGCCGTCCAGGGCCCGTGTGCGGCCGAATGTCTTGACGAGTCCGGACGCGGTAACCGCGTCATCCGTGTGCGCCACCCGCGCACCACCTTTCACCCGAGTCGTAGTCCGCCGGCGTCCCGCCGTCACCGGCGGAACACCGGCCCGCGGTCGCGCCGGTTGTTCCCCCGCGGCCCCGCGCGGTCCGTCCGGCTGACGGCTCGACGGCGGCAGGCGCCCGGTTCAGGGTTCCGCGGGGCGTTGGCGACAGCAATCTCCCCCGGCACGGAAACCGGCATTCAAGGGTCGCTAGGGGTTCCCGGTAGGGGTTGACCGGCATCGAGCGGGACTCGGACCGTTGTAGGGCCACGCAGCCCCCTCCTTCAAGGAGTTTCATGCCTTCGCCAACCAGATGCCCAGCAGCCCGGCATTTTCCCTTCACTCCCGTCAACGGGCTGGAAATCGAGCCGATTCTGGCTGATCTTCGCAGGGAGGAACCGGTCAGCCGCGTGACGCTGCCGTACGGCGGGGACGCCTGGCTCGTCACCCGGTACAGCGATGTCAGAGCGGCCCTGGCCGACCCCCGGCTGAGCCGGGCCGCCGTGGTCAACGCCGATGTGCCGCGCCGTCAGGAGATGCGCGTCGGCCCCGAAGGCATCATGTACATGGACCCTCCGGACCATTCCCGACTGCGACGTCTGCTGACGAGGGCGTTCACCAAACGCCGGGTGGAGGAGCTGCGTCCCAAGGTCGAGTCGATCGCCGCCGAACTGGCTGAGAACCTGGCCCACAAGGGGTCGCCCGCCGACTTCGTGGAGCACTTCTCCTGGCCGCTGCCGACGCGGGTGATCTGCGAGCTGCTCGGTGTGCCGTACTCGGACCGCGGAGTGTTCCGGCGGGGCGCCGACGCGCTGATGCAGGGCGACACGCTGCCGCACCACGAGTTCACCGGGCGCATCAACGAGCTCGTCGGCTACATCTCGCGGCTGATCGCCGACCGCCGGCAGCGGCCCGGCGGCGACCTGCTGTCGGCGCTCATCCAGGCGCGGGACGACGGCGACCGCCTGACCGAGCAGGAGTTGGTCTCGCTGACGGTCGTCCTGCTCGCCGGCGGCCACGAGACCACCGCGAACCAGATCACCAACTTCGTCTACACGCTGCTGCGTCACCCCGAGCAGCTGGCGCTGCTGCGGCGGCGGCCGGAGCTGCTGCCGCTCGCGGTGGACGAGCTGATGCGGTACATCCCGCTGGGAACCGGCCACCACGCGGCGATGATCGCCACCGAGGACCTGGAGATCGGCGGGGTGCCGATCTCCCGCGGTGACGCCGTGTACGTGCACATCCATTCGGCCAACCGGGACGACGCGGTGTTCGCGGATCCGGACGCCCTGGATCTGACCCGCGAGGACAACCACCACATGGGTTTCGGCCACGGGGTGCACTTCTGCGCCGGCGCCCAGCTGGCCCACATGGAGCTGGGAGTCGCCCTGCGGGTGGTCCTGGACCGGTTCCCCGATCTGCGGCTCGCGGTCGCCGACGACGCCATCCGGTGGCGGTCCAGTCTGCTCGTGCGGGGCCCGCTGTCCCTGCCGGTGCAGTGGTGAGCGACGGGGAGGCGGCCGTCACGGCCGGCACGCGGTGGGCGGTGAGCGTCGACCGGACGGCGTGCGCGGGCACGGGCATGTGCGTGCACTCGGCGCCGGAGCACTTCGCCCTCGTCAAGGGCCGCTCGCAGGCGGTCCGGGAGTCGGTGGAGCCGGATACGGCGGTCCTGGACGCGGCGGAGAACTGCCCGCTGGAGGCGATCCGGGTGACGGAGACGGGTACGGGGGTGGTACTGGCGCCGGAGTTGTGACGCCGGGGACGAGGACAGCCGTGCGGGCCGGACACATCACGTGTCCGGCCCGCACGCTTCTGGTCCCGCGTGTTCCCGGTTCCGGGTGTTCCTGGTCACGCGCGCTTCTGGTCCCGCTTGTTCCTGGTCACGCGCGCTTCTGGTCAGTGCGCTTCAGGTCAGCACGCCTCAGGTCACGCGGCTTTCTGGTCACGCGTGTTCCGGGTCCGCGTGTTCGGTCAGGGGCGCGGCGTCACGGGTGGTGGCGGACCAGGCGCCGTTGCAGGGCCACCAGGGTTCGCGGAGTCAGGCCCAGGCCGTCGGTGAGGTAGCCGTGCAGGCCGCCGTAGTCGCGCTCCATCCGCTCCACGGCCGCCCGCAGGTAGGCCTCGCGGACCTGCTGGAGGGGGATCAGCAGATCGGGGTTCTCCATGTAGCCGGCCGACTTGAGGTAGTCGCGGGCCTGCCGGTCGGCGTCGGCCCGGTAGGCGTTGGACAGCAGGTAGTCGCGCTCGGCCTCCGCGGCGGGCACGCCGAGGGTGCGCAGGAGGACGTAGGCGAGCCAGCCGGTGCGGTCCTTGCCCGAGGAGCAGTGCACCAGCACCGGGCCCTGGGCGCCCGCGATGTCGCGCAGGGCGGTGGCGAACGCGGCCCGGTTGGCGGGGTCGGTGACGAAGCCCTCGTACGCGGCCGTCATCAGCTGCTCGGCCTTGCCGTCGCCGAGCATCTGCTGCTGCAGGACCGGGTCCTTGGAGGCGATGGCGGTGGCGATGGTCCGGTACAGGCTGTGGTCGTCGACGGGGCGGGACAGTGCCGTGGCGCCGGGCGGGAGGCGGTCGGGGCCCTGAGCGGCCTCCTGCGGCGTCCGCAGGTCCACGACGGTCGTCACACCCAGCGCGGCCAGGGTGTCCAGGTCGGCGTCGGTGAGCCGGTTCAGGGCGTCGGACCGCAGGACGCGGCCGTAGGCGACCTGGGCGCCCGTCCAGGTGCGGTGCCCGCCCAGGTCGCGGGCGTTGACGGCGCCCTGGAGCGGGATGCGGACCGTGGTGTCGGCCGGCCCGGTGGTGCGGCCGGCCGCCACCGGCCCGGTGCGGTGGGCGGGCGCGGTGTGGGCGGGCGGGGCCGCCAGCAGCAGGGCGAGCGCGACGGTGCCGGACAAGGGAAGCAGAGCAGATCTCACGGGGCCCCCTGGGTGGTCGGATGCGGGTGTCTTCGGCGGCCGGAGCGGACGGTGGGGCACGGTGAGGGGCGCTCACCACCGGCCGTCAGCGGCTCGCCGTCCACCCCGCCCCCTCTCGGCCGCCGAATGATGATGATCCGTCAGAAGCTGTACCGCATAACGCGGTTGTACTTCCGCAGGACCGGGATCGCGTTCATGATCCTGCACATGATCCGGGACGTCCACGGCATATGTGCCACGTACGGGGAGTCCGTGAAGGTCCACTCGAGCAGGTGTTTGACGCCGGGCGCCCACTCCTCCAGGGACTTGGGGTCCTGGAGGCCCCAGACGAAGTACTTGCCGGTCGCCTTGACCGTCCAGTGCTTGTTCATCGCCTTCACCGAGAACGGGGTGTAGGCGTCGAACAGCAGCTCGCCGGAGGGGAAGCGGTTCACCAGGCGGGTGACGAGGTCGCGCACCTCGTCCTCGGTGAAGTACACGAGCAGGCCCTCGGCCACGACCAGGACGGGACGGTCGGCGGGGATGTCCGCCAGCCACGCCGGGTCCAGGGCGGAGGCGCCGATGACATGGTGGTGGCGGTCGCGCCGCGGGAAAAGGTCGCGGTACAGCTGCGCGATCTCCGGCAGGTCGAGGTCGTACCACTCGACGTCGTCGGACGGGTCGATGCGGAAGACGCGGCCGTCCAGGCCCGCCCCGAGGTGCAGTACGACGGAGCGCGGGTTGCGCGCGAGGAAGTCACGGACCCAGCGGTCGAACTCCAGCCCGCGGATGGCGAGGGCGATGGCGTCGTCGTCGCGCATCTTCAGCTGGGTCTTCAGCCGGTCGTAGTCCTCGATGGACTCCACGGCCCGCGCGGCGAGCCGGTCGCCGAGGATCGGACGGTCCGACTTGGCGTCATGGGCCCGCGAGTACAGGGCCACCAGGAGGTTGCGGGTCTCGGCGCTGAACTGCACCTGTTTGGTCTCCATGAAACACCCATCTCGGATCGTCGGTCGGTGTGAGGGCCGGGCGGTCAGCTGACCGGGAGCCGGAAGAACGTCGTGAGGTCCTCGACGATCGCCCGGACCACGGCGTCCCGCTGCGGGGTGAGGTAGAAGTGCCCTCCGGGGAAGCTGCGGAAGGCGAACTTCCCGCGCGTCAGGTCCTTCCAGGCCATCGCCTCGTCGAGGCTGACCCGGGGGTCGGACTCCCCGGTCAGGACGCTGACGGGGCAGCCGAGCGCGGGCCCGGGCCCCTCGGGCCGGTAGCGGTAGGTCTCGATCGCCTTGTAGTCGCTGCGGATCGCGGGCAGCACCATGCGCAGCAGTTCGTCGTCGGCGAGGACGCCGGCGTCGGTGCCGCTCAGGGCGCGGATCTCGGCGATGAGTGCCTCGTCGCCGCGGGTGTGCACGTTCTCCTCGCGGTGGACGAGGGGGGAGCGGCGGCCGGAGGCGATCAGTCCGAGGAAGGGGATCCGCCCCTCCGCCTCGATCCTGCGGGCGAGTTCGAAGGACAGCACCGCGCCCATGCTGTGGCCGAACAGGACGAGCGGCTTGTCCGCGAGGGGCAGGAGTGCGCGGTGGATCTGGTCGACGAGGGCGTCGACGCTGTCCAGCAGCGGTTCGGCCCGCCGCTCCTGGCGGCCGGGGTACTGCACGGCCGACACGTCGGTGTGCGCGGACAGTTCGCGTGAGAACGGGAAGAAGAAGGAGGCGGATCCTCCGGCGTGCGGCAGCAGCACCAGGCGGTGCGGGTGTCGCGGCGCGGGGTGGAAGTTGCGTATCCACAGCTCGCTGTGCTCGTCGGTGCTGCTCATGGGCGTACCGTCTCCTTCTCTTCCTGCGCTGCTGCGCTGGTGCCGGGGGCCGCTCGGGCGCCGGTGCGCGGTGCGGGACCGCTCAGACGCCGATGTCGCTCATGCCCCAGAAGACTCGCATGTCCTCGATGAGGCCGTCGGCGTTGATGGTGAAGATGTCGACGGCGTTGATGTTGGTGCGCGCGCGGTTGGGGTCGAGGATGTTCGTCATCGTCGCGGCGACCGGCACGGCGACCTGCTTGCCGTCCTGGCCGGCCGACGCGTGGCCCGGCTCGACGGTGACCTCGGCGGCGATGTTGCTCATGAAGTACTCGCGCTGTGCGGCGCGGCCGACGCGCGGCTCACGGCCGACGGGGTCCTCGATGCGGGCGTCCTCGGTGAAGTGGGTGAGGATGGCGTCCACGTCACCCTCGTTCACCTTGCGGAAGTACGCCGCGATGATCTCCTTGCGCTTCTGCTCGTCCAGCATGGTTCTTCTCCTCCGGTGGTGGTTGGTTCGGCGCCCGGTCGGGACCGGTGACGCGCCGTTCGTGGGGCCGCTTCAGCCGAACAGCCAGTAGCGGCGCCGTTGGAAGGGGTAGGTGGGCAGGTCGGTGAGGCGGGCTCCGGTCGGCGTGAACACCGCCGCCCAGTCGACGGGCCGGCCCGCGACGTGGAAGCGGGCGGCCGCGCGCAGGGCCTCGGTGACGCCGTCGGCGTCCGCCGTGCCGCCGCTGCCGGGGGCAGGGGTCCAGGTGTCCGGATCGATGAGGCCGGCGGCGCCGATCCGCTCCCCCGTGACCGCGTCGACGACCGGCACGCGCGGCTCGCTCACCTCGACGGCCGGCCCGGCGGCGCCCTCGGCGTGGGCGGCGAGCAGGCCGACGGCGTCCTCCAGGCCGAGGACGCCCGCGGCGTGGGCGGCGGCGAGCCGGCCGGGACCGTGGGCGGTAAGTGCCTGCGGCAGCAGGCCCCAGTCCTCGTGGAGCCTGTGCAGGGCCGTCTCGTGCGCGAACGCCTCGGCGAGCGGCGGCAGCGGGGCGGCGATCCGGACGTCCAGGTGGGCGCGTACGTGGTCCAGGGCCTCGGCGTAGACGGGGTAAGCGGCGTACAGCGCCTCCGCGGCGGCCGGGGTGCCGTGGAAGGTGAGGGACGGGTCCGCCGCGGTGGTGACGTGCGGGTGGTCCGCGCCGTCCTCCACGGCCCGCAGGGCTTCCAGGAGTCCGGCGCGGTCCGGGGCGAGGACGACGGCGCGGTGCTCGAAGGCCGCGCGGCCGACGGCGAGGGTGTAGCCGGCGTCGGCTGGGCCGGGTGCGCCGGCGCCGTCCAGGGCGGCGCGCAGGCGGGCGGCCTGGGCGCGCAGGGCGTCGGGGGTGCGGGCGGAGAGGGGTACGGGCAGGACGGGCAGGGCGGCGCCGTCGTGCGCACGGCCGGCCGCGGTCCGTCCGGTGCCGCTCCGGGGGCCCGGGGTGTCCGCCGCGGCGGGCTTCTCCTCGCTCCCGGCCGGCGCCTCCTCCAGGATGAAGTGGGCCTGTGTGCCGCTCGCCCCCAGGGAGGTGACCCCCGCCCGGCGCGGGCGGCCGGTGTCGGGCCACGGGGTGGCCTCGGTGACGAGACGGACGGTGCCCGACGACCAGTCGACGCGGCTGGTGGGTTCCTTGACGTTGAGGGTCTGCGGGAGCAGCCCGTGGCGCAGGGACAGGACCGTCTTGATGACGCCGACGACGCCGGAGGCGGACTGCGGGTGGCCGATGTTGGACTTCACCGTGGACAGCAGCAGCGGGCGGTCGGCGGGGCGGCCGCGGCCGTAGGCGGCGAGGAGCGCCTCGGCCTCGACGGCGTCGCCGAGCGGGGTGCCGGTGCCGTGTCCCTCGACGGCGTCGATCTGCTCGGCGGTCAGGCCGGCGTCGGCGAGCGCCTGGTGGATGAGCTGCCGCTGGGAGCTGCTGCTCGGGGCGGTGAGCCCGTTGGTGGCGCCGTGGTGGTTGACGGCGCTGCCGCGTACGACGGCGAGGACGCGGTGGCCGAGGCGGCGGGCGCGGGAGAGCCGCTCGACGACGACCATGCCGACGCCCTCGCCCCAGCCGGTGCCGTCGGCGTCCTCGGAGAACGGCTTGCAGCGTCCGTCGGCGGCGGCGCCGCCCATGTGGTGCCAGGCGACCGGCTGGGACAGCACGGTGGCGCCGCCCGCGAGGGCCATGCCGCACTCGCCGCGGCGTACCGACTGCACGGCCAGGTGCAGGGCGACGGCGGAGGAGGAGCAGCCGGTGTCGACGGTGAGGGTGGGGCCGTGCAGGTCGAGGGCGTAGGCGAGGCGGCCGGAGGCGATGGCGGGCGCGATGCCGCCGCCGAGGTGGGCCTCGCTCTCCTCGGGGATGCGCCCGCGCGGGACGAAGCCCTGGTAGCCGACGCCGACGTACAGGCCGATCTGTTCGTCGGCGCGGCCGCGCGGGTCGACGCCGGCGTGTTCGAACGCCTCCCAGGCGGTCTCCAGCAGGAGCCGCTGCTGCGGGTCCATGACGAGCGCCTCCTGCTCGGAGATGCCGAAGAAGGCCGCGTCGAACCCGCCGACGCCGCTGAGCAGTCCGGCCTGGCTGAGCGTCCGCACGGCCTGCAGGTCGCCGTCGTCGGTGGAGGTCCAGCCGCGGTCGCGGGGCAGGTCGCCGACGAGGTCCTCGCCGGCGGCGACGGCCTGCCACAGCCGGTCGGGGCTCTCGATGCCGCCGGGCAGCCGGCAGCTCATGCCGACCACGACGACCGGGTCGTCGTCCCGCGCCGCGGCGGGCGCGGCGGGCACCGCGGCCGCGGCGGGCGCCGACTCGTCAGGCTCGCCGAGGAGTTCGGCTTCCAGGAAGCGGGCGAGGGCCTGCGGGGTGGGGTGGTCGTAGACGAGGGTGGCGGGCAGTTTCAGGCCGGTGACGGTGGTGACGCGGTTGCGCAGTTCCACGACGGTCAGCGAGTCGAAGCCGAGGTCCTTGAAGGGCCGCCCGGGTTCGACGGCGTCCGCGGAGGGGTGCCCGAGGACGCCGGCGGCCTCGGTGCGCACCAGGTCGGCGAGCAGGCCGCCGCGCTCGGCCGGCGGCGCGGCCCGCAGCCTGCGCACCAGTGCGGAGGCGGACTCCTCGGCGGGCGGGGCCTGTTCGGGTACGGCCCGGGTGGCGCGGACGTCGGGCAGGTCGGCGATGAGCGGGCTGGGCCGCTCGGAGGTGAAGCCGGGGGCGAACCGGGTCCAGTCGACGTCGGCGACGGCGACGAACGTGTCGTCGTGTTCGACGGCCCGGACCATGGCGTCCAGGGCGAGTTCGGGGTCCATCTCCAGCACGCCGCGGCGGCGCATGTAGGCGCCGGCGCCGTCGAGTTCCATCATCCCGCCGCCGCCCCAGGCGCCCCAGGCGAGCGAGGTGGCGGTGAGGCCGCGGGCGCGGCGCCGGGCGGCGAGCGCGTCGAGGAACGCGTTGGCGGCGGCGTACGCGGAGTGCCGGGCGGCGCCCCAGACGCCGGAGTTGGAGGAGAACAGCACGAACGCGTCGAGTTCGGTGTCGCCGAGGAGTTCGTCGAGGTGCCGGGCGCCGTCGGCCTTGCCCGCGGCGAGCTGCCGGAACTCCTCGGCGGTGGTGTCGGTGGCGAGCGTGTACTGCGGTACGCCGACGGCGTGGACGACGGCGGTCAGCGGGGTCTCGGCCGGGATCGCGTCGAGGACGGCCCGTACCTGCTCGCGGTCGGCCATGTCGCAGGCGGCGAGGGTGACTTCGGCGCCCAGCGCGCGGATCTCGTCGGCGAGTCCGGCGGCTCCGGGCGCCTGCGGGCCGCGGCGGCTGGTCAGCACCAGGTGCCGGGCGCCGCCGGCCGCGAGACGCCGGGCGACCCGGGCGCCGACGCCGCCGGTGCCGCCGGTGACCAGGACGGTGCCGCGTGGCTGCCAGCGCCGCACCGGCTCGCCGTCCCCGAGCGGGGCACGGGTCAGCCGCCGGGCGAGCACTCCGCTGGTACGCAGGGCGAGTTGGTCCTCGTCGCCGAGGTCGCCGGCGAGGACATGGGTGAGCCGGGCCGTGGCCCGCTCGTCGAGGGGGTCGGGCAGGTCGACGAGGCCGCCCCATGTGGCGGGGTGTTCGAGGGCCAGGACCCGGCCGAGCCCCCACACCGCGGCCTGTGCGGGCACAGGCGCCCGGTCGGCCCGGCCGGCGGCGACCGCTCCCCGGGTGGCGCACCACAGGGGCGCGGTGACCTGGGCGTCGACGAGTGCCTGGGCGAGGACGAGGGCGGTGGCGGCGGCCCCGCCCGGCTGCTCGTCCGGTCCGAGCAGTGCCAGCACGCCGTCCAGGCGCGGCAGCGCGGAGACCGTGTCCGCGAGCCGCGCGGCGAGGGCTTCGCGCGTCCCCGCGGCCGCGGCCCGCGCGGGGTCGATCTCCAGGGTGACGGTCTCGGCGTGGGCGGCGAGCGCCGCGGCGGCGGACCCGCCGGTCTGCTCGGAGGTGACGATCAGCCAGGTGCCGAGGCGCGTCGGGGTGGCCGGTACGGGCACCGGGGTCCAGGTCACCTTGTAGCGCCAGGAGTCGAGGGTGGCGCGCTCCCGGCTGCGGCGGCGCCAGGCGGCCAGTTCGGGCAGCAGTTCACCGAGCGCCCGCCGCTCGGCGAGGTCGAGCGTACCCGCGAGCGACTCCAGGTCCTCGGCCTCCACGGCCTGCCAGAACCGCGCCTCGGTCTCGTCGGCGGCGGTGGCGGGGACCGGGTCGGGCTGGGCGGGGGCTGCGGAGAGCCAGTAACTGGCGCGCTGGAAGGCGTACGTCGGGAGGTCGGCGCGGCGGGCGCCGCGTCCGGTGTACAGGGTGGTCCAGTCGACGGGGACGCCGCGGCTCCAGGCAGTACCGAGCGAGGCGTACAAACGCGCCAGGCCGCCCTCACCACGACGCAGGGAGCCCGTCGCACACACCTCCACACCCGCGTCCTGAGCCGTCTCCTCCACCCCGTACACCAACACCGGATGAGCACTGCACTCGACGAACGCCCGATACCCCTCGGCCAGCAGACGCCGCACCACGGGTTCGAAGGACACCGGCTGCCGGCAGTTGTCGTACCAGTACTCCGCCGTCAGCTCCGACCCTTCCAA
>NZ_JBIRUY010000043.1:0-78756 GCF_044335305.1 Streptomyces sp. NPDC020490 | reverse complement strand
CAAGAGGGTGTTCAGATCTTGCGTCACAACATGATCTTGAACACCCTCTGTTCACGCCTGATCGTCAGCCCAGGACATAGGACTTACTCGTCTAGTCACTGATGCCCGGTCACGGGATGTCCGGTCACGGGTGGGGCGCGGTCAGGTAGCGCTGGACCGTGGGGGCCAGCCACGCCACGATCTCCTCGCGGGTCAGTTCCACGGCCGACGGCAGCCGCAGCACGTAACGGGTCAGCGCCAGCCCGAGCAGCTGCGTCGCACCGAGCGCCGCCCGCGCCGGGACCTGCTCGGGGTCCGGGCACACCTGGCGGGCGACCGGCAGCAGCTGCTCCCGGAAGATGCCCTGCATCCGCTCGGCCCCCGCCTGCCCGGCCGCGCCCACCCGGAGCAGGGCGGTGAGCTCCTCGTTCGCCTCCCACAGTTCGAGGAAGTGGGTCACCAGCGCCCGGCCGACCTCCTCGCGGGGCAGGAAGCCGAGGTCGGGCAGTTTCAGGTCGACGGAGACGGCCGCCGCGAACAGGCCCTCTTTGGTGCCGTAGTAGCGCATCACCATCGACGGGTCGATGCGCGCGTCCTTGGCGATGGCGCGGATGGTGGCCCGTTCGTAGCCGTCGGCCGCGAAGCGCTCGCGGGCCGCGGCGAGGATCGCCTCGCGGGTGGCGTCGGAACGGCGGCGGGTGCGGGGGACTTGCGGGGCCTGTGAGGCATGGGCGGCATGGGCGGCGTGGGCGGTGTGGGCGGTGTCGCTGTCGCCGCCCGGGCCGTTGCCGCCCAGGTGGTTGCCGCCCGGGCCGTTGCCGCCCGGGCCGTTGCCGCCCGGGCCGTTGCCGCCCGGGCCGTTGCCGTCCGGGCCGTGCTCGCCGGCTTTCGCGGTGTTCGTGGTCTTCCTGGTGCTCGCGGTGCTTGTGGTGCTCCTGGTGTTCGAGGTGCTGCTGCTCCCGTTCATGCCCACGAGCGTATGCCAACACCCGTTTGCCAACAAGTGTTGACCTCGATTCGCGGGTACCCGTATCGTCGTCAACGAGCGTTGGCCAACAAGCGTTGGGCAACGGTTGTTGGCCAACAGGCGTTGGCCCACGACTGTTGAGCCCATAGGCGTAGGCATCAGGAGGGCACCATGAACGGCACCGCCACCCCCCGGAACGGCACCGCCACCCACGAGAACGGCCCCGCCGCTCCCGTGATCGTCGTCGGCTCAGGGCCCACCGGCCTGCTGCTGGCGGGCGACCTCGCCACCGCCGGCGTCCCGGTCACCGTCCTCGAGAAGCGGCCGCACCACATCAGCAACCTCTCCCGCGCCTTCATCCTGCACGCCCGCACCCTCGAGCAGCTCGACGCCCGCGCCCTCGCCGACGAGCTGGAGGCGGTCGGCCGCCCGCTGGACCACCTCCGCCTCTTCACCCACCTCGCCGTCGACCTCGCCGCTCTCCCCAGCCGCTTCAACCACATCCTCGTCATCCCGCAGTACGAGGTGGAGAAGGTCCTGGAGCGGCGCGCGGTCGAGGCGGGGGTGGAGTTCCGCCACGAGACCGAGGTGACCGGGATCGCGCAGGACGCGGACGGCGTGAGCGTCGAGGTCCGCGGTCCCGGGGGAGCGGCGGAGACGCTGCGGGCCGCGTACGTCGTCGGCGCCGACGGCATGCGCAGCATCGTGCGGCAGGCGGTCGGGCTGCCCTTCCCCGGCCGCTCCGTGATCCGTTCCGTCGTCCTCGCCGACGTGCGGCTGGCCGAGCCGCCCGAGACGCTGCTGACCGTCAACGCCGTCGGTGACGCCTTCGCCTTCCTCGCGCCCTTCGGCGACGGCTACCACCGCGTGATCGGCTGGCGCCGCGGCCACGACATCCCCGAGGACGCGCCCCTCGGTCTCGACGAGATCAAGGAGATCACCCGTCTCGCCCTCGGCACCGACTACGGCATGCACGACGCCCGCTGGATGTCCCGCTTCCACAGCGACGAACGCCAGGCGCCCGCCTACCGCGTGGGCCGGGTCTTCCTCGCCGGGGACGCCGCCCACGTCCACACCCCGGCCGGCGGCCAGGGCATGAACACCGGGCTGCAGGACGCGGCCAACCTGAGCTGGAAGCTGGCCGCCGTGGCGCAGGGCCACGCGGACCCGGCCCTGCTCGACACCTACCAGGCCGAACGCCACCCCGTCGGCAAGTCGGTCCTGCGCAGCAGCGGCGGCCTGATCCGCCTCGCCATGGCGAACCGGCCCTGGACACGGGCGGCGCGGGCGGCGCTGACCACGTGCCTCAACACCGTCGCCCCGGCCGGCCAGGCGCTCGCCGCCCAGGTCGCCGGCATCGGCTACCGCTACCCCGCCCCGCGCGGCGCCCACCGGCTGGCCGGCACCCGCGTCCCGGACGTCGCCCTGCAGGGCGGCCGCCTCTACGAGGCCCTGCGCGGCGGCCGGTTCGTGCTGATCACCCCGGAGATCTACGAGGGCGACGGCGCCCGCAAGGACCGGCTCGCGGTGGAACGCTGGGCGAGCGACCGCCGTACGACGGTGCTGGTGCGCCCCGACGGGTACGTGGCCTGGGCCGCGGACGAGGCGGACGCCCGGACGATCGAGAACGCGCTCGCCGCGCACGTGGGGGCGCCCGGACTCGCGGCGCACGTGGGCTGACGTACTGACCGGGCTTCCCGCGCCCGTACTGACCGGGCTTCCCGCGCCCGACCGCTACTGCTACTGCGGGCCGGGCGTCCCGGCGAGCAACTTCCTCAGCAGGCCGGCCAGTTGGCCGGCCTGTTCGGCGTCCAGGAGAGTGGACAGGGCCTCCCTCTGAATGGCGAGGCCCGCGCCGACGGCCTCGTCGATGAGCCGCAGTCCCTTGTCGGTCAGGGTCACCTGCAGGCCCCGGCGGTCGTGCGGGTCGGGGGAGCGGCGCAGCAGGCCGGCGCGTTCCAGTTTGTCGAGCCGGCCCGTCATGCCGCCCGTGGTGAGCATCAGCGTCTCCGAGAGGCGGCGGGGCGAGAGGGTGTAGGGCTCGCCGGACCGGCGCAGGGTGGCGAGGACGTCGAACTCGCCGCGGGAGATGCCGTAGGGGGCGTAGGCCTTCTCCACCCGGTCGCCCATGGCGCGGGAGATGCGGTAGATCCGCCCGAAGACCTCCATCGCGGTGGTGTCGAGGTCGGGGCGGACCTGCGCCCACTGTTCGATGATCGCGTCCACGGCGTCCCTGGGCTCTGCGTTCATGCGGTGAGTATCCGCCCCGCTACCGGTCGGCCGCAAGAAAGTGGCTTGACGAAAAGTAGCTTAGGGCTAAGCTACTTGCAACCAAGCTAATTGAGAGGGGTCCTGCCATGGGACGCTCCCTGACGTCGGCGACGTCCCCGACATCCGCGGGGTCCGCGAGATCCGCGACATCCACGACCGCGCTGCTCACCGCCCTGGCCCCCATCTCCTGGGGCACCACCTACGCCGTCACCACCGAGCTGCTGCCACCGGACCGCCCCCTGTTCGTCGCCCTGGTCCGGGCCCTGCCCGCCGGTCTGCTGCTGCTCGCCCTGGCCCGGGTGCTGCCCCGCGGCGCCTGGTGGTGGCGGTCGGCCGTGCTCGGTGCGCTGAACATCGGGGTGTTCTTCCCGCTGCTGTTCCTGTCGGCGTACCGGCTGCCGGGCGGGCTGGCGGCGGTCGTCGGCTCGGTCGGGCCGCTGTTCGTGGTCGGGCTGTCGGCGCCGTTGCTGGGGCAGCGGCCGTCGGCGCGCTCGGTGCTGACCGGGGTCGTGGCCGCCTTCGGGGTCAGCCTGGTCGTGCTGAGGGCGGCCGGGGCGCTCGACCCCGTCGGCGTGCTGGCCGCGCTCGCCTCCACCGCGTCGATGTCCACCGGCACGGTGCTGACCAAGAAGTGGGGCCGCCCGGCCGGCGTGGGCCCGCTGGCGCTCACCGGCTGGCAGCTGACCGCCGGCGGCCTGCTCATCGCCCCGCTCGCGCTGCTGGTCGAAGGCCCGCCGCCGGCCCTGGACGCCGGTGCGGTGGGCGGCTGCCTCTACCTCGCGCTCGCCAACACCGCCGTCGCCTACTGGCTGTGGTTCCGCGGCATCGGCCGGCTCACCGCCACCCAGGTCACCTTCCTCGGCCCGCTGTCCCCGCTGACGGCCGCGGTGGTCGGCTGGGCCGCCCTGGGCCAGACGCTGACCCCGCTCCAGCTGACGGGCATGGCGCTGGCGCTCGGAGCGACGATGGCGGGACAACTCGCCCCGCGCACGACCGCGAGGCAACCCGCCCCGCGCACGACCGCGAGGCAACCCGCCCCGCGCACGGCCGGAGGACGCGGCCGCCGCCCGAACCCCACCGGACCGGGCCGTCACGGCGACCCGGTGAACGGAACCGGCACGGACGGGAGCGGCGTGAACGAGACCGGCACGGACGCAACCGGCGCGCCGCACCTGACCCCCGCCGCCGGCGCACGGCCTACTCCTTGAAGTAGCGCCCCTCCGGTCACCGGCAGGCCCAGGTGGCGGCCGATCACACCGACGGTCTCGGCGGAGGCGACCCGCACCGCACAAGCCGCCGGCGGGGCGCCCGCTGCCGGGCGCCCCGCCGCAACGGGGGATCGAGCCGCGTCTACCGCGTGTGCCGCGTCTGCCGCGTGTGCCGCGTCTACCGCGCGTCCGCCGCCTGCGCCTTCAGCGCGCGCTCCACGCCCGAGCGGGACTCGGAGACCAGGCGCCGCAGGGCCGCGACCGGCTCGGCGGAGGCCAGCCAGGCGTCCGTCCGGTCCAGGGTGTCCTGGGACACCTGGATCGACGGGTACAGCCCGACCACGATCTGCTGTGCCATCTCGTGCGAGCGCGACTCCCAGATGCCCTTGACCACCTCGAAGTACTTCGCGGTGTACGGCGCCAGCAGCTCGCGCTGGTCCGTCTGCACGAAGCCGCCGATGACCGCCTCCTGCACGGCGTTGGGCAGCTTGTCGGACTCCACGACCGACGCCCAGGCCTCCGCCTTCGCCTCCGGGGTCGGGCGGGCGGCGCGGGAGGCCGCCGCGTGGCGCTCGCCGGCGGCCGTCTTGTCCCGCTCGTACTCCGCCCCGATCTCCGCCTCGTCGAAACGGCCGACGGCGGCGAGCCGCTCCACGAACGCCCACCGCAGTTCGGTGTCGACGACCAGGCCCTCGATCGTCTGCGAGCCGTCCAGCAGGGCCTCCAGCAGGTCCAGCTGCTCCGGCGTGCGGGCCGTCGCCGCGAACGCGCGCGCCCACGCCAGCTGGTGGTCGCCGCCCGGCGCGGCCGACCGCAGGTGGGCCAGCGTGGCGTCGGTCCAGCGGGTCAGCAGCGCCTCACGGGCGGCCGGGTCGGCGTACAGGTCGATCGCCAGCTTCACCTGGCGCTGCAGCGACTGCACGACGCCGATGTCGGACTCCTTGCCGATGCCGGACAGCACCAGCGACAGGTAGTCGCGGGTGGCCAGCTCCGCGTCCCGGGTCATGTCCCAGGCCGACGCCCAGCACAGGGCGCGCGGGAGGGAGGACTCGAAGTCGCCGAGGTGCTCGGTGACGAACGCCAGCGACTGCTCGTCCAGGCGGACCTTGGCGTACGACAGGTCGTCGTCGTTGAGCAGCACGACGTCCGGGCGGCGCCGGCCGGTCAGCTGCGGCACGGCGGTCAGCTCGCCGTCGACGTCCAGCTCGACGCGGTCCGTGCGCACCAGCTTGCCGTTCGCGGCGTCGCGGTCGTACAGGCCGATCGCGATGCGGTGCGGGCGCAGGGTCGGCTCGCCCTTGGCGCCGGCGGGCAGCGCGGGGGCCTCCTGGCGGATCGCGAAGGACGTGATGACGCCCTCGCCGTCCGTCTCGATCTCGGGACGCAGGACGTTGATGCCCGCCGTCTCCAGCCACGCCTTCGACCAGGCCTTCAGGTCGCGCCCGGAGGTCTCCTCCAGCGCGCCGAGCAGGTCGGACAGGCGGGTGTTGCCGAAGGCGTGCGCCTTGAAGTACGCCTGCACGCCCCGGAAGAACTCGTCCATGCCGACGTACGCCACCAGCTGCTTCAGGACGCTGGCGCCCTTGGCGTAGGTGATGCCGTCGAAGTTGACGAGCACGTCGTCCAGGTCGCGGATGTCCGCCATGATCGGGTGCGTGGAGGGCAGTTGGTCCTGCCGGTACGCCCACGTCTTCATGGAGTTGGCGAACGTCGTCCAGGAGTGCGGCCAGCGCGACTCGGGGTGGTGCGCCTGGCAGGCGATGGAGGTGTAGGTGGCGAACGACTCGTTCAGCCACAGGTCGTTCCACCACTCCATGGTGACCAGGTCGCCGAACCACATGTGGGCCAGCTCGTGCAGGATCGTCTCCGCGCGCACCTCGTACGCGGCGTCGGTGACCTTGGAGCGGAAGACGTACTGGTCCCGGATGGTGACCGCGCCCGCGTTCTCCATCGCGCCCGCGTTGAACTCCGGCACGAACAGCTGGTCGTACTTCTTGAACGGGTAGGCGTAGTCGAACTTCTCCTGGAACCAGTCGAAGCCCTGCCGGGTCACCTCGAAGATCGCGTCCGAGTCGAGGAACTCGGCGAGCGAGGGACGGCAGTAGACACCGAGCGGGACGGACACGCCGTCCTTCTCGTACACGCTGTGGACGCTGTGGTACGGGCCGACGATCAGCGCCGTGATGTACGTCGAGATCCGCGGCGTCGGCTCGAATACCCAGACGTCGTCCTTCGGCTCGGGCGTCGGGGAGTTGGAGACGACGGTCCAGCCGGTCGGCGCCTTCACGGTGAACTGGAAGGTGGCCTTCAGGTCGGGCTGCTCGAACGACGCGAACACCCGGCGGGCGTCCGGCACCTCGAACTGGGTGTACAGGTACGCCTGGTCGTCGACCGGGTCGACGAACCGGTGCAGACCCTCACCGGTGTTGGTGTACGCGCAGTCGGCCACCACCCGCAGGACGTTGGGCCCCTGCAGCAGACCGGGCAGCGCGATCCGGGAATCCCGGAAGACCTCCGCCGGGTCGAGCGCGTCCCCGTTGAGGGTCACCTCGTGGACCGTCGGGGCCACCAGGTCGATGAAGGACTCGGCACCGGATTCGGCGACGCCGAAGCGCACCGTGGTCACGGACCTGTAGGTGCCGCCCTCCTGCGCGCCGGTGAGATCGAGATCGATCTCGTACGAGTCAACGGTGAGCAGCTTCGCCCGCTGCTGCGCCTCTTCGCGAGTCAGGTTTGTGCCAGGCACGCGGTCATCTCCTCGTTATGTGTGGGTTCGGTCATCCTTCCATGAGGCACGCCCGGACGTGGGGTAGCCAACCTGATACTACCGAAGGTAGCATCGATGGTATGAAGATCAGTGTGAGTCTGCCCCAGGAGGATGTCGCCTTCGTCGACGAGTACGCGGCCAGAACGGAAGCCGAATCGCGGTCGGCCGTGATACACGCCGCCATTGAATTGCTGAGGGCCGCTCAGCTGGAGGCTGAGTACACGGAGGCCTTCGCCGAGGGGGACTCGGGCGAGGACGCCGAGTTCTGGGACGGGTTCAGCGGAGACGGGCTCACTGATGAGGCGCGGTGACATCTACCTGGTCGACTACGAGCCCGTACGCGGCAGCGGGGTCGACAAGGCGCGCCCCTCGATCATCGTGTCCAACGACGGAGCCAATCAGGCGGTCGAACGCCACGGCCGAGGCGTGATCACCGTAGTGCCGCTGACGTCCAACACCACGCGGGTCCTGTCGTTCCAGGTATTCCTCAGCGCGGCCGAGTGCCACCTGCCGAAGGACTCGAAGGCCCAGTGCGAGCAGGTGCGGGCCGTTGCTCAGGACCGGATCCTCCGGCGGCTGGGTGCGGTGCCACGACAGCGGATGATGGAGATCGACGCCGCGCTCCGGCGGCACCTGGGGCTCTGAGGGCGAGGACGGCGAAGGGGCGGTCACCGGCTCCGGTGACCGCCCCTGCCGCGTACCGCGTACGGGGCATCTCGTACGCGGTACCTCGTACGTGCGTGTTACTTGCCGCTCAGCTCCGCCGCCACCAGCTCCGCGATCTGCACCGCGTTCAGGGCCGCGCCCTTGCGCAGGTTGTCGTTGGAGATGAACAGCGCCAGACCGTTGTCCACCGTCTCGTCGCGGCGGATGCGGCCGACGTAGGAGGGGTCCTTGCCGGCCGCCTGCAGCGGGGTCGGGATGTCCGACAGCTCCACGCCGGGGGCGCCGGCCAGCAGCTCCGTCGCGCGCTCCGGGGAGATCGGGCGGGCGAAGCGGGCGTTGACCTGGAGGGAGTGGCCGGTGAAGACCGGGACGCGCACGCAGGTGCCGGAGACCTTCAGGTCCGGGATCTCCAGGATCTTGCGGGACTCGTTGCGCAGCTTCTGCTCCTCGTCGGTCTCGTTCAGACCGTCGTCGACGAGGTTGCCCGCGAAGGGCAGCACGTTGAAGGCGATGGGCCGCTTGTAGACCTGCGGCTCGGGGAAGTCGGCCGCCTCGCCGTCGTGGGTGAGCTTGTCGGCGTCGGCGACGACCTTCTGCGTCTGCCCGTGCAGCTCGGCCACGCCCGCCAGGCCCGAGCCGGACACGGCCTGGTAGGTGGCGACCACGAGCGCCTCCAGGCCGGCCTCCTGGTGCAGCACCTTCAGCACCGGCATCGCGGCCATGGTGGTGCAGTTCGGGTTGGCGATGATGCCCTTGGGGCGGTTCGCGATCGCGTGCGGGTTCACCTCGGAGACCACCAGGGGCACCTCCGGGTCCTTGCGCCAGGCGGAGGAGTTGTCGATCACGACCGGGCCCTGCGAGGCGACCTTCTCGGCCAGCGCCTTCGAGGTGGCGCCGCCGGCGGAGAACAGCACGATGTCGAGCCCGGTGTAGTCAGCGGTCGCCGCGTCCTCCACGGTCACCCCGTCCAGCTCGGTCCCGGCCGAACGGGCCGAGGCGAACAGCCGCAGCTCCGTGACGGGGAAGTCGCGCTCCGCGAGGATCCTGCGCATGACCGTGCCGACCTGACCGGTGGCTCCGACGATTCCGACCCTCACTGCGGCTCCCTACTACGTGTTCCTGCGCGTGTGCGGCCCTTCCATCATGCGGCCGACCCTGACCTGCCTGTCCAATTCTTTGCGCGCCATGCCCGAGGAGTGGGACGCCCGCCGGTGACCCGCGGCTGTGGAACTCCCGCCCACACCCCCGCTGAGCTGCAGAAATTCGCCCCCGGACGGTAGTCGGCCGCAAGCTGTGCGGCCCGCTCGCCGTGGTGTGACGTACACCTCTGAACGATTTCCCGGACTTCGGGCGAACGTTTCCGCCCGCCCCGGCGTCGTAGGGGAAACGCGGTGAGGGGGGTGGCTTGTGCTGCGCAGAAAGGCCCGCCGGGCCCAGGAGGACGACGATCCCCTGGACGCGGCGCAGGAACGCAGGGTGCGGGCGGTGCTCGCGCTGGGCGGAGTGCCGCAGACGGACCTGCCGGACGGGGTGCAGCAGGTCCGTCTGCGGCTGCTGGAGCGGGCCGCGAGCGGCAAGGAGGCGCCGCGCGACGTGTCCGCGTGGGCGGCCGTCGTCGCCTCCAACCTGGCCATGGACTGGCACCGGGCCAAACGCCGCCAGGAGCGGATCGGCGAGCGTCTCGCCTCCCTGCGCCAGCCGGAACACCTCTCCGGCGAGGACACCCGCGTGCTCTCCCTCGCCGTCGCCCGGGGCCTCGACGAACTGCCCGACGCCCAGCGCCAGGTCCTCGTCCTGCGCTTCTACGCCGACCTGCCGGTCCGCTCGATCGCCGACGAGCTCGGCGTCCCGGAGGGCACGGTCAAGAGCCGGCTGCACACCGCGGTCCGGGCCCTGCGCGCCCGCCTGCACGAGGACGAGGTGGTGTGACATGACCGCCGGACACGACAGCTACGCCGGAAAAGACGGCTCCGAAAGCTACGACGGACACGAGGGCTACGACGGCTACGACGGACACGACGGACACGACGGCTACGACGGCTACGACGGCTACGACGGCTACGACGCCCTGATGGCCGCGATCACCGGCGAGGACCTGCCCGACGCAGCCCGCGCGGACGCCGCCTTCCTGGCCGACCACCGCAGGGCCGAGGCGGACGTGACGCTGCTGCGGCAGCAACTCCGCCTGATCGGCGAGGCGCTGGCCGAGCCCTCCGCACCCGCCGGGATCCCCGCGCCCGCACGCCCACGGCCACCACGCACCCGGCGCCGGGTGCGCGCGTTCGCCTTCGGCGCGCTGGCCGCGGCCGCCGTCGCGACCGTGCTGACGGGCATGGGCTGGCTGGTCGCGCAGGGCGAGTCCGGCGTGAGCTCGGACGCGCGCGGCGGAAACGCGAAGGCCGCTCCCGACGCCGGCTCCCCCCTGGCCGATCCCGGCTACCTCGCCTGCGCCCGCCTGGTCGCCGAGGGCGAGGTCACCGGCGTGGAGCAGCTCTCCGCAGGCGCCGGCCAGGAGCGGATCGTCCTGCACGTGAACCGCTCGTACAAGCCGGAGAAGACGAAGCGGGAGATCACCTTCCTGCTCGACGAGGGCATGGTGCAAAAGGGCCTCCACAAGGGCGACCGCGTCCTGGTGGCACTCCCGCGGCACTCGGCCACCCCGGACCAGGTGCTCGTCGGGGAGCAGGCCATCGCCCGCGAACGCCCCGTGCTCACCCGAGCCCTGTCCGCGTCGCGCGAGATCGCCTGCGAGTGACCGGTCGAACGATCGGTGCGGCTCCCACGTCATAGGTGAAACACGACGAGGGAGAACAGAGGGAGAACACCGTTGCCGATCAGGAGACCGCGGCGGGCGAAGGCGAAGGCGGAGGCGGATCCGCTGGATGCGGCGCAGGCCGACCGGGTCCGCGCCGTCCTGGCCCTCGGCGGGGTCGCCGTGGGGCTCGACGCCCCGCCCGCCGCGCAGCGGCAGGTGCCGGTCCTGCGCGAGCGGCTGCACGTGGAAGAGGCGGTATGAGGGTGGAGAAGGACGACGAGCTGATGGCGCTCCTGCTGGGCGAACCCTCGAGCGCACCGCCGGGGGACCCGGCGGACCGGCACGCGGCCGCGGGACGCGACATGACGGCGGCGCCCACCCCGGTGCGCGGGCGGCGCCCCGGGCGTCGGGGCCTGTTCGTCCTCGCGGCGTGCGCGGCCGTCGCGCTGCTGGGTACGGGCACGGCGTACCTCGTGGCCCACAACGGGGCCGTGGACGGCGGGTCCGACGCCTTGCTCACCTACGAGGGGCTCATCGCCTGCTCCGGCAGCGTCGTGGAGGGCACGGTGGAGCGGGTCGAGCCCGCGGGCGGCGGCGACCGGTACCGGATCGTGCTGGACGTGGACCGCTGGTACAAGCCGGCGAGCGGCGAGCGGCGGCTGGCCTTCACCGACGAGGGGGCGAACGTCCCGTCCTACTACCGGACCGGGGTGCGCATGCTCGTCCTGGTGTCGAGCCTGCCCGGGGAGGGACCCGAGAGCTACCGCGCGGGCGATCCGCCCTACGGCGAGGGCGAGGGCGAGGGCGAGCGCGAGGGCCGTGCCGGGGCCGCCCGCGACGCCCTGGAGGAAGGACGGCTGCGTGTCGAGCGGGCGCTGCCGGCAGCCGGCGGCCTCCAGTGCGACGGCGCCGGATGACCGCGCACACGACGAGGGGCGGGCGCCCGTACGGACGCCCGCCCCCTTGGCCGAATCCGGCGGTGTTACGGCGTGACCTTCTCGATGGCCACGTTGCCGAGACCGGCGACCGTGCCGTTCGCGTTCACCAGCTGGACCTGGCCGAAGAACTCGCGGCCCTCCGGAGCGGCCGCCGCGGCGGTGACGTTCGCGGAGACGGTCGCCGAGGCGCCCGTGCCGAGCTGCACGGCGGCCGGGTCACCGACGGTGACGGTGCCGAGCGAGGAGGAGAAGAACACGTCCCGGTAGTCGTACCCGGTCGAGCCGGACGGGACCGAGTAGCCCGCGACCTCGATGGTGTACGTGCCGGCGGCGGGCGAGGCGATCGAGACCGACTCCTCCGAGTCGCCGTCGGCGGACTGGGCGACCTGCGTGCCGTTCGCGTCGTAGACCGTCAGGTCGAGGTCGGCGGCCGCGTCCGAGACGTTGCCGATGGCGACGTCCAGGGACTTGGCGCCCTCGGGGACCTCGACCGTGGTGGTCTGGGTCTCGCCCTCCGCGATCGTCGGGCGGGCGGTCTTGGACGAGCCGAGCGGGCCGCCGACCAGCTTGCCGTCGATGGCGGCGAGCTGGTTCGTCACCTTCCAGGAGACGGCGGCCGGGGTGCCGACCTTGGCCTCCGGCACGGTCACGGTCTCCGGGTCGAAGGCCGCGCCGTAGACGGCGACGTCGAGCTTGTAGGGGTTGTCGAGCAGCGGCGAGGTGCGGCGCGACTCGACCTCGATCTCCCAGACGCCGGGCTGCGGGTCGGCGTACGCGCGCACGTCGGGCTTGCAGCCGTTGCCGTCGAGGTAGTTGTTGTAGCAGAACGGCGTCGAGGTGGTGTCGACCGGCGTGCCGTACGGGTGGATCGCGATGAACCGGGTCTGGCTCTTGTCCTTCAGGCCGCCGATCGCGACCTCGAGGGACTTGGCGCCCTCCGGCACGGTCACGAAGTACGACTGCGAGCTGTTGCGCTGCACGGTGCCCGCGGCGGAGAAGGTGTACTTCACCGGCGCCGAGACGACGACCGTGGTGAGGATCTGCTCGTCGGTCCCCTCGGTCTTCGGGTCGTCGACCTCGAGGATCGCGCTCTTGATGCCCGCGGACCGCGGCGCGGCCTGCACCTTGACGGTCACCGGCTGGTTCAGCGGCAGCTTCACCTCGTCGGAGCCGACGATCCGGAAGGTGCCACCGGCGTTGTTGGCGAGGCTCAGCTCGTGCCGCACGGCCCGGTCGGGGCCGGAGGTGCGGGTGACGGTGACGTCGTACGTCTTCTTCTGGCCCGCCTTCAGGCCGCCCTCGCGGTCGTACAGGCCGGTGCCGTAGCCCGGCGTCTTCAGGAACTGGTCGATCGCGGTGTCGACCGGCGCCTTGACGGTGTAGTCGTGCGCGGTGGCGCCGTCCCTGATGGCGTCCCAGGCGTCGACGATGTCGATGCGGCCCGCGCCCTCCTCGTAGGCCTGGACGCCCCTGATGTGGTGGGCCGTCGAGGTCAGCGCGGTGCGCAGGGTGGCCGGCGTCAGGGCCATGCCCTTCTGCTTGGCGGCGCTCAGCAGCAGCGCGCTCGCACCGGCGGCCTGCGGGGACGCCATGGACGTGCCCTGCAGCATCGAGTAGCCGGCCGGCAGCGAGTAGCCCGCCTCGGCGACCGGGGAGCCCGGCAGCCAGGTCTGGGTGGTGTTGATCGAGGCGCCCGGGGCGACCAGGGTCGGCGTGAAGCCGCCGTCCTCACGCGGGCCGCGCGAGGAGAACGGCATCATGGCGTACTTCTTCTCCACGCCCGAGCCGTAGTTGGACGCCCAGGTCGCCCTGGAGATGCCGGCGCCGACGGAGATCACCTTGTCGGCCAGGCCGGGGTCGCCGATGGTGTTGGCGCCGGGGCCGGAGTTGCCGGCCGAGATGACCAGCTGCACGCCGTAGGTGTCGATGAGCCGCGTGTACAGCTCGGCGCGGGCGTTGTTGCCGTCGTTGAGCGCCGGCAGGCCGCCGATCGACATGTTGACGATGTCGACGCCGCGGTTGACGACGAGGTCGATCATGCCCTCGGTGAGCGCGACGTTGGTGCAGCCGCCGCTCCAGGTGCAGGCACGGGAGGAGACGATCTTCGCGCCCGGCGCCGCGCCGTTCATCTCGCCGCCGAACAGGCCGTTGGCGGAGGTGATGCCGGCGACGTGCGTGCCGTGCTCGGACTCGATGACGCCGATGTTGACGAAGTCGACCTTCTTGCCGACCCAGTCGCCGCCGTAGGGGTCCATCGGCACGTCCTTGCGGATCTGCACGACGAACGGCTGGCGCTCCACGACGTCGGTGGACGGGTCGTCGGTGCCGAAGTACCCGACCTGGAAACCGTCCTTGTACGGCTTCATCGGCGTGTCGTCGCTGAAGTCGTTGTTGTTGTTGAGGTCGACGCGCACCGTGCCGGCGGCGGCGTCGTACAGCACGCCCCAGCTGTCGGTGGTGTCGCCGTCCCGGTTGGCGTCGCCCTTGGCGTCGCCGCCCGCGGTGACGGACTCACGGAACAGGCTGACCTGGTACGACCCGGCGGGTGCCGTCCAGGACTTGCCGCCGTAGGTGAAGCTCGGGCCGGACACCGAGGTGACCATCGGACGCCAGGTGGCGTCGCTGTCGACGATCGGGTCGGTCGCGGTCACCCAGTCGACGATCTTCCGCTCGCCGGTGGTGGTCTTCTGCAGGGCCGGGTGGCCGAGGTCGACGCCGGAGTCGAGGATGCCGATGGTGACCCCGCGGCCGTCCGCCTTCGGGTGGTCCTGCACGAAGTCGACGGCACCCGTCTCGAAGGACGGGTTGTACGGGTTCTTCGCGGGGGTGTTCTTGTCCGGCGCCGGGTAACTCTCGGCCGTCGTGACCGACTTGGCGGTGCCGGTGGCGCTCGGGTCGTCGAGCGGGATCTCGTCGCGCAGGTCGATGCCGTGCACGGAGGAGAGCTTGGCGGCGGCGGCGATGGCCGCGTCCGCCTTGGCGGTGGGGACCGTGGCGCGGACGTAGCCGAGCTTGTCGTAGGTCCGGCCCACCGAGCCGCCCTTGACCGCGTCCAGTTCCCCGGCGACCTGCTCGGTCTTGCCGGGCGCGGTGGCGATCATCATCGTGACGTTCTTGTCGCCGGCGGCCTTGGCCGCGGCGAGCAGGTCCGCGTCGTCCGAACCCAGCTTGGCGTTCGCGGACTTGACGGTGCCGTCCGACGGCGCGGCGGCGGCCGGGGCGTCGGCGGAGAAGGCCATGGGTATCGGCCCCGCGGCGGAGAGCGCGGTGACGAGACCGGCGGCCACGGCGACGCGCGCCACGCGTCTCGCGCCCGATATCGGATCGCGCTGGGGGGTGTGGGTCATCGGCATCCCTTGTAGGTAAAGGAACGAGCTGGGTACGACCGGGCCGATCGGCCCTGGCCGCGGCAGTCCGGAAGGCAATCCCGGACGATCGCTCAGCTTTACGTAAACACCAGTTGTTTGGGGAGTGTTGACCGAAACGATATGGATGTATGGGGAAAACCCCCGATGCCTTTCAGGGTGAAATGCCCTCAAATGTGATGAAGTGGGCGGCGTTTCAGGCGTTCTTCGAACGGGCGTAGTGGCGCGAAGCCTTCGCCCGGTTCCCGCAGGCGGCCATCGAGCACCAGCGGCGGGTGCCGTTGCGCGAGGTGTCGAAGAAGTGCAGGACGCACGACTCGTGGGCGCAGGAGCGGATCCGGTCGGGCGCGGTGGCCAGCAGTTCAAGGTAGTTGCGGGCCGCGAGCCAGGCCGGTCCCCACGAGGGGTCGGCGAACTCGGGCAGTACTCGGGGCCCGTCGGCGGTGAGCGACGCCCGGATCCGTCCGTGCGCGAGGACGGTGTCCACCGCCGCGGCGCCCTCCCGCAGTGACCCGTCCACGGCCCTCTTCAGTGCGTCACGGGCCTGCAGGACGTGGCGCAGTGTGGCGGGGTCGGGGGTGTGTCCGCCGCCCAGGCCCGCGGAGTCGAGCCACACGGCGAGGCCGTCGGTGTCGGTGAGCAGGTCCTGGACTGCCCCCTCCCGTATCCACCGCGTGTTCAGCAGGTCGAGCGCGAGCGGCTCGCCGGTGAGCGGACGCGGGTCCCGGGCGGCGGCGGACATGGGGCGCTCCTTCCGTGCAAACCGCTCAAGCGTACGTGACCGGTTGACACGCTCGAAATCTAACCACTAAATTCATTTTCAACGGTTACAGCAGGACGCGGTCGAAAGGGACCAGCCATGACCTTGCGCACCGGCCACATCGGCCTGAACGTCACCGACATCGACCGCTCGCTCGCCTTCTACCGGGACGTCCTGGGCTTCGTCCCCGTCGGCGAGGGCAAGGAAGAGGGCAGGCGGTACGCGTTCCTCGGCGACGGCGAGCAGCTCGTGCTCACGCTGTGGCAGCAGGCCGACGGCGGCTACGACGCCACCCGCGCCGGCCTGCACCACCTGGCGCTGGAGGCCGACTCGGTCGAGCGCGTCCGGGAGTACGAGGAGGCCCTGCGCGCCTACGGCGCCGATTTCGCGTACGAGGGCGTGGTGGCCCACAGTGAGGGCGCGGCGTCCGGTGGGATCTTCTTCCACGACCCGGACGGCACGCGGCTGGAGATCTCGGTGCCGAGCGGCGCGGAGGGCCTGCCCGCACCGAACGATGCGGCCCCGACCTGCGGGTTCTTCTAGCCATGGGCGTGTATCACGAGGGCTCGCGGGCCCTGCAGGACCGGGCCGGGGTGCGCGAGACGGCCGACCACGTGGGCCGGGCGGTGGGGCAGGGGATCAAGTCGGTGGCGGCGGCCTTCCTGGAGCTGCAGCCCCTGCTGGTCGTCGGCGCCGCCGACCCGGAGACGGGCCGCGTCTGGGCGTCGCCGCTCACCGGGCCGCCCGGCTTCGTCCGGGCGACCGGGCCGGACCGGATGTCGGTGAGGGGCGGCGTGCCGCCGGCCGACCCGCTGGCCCGGGCGCTCACCGGGGAAGGCGCCTACGTGGGCACCATCGCCCTCGACCCGCGTACCCGCCGCCGCATGCGCCTCAACGGGCAACTCCGGTCCACACCGAGGGGGTTCAGCGTGCGGGCCGAACAGGTCTTCGCCAACTGCCCCAAGTACATCCAGCGCAGGCAGTCCTACGAGGTGCTCCCCGGCCGCAGGCCGCGCCCGTCCCGCCGGGGCGACGAACTGACGTGCGCACAGGCGGAGTTCATCGCCTCCTCGGACACCTTCTTCCTCGCCACCGTGCACGGGGACGGCGCCGACGCCAGCCACCGGGGCGGCAACCCCGGCTTCGTACGCGTCGATTCGCCCCGCGAGCTGAGCTGGCCGGACTATCCCGGCAACGCGATGTTCCTGTCCCTGGGCAACCTCGCCTCCGATCCCCGGGCCGGGGCGCTGTTCCTGGACTGGACGTCGGGCACGACGCTGCAACTGACGGGCGAGGCAAGGACGGAGTTCGGGGCGGACGGGGAGCGCCGGGTCCGCATGACGGTCACCGGGACCATCGAGACGCCGTCGGCGGTGCCGTTGCGCTGGTCGCCGCCCGAATACTCGCCTGCCAATCCCTCCCCGACGGGCTAACGTCCCGGTGTGCGCGAGACGTTGCGGGTGGCGGCCTACGCCATGTGCGTTCGGGACGGACAACTGCTGCTGGCCCGCTGGATCAACGGGGACGGCGAGCCGGAGTGGACGCTGCCCGGCGGCGGCATGGAGCACGGCGAGCATCCCGGCGACACCGTGCTGCGGGAGGTGGAGGAGGAGACCGGCTACCACGTCGAGGTGACCGGCCTGCTCGGCGTCGATTCCTCCCGCCGCGGCATCCCGCGCCGCTTCCGGCGCACCGCCGACCACCACGCCCTGCGGCTGTTCTACGAGGCGCGGATCACCGGCGGGCGACTGCGCCACGAGGTCGGCGGCTCGACGGACATGGCGGCCTGGCACGCGCTGGAGGAGGTGCCCGGCCTGACCCGGGTCCCGATGGTCGACCTGGGACTGCGGCTGCTGCGCGAGCGGCCGGTCACCGGACGCCTGGACGAGGTCGGCTACCCCGGCGGATGAACACGGCGTGACCGGCTCCCGGCCGTCCGGGGAGCGCTCGTGGGCGCGCGGGGTGGCCCGAGATCCACGTCCGGTGATCGGCGTCGCGCGTTGCCGTCTCGTTCACGCGCAGGCCATTCCCGGTGCCAAGCATCCAGAGCGAGCGGGACGTTCGCGGCAGCGAGCGCCCGCGAACCTGTCGACGCGTTCGCACCCGGGGAGATCGCGCCATGTCGCGCACACGCTCTGTCGCCGCCCTCACGCCGGGCGTCAACCGCCGTACCGTCCTCGCCGCCGGCGGCGCCGCGGCCGTCTCCGCGGGCGTCGGCCACGCCCTGCGGCCCACCGACAGCCAGGCCGCCACCGTCGGCGCCGCCACCGACGCCACCCGCGTCGTGGCCCAGTCCCGCACGGCCCCGGCGGCGCCCCTCGCCCCCTACACCAAGGGCACCACCCTCGCCTCCGTCGCCACCCCGCGCACCGGCTCCGGCTACCGCCGCCTCGGCGACGGCCCCGGCTGGGCCCGCGTGGTCCGCGGCGAACTCGCCGCCCCGAAGTCCGGCCGGGCCGGCCGCCGCACCGCGCTCGCTGCCTTCGTGCAGCTCACCGACCTGCACCTGACCGACACCCAGCACCCGATGCGCCTGGAGTACCTGCGCGCCGCCGACCCGCACGCCTGGCGCCCGCAGGAGGCGCTCACCGTGCAGGGCGCGATCGCGCTGGTGGAACGGATCAACGCGCTGCGCGGCGCGCCGGTCACCGGCTCCCCGCTGCACTTCGCCATGACCACCGGCGACAACACCGACAACAACGCCAAGTCCGAGCTGGAGTGGTTCCTGACGGTCATGAGCGGCGGCCGGATCACCCCGGACTCCGGCGATCCGCGCCACTACGAGGGCGTGCAGAACAGCGGCCTGAAGCAGTACTGGCAGCCCGACTCCACCGTCCGCGACGCCGACAAGCAGCTCGGCTTCCCGCACCTGGACGGCTTCCTCGCCGCCGCCGTCCGCGAGGTCCGCAGCCCCGGCCTCAACCTGCCCTGGTACTCCACCGTCGGCAACCACGACGCCATGCCGCTGGGCTGCTACGGCCACGGCGACTCCTGGCTCGCCGAGTACGCCGTCGGCGGGAAGAAGCTGATGAGCCTGCCCGCGGCCGAGGCCAGGAAGCTCAAGAGCGCGATCAGGAACGGCTCCGACCCCAGGGGCACCGCCTTCCGCGACCTGCTCAAGGCCCACGCCCGAGACATGCGCTCCGTCACGCCGGACGAACGGCGCGCCCCCTACACCCCCGCCGACTACCTCGAGGCCCACCTCGACCCCGCCCACCGCGGCCCCGGCCCGGTCGGCCACGGCTACTCCACCGCCAACCTCGCGGCGGGCACCCAGTACTACGCCTTCCGCATCGCCGACGACGTCGTCGGCATCAGCCTCGACACCACCGACCCGGGCGGCCACTACGAAGGGTCCGTCGGAAGCGCCCAGCTGAGGTGGCTGGACCGGCAGCTGCGCGACAACAAGGACTCCTACGTCGTCGTCTTCAGCCACCACACCAGCAGGACGATGACGAACACCGGCGTCGCCGACCCCGCCCGCCCCGGCGAACGCCGCCACGGCGGTCAGGAGGTCCTCGCCCTCCTCGGCAGTCACCGCAACGTCCTGGCCTGGGTGAACGGCCACATCCACCGCAACGAGATCACCCCGCACTCGGCCCCCGACGGCCGCTCCTTCTGGGAGATCTCCACCGCCTCCCACGTGGACCACCCCCAGCTCGCCCGCGTCATCGAGATCGCCGACAACAAGGACGGCACCCTGTCGCTGTTCACCACCCTCGTGGAGTCCTCCGCCCCGCACCGCACGGACTTCGCCGACCTCTCCCAGACGGGCCTGGCCGCCCTGTACCGGGAGCTGTCCTACAACGCCCCCGGCGCCGGCCTGACGCTGGGCGGCGACCCGAACGACCGCAACACCGAACTGGTCCTGCGCAAGGCCTGAACACGCGCACGGGGGAGGGGCCGCCGACGGCCCGGCGGCCACTCCGGAACGACCCGGCGACGGGGCTGACGGGGCTAACGGGGCTCCACGACGACGTGCGCGGCGGGCTCCCGGTCCGAGGCGGCCATCAGCGCCGTACGGACGATCGCCGCCTGCTGCCGCATGCCGTCCCGCAGCTTTCTGGGCGTGACGTGGACGACCGTGATGCCCAGGCGCTCCAGGTGCTCGCGCTTGCGGGCGTACTCCGACCATGGCGAGCCCTCGTCGTGGCGCGGGGCGCGGGTGTCGAGGTCCACCGCCACGGCCTCCCGCGGCCAGTAGGCGTCGAGCCCGCCCAGGTGCGGCCCGCCCGGCAGGCGCAGCTCGACGTTCCACACCGGCTCGGGCAGGCCGTACTCGCGCACCATCCGGTACAGGCGGTCCTCGGCGACCGCCCGGCCCTCGGCCAGCAGGGAGTCCACCGCGTCCAGCACGTGCGGCCGGTCCAGCAGCTTCGCCCGGTCCAGCTCCCGGACGACGGCGGCCGGTTCGCAGTGGCCGTCGCGCACCGCCTCGGTCAGCAGCCGGCGCACCCGGCCCGCGTCCGTCAGCCGGGCCACCGCGTCCGCCAGGGCGCGCGGCACCGGCGCCACCGGAACGCCGGTCAGCAGGCGGGCGGCCGGCAGCGCGGACGTGCGGACGATCCGCGCGCAGCCGGCCGAACGCAGCCGGCGCAGCCGGGGGACCAGGACGTCGATCTTCTCCATCGCCAGGAGCGTGGGCGCGGCGGCGAAGCCGTGCAGCGCCAGGGCTGCCAGGCCGGTGATCACCGCGTCCGGGTACACCGGCCGGTGCGGCTGCCCGGTGCCCGGCTGCACCGGCACCGCGGCGCCCGGCCGCGCGGGCCGGAGCGGCTGCGCGGCGGCCGGCTGCGCCGGCACCGCGGCGGGCGGCCCGCCGGGCGCCGCGGCGTCCGGTTCGCGCGCCGCGTAGCGCAGCACCGCGTGCAGCCGCTCCTCGCTGGTCGCCGGGCCCGGATGCAGCAGGAAGACGCCCGGGAGGATCTGCTGCCAGGGGCCGCCGGGGCGGCAGTGCTCGTTCGTCTCCGCGGGCGACACACCGAGCGAGCGCAGCTGCGCCGTCGTCAGCACGCGGCCGCGCACCTCGGGGAGGGGACGGGCGGAAAGGGGAGTGCGGGGGGTGTTGTGGTTCATGCCCCGGCCATTCCCACCATCCGTCAGCCCTCTAACCGCTGTTACACGCTCGTCGACAAATGCGGACAAGGCAGCGCTAAAGGACGGATGTTCGGATGCCGAAGACGAAGGAAAACCCCTGGTCCGTTCGGGTGAGACCAGGGGTTACGGCTCCTGTTGCCCGGATTCCGTAACGGTCGCGGACCGGCCGTGACCGGGCCGCAGACCCGTGACGGTCGGGCCGGCGGCCGCGTCGCGGACCTACGACGGTCGGCCCGCGACCGTGCCGCAGACCCATAACGGTCGGCCTGCGAGGCGCGCCGCGGACCTGTGACGGTTGGCCCGCGAGGCGCGCCGCGGACCTGTGACGGTCGGCCTGCGAGGCGCGCCGCGGACCTGTGACGGTCGGCCTGCGAGGCGCGCCGCGGACCTGTGACGGTTGGCCCGCGACCGCGTCGCGAACCCGTGACGGTCGGCCGCGACCGTGCCGCAGACCTACGACGGTCGGCCGCGGCCGCCTCGCGGACCTACGACGGTCGGCTGCGGCCGCCTCGCGGACCTACGACGGTCGGCTGTGGCCGCATCGCGGACCTACGACGGTCGGCTGTGGCCGCCTCGCGGACCTACGACGGTCGGCTGTGGCCGCATCGCGGACCCACGACGGTCAGCCGGCGGCCGCGTCGCACGCCTGTCCGCGCAGCCCCCGGGCCAGGTCGTCCCGCGCCTCCAGCACCAGCCGCCGCAGGGCCGGAGCGGCCTGCTCGTGGGCGGCGAGCCACGCGTCCGTCGCCTCCAGCGTCGCCGGCGAGTCCAGCAGGGCCGGGAACAGGCCCTGGACGACGCTCATGCCGATCTGGATCGACCGCTCGCTCCACACCCGCTCGATCGCCTCGAAGTACTTCGCCGCGTACGGCGCGAGCAGCTCCCGCTGCGACGGCTGGGCGAACCCCGCGATCGTCGCCTCCACCAGGGCGTTGGACAGCGCGTCGGACTCCACCAGCTGCGCCCACGCCTGCCCCTTCACCGCCGCCGACGGGCGGGCGGCCAGGCAGCGCACCTGGTGCCGCTTGCCGGACGCCGTGTCGTCGCGGGCCAGCTCGGCCGCCAGCACCGACTCGTCCGCCACCCCGTGCGCGGCGAGCGGCTCCAGGAACGCCCACCGCAGCTCCTGGTCGACATCCAGGCCCTCGATCTTCTCCGCGCCGTCCAGCAGGTCCCGCAGCAGCCGCAGATCGGCCGGCGCCGACGCCGTCGTCGCGAAGAACCGCGCCCACGCCAGCTGGTGCTCGCTGCCCGGCTCGGCGGCCCGCAGCTCCCTGAGCGCCCCCTCGGCGAGCAGCCGCTCACCCGTCGGCCGCCACCCGGGCGCGACGTAGTGGACCAGCGACGACGTCGACCACGCGTGCAGCATCTGCAGCACGCCGATGTCGGACTCGCGGCCCGCGAACCGCAGCACCAGGCCGATGAAGTCCCGGGCCGGCAGCAGCGCGTCCCGGGTCATGTTCCACAGCGCCGACCAGCACAGCGCCCGTGCCAGCGGGTCGGTCATCGCGCCCAGGTGCTTCCGCAGCGTCTCCAGCGACGTCCCGTCGAAGCGGATCTTGCAGTACGTCAGGTCGTCGTCGTTGACCAGCACCAGGTCCGGCGCCTGGGCGCCGGCCAGCTCCGTGACGACCGTCCGCGCGCCGTCGACGTCCGCCTCGGCGCGCGCGTACCGCACCAGACGGTCGTCCTCGCGCCGGTACAGGCCCACCGCCACCCGGTGCGGCCGCAGCTCCGGATGCGACTCCGCGGCCTCCTGCAGCACCGCCAGCTCCTCCACCCGGCCGTCGGTGCTCAGCAGCACCTGCGGGGTCAGGGAGTTGACGCCGGCCGTCTGCAGCCACGCCCGCGCCCACGCGCCCATGTCCCGGCCGCTGGTCTCCTCCAGCACCGACAGCAGGTCGCCCAGGCGCGTGTTGCCGTACGCGTGCCGCTTGAAGTAGCGCCGGGCGCCCTCCAGGAACGCGTCCTGGCCGACGTACGCCACCAGCTGCTTCAGGACGCTGGCGCCCTTGGCGTACGTGATGCCGTCGAAGTTGAGCTTGGCGTCCTGCAGGTCGTGGATGTCGGCCGTGATCGGGTGCGTGGACGGCAGCTGGTCGGCGCGGTAGGCCCACGCCTTGCGGCGGTTGGCGAAGGTGATCCAGCCGTCGGTGAAGCGGGTGGCGCCGACCAGCGAGAACGCGCCCATGAAGTCGGCGAAGGACTCCTTCAGCCACAGGTCGTCCCACCACTCCATGGTGACCAGGTCGCCGAACCACATGTGCGCCATCTCGTGCAGCACGACGTTCGCCCGGCCCTCGTAGGACGCCCGCGTCACCTTCCCGCGGAAGATGAACTCCTCCCGGAAGGTCACCAGTCCCGGGTTCTCCATCGCGCCGAGGTTGTACTCGGGCACGAACGCCTGGTCGTACTTCCCGAACGGGTATGGGTAGTCGAAGCGCTCGTGGAAGAAGTCCAGGCCCTGCTTGGTGACGAGGAAGACGTCGTCGGCGTCGAAGTGGGGCGCCAGGCCCTTGCGGCACAGGGCGCCCAGCGGGATCCGCAGCGTGCTGCCGTCGGGGAGGGTGCGCTCGTAGGCGTCGGTCACGTAGTGGTACGGGCCGGCCACCACGCAGGTGATGTACGTCGAGATCGGCTTGGTCTCGGCGAACCTCCAGACGCCGTCGGTGAGTTCGCCGACGCCGTTGCTCCACACCGTCCAGCCCTCGGGCGCGCGCACCTCGAAGCGGAAGGGCGCCTTGAGGTCCGGCTGCTCGAAGTTGGCGAACACCCTTCGGGAGTCGGCCGGTTCGTACTGCGTGTACAGGTAGACCTCGTCGTCCTCGGGGTCGACGAAGCGGTGCATCCCCTCGCCGGTACGGGAGTAGGCGCACTGCGCGTCGACGACCAGCTCGTTGTCGGCGGCCAGGTCCTCCAGCAGGATCCGCGAGCCGTCGAAGACGGCGCCCGGGTCGAGGTCGCGGCCGTTGAGCGAGACGGCGGTCACGCTCGGCGCGATCAGGTCGGCGAAGGTGGACGCGCCCGGCTCGTTGCACCGGAAGCGGACGGTGGTGACGGAGCGGAAGGTGCGCGGCCCGTCGTCCGCGGCGCCGACGGCCGAACGCAGGTCGAGGGACACGTCGTACCCGTCGACGGCCAGCAGGGCGGCCCGCTCCCGGGCTTCGTCGCGGGACAGATTCTCACCGGGCACGGGCGGCACTCCCTCAAGATCCTTGGCAGGCTGTACAGGACCGATCCTGCCACGCACTGCTGACCGCGGGCATCCGGGAATGACGGGGACGATCAGTGGCGTTGTCCGGGAAAAGGCTTCCCGCTGAGGAGAGACATGTCGGACAAGACTCCCGTCGACTTCTGGTTCGATCCGCTGTGCCCCTGGGCCTGGATGACCTCGCGCTGGATGACGGAGGTGGAGAAGGTCCGGGACGTCCAGGTCCGCTGGCATGTGATGAGCCTCGCCGTCCTCAACGAGGACAAGCTCGACGACCTCCCCGAGGAGTACCGCGAGCTGCTCGAGACGAAGGCGTGGGGTCCGGTCCGCGTGGTCATCGCGGCGCAGCAGGAGCACGGCGCCGAGGTGCTCGGCGACCTCTACACCGCGCTGGGCACCCGCATCCACAACCAGGGCGAGGGCGCGGAGAAGTCGGCCGTCGCCGCCGCGCTGAAGGACGTCGGGCTGCCCGAGTCCCTGATGGACCACTGGGACTCCACCCCCTACGAGCCGGAGCTGCGCGCCTCCCACAAGGAGGGCATCGACAAGGTCGGCCAGGAGGTGGGCACCCCGGTCATCGCCGTGCCCGGCGCCGACGGCGAGCAGATCGCCTTCTTCGGCCCGGTCGTCACCCCCACCCCCAAGGGCGAGGAGGCCGCCCGGCTCTGGGACGGCACGCTCGCGGTCGCCTCGATCCCGGGCTTCTACGAGATCAAGCGCACGCGGACCGCGGGACCGGACTTCAGCAACCTCTGAGACGGCCTCCGGGGCGATCTCCAGGCGGCCTCCGCGGCAGCCTCCGAGACGACTCCCGAGACGACCTCACCAGACCACCTCTGAGACGACCTCCGGCGCCCGTCACCCGGCGGCGTCGGTCTCCTCCGTACGGAACCTCTCGGGCAGGAGACCGCCGCCGCCCCGGTGCAGGTGGGGCTGGTACCACAGGCAGCGCGGGGCGGTGCAGCGCCACAGGTCGCCCACGAAGTGGCGGGGCCCCTTCACCTCGCGCACCGCCGCCTTCTCCGCCGCGTCGAGCCTCCGGAACTTCTGCCTGCTGCCGCAGGTCGGGCACTCCCGCTCGATCTCGGTCACGTACGCCTCCTCATGCCGGCCCCCGCTTTCGTGGTACAGCGCGCACCCGCCGCCCGCACCCCGAACGGCCGCGGCTTCCCCCTTTGGTGGGAACCGACAGTCGGCCCGCACCCGCCGCACGTGAGCGAAACGTCCCTGCCTCAGTGACCGTTATCACTCCGCCCAGGGTGTCGCCGGGAGACTTTGTCTGGAACCCACCAAACCGCCGATCACCCCTTTGTCGAGCGCTGACGGTGATCGGCGCCGAAGGCCTGGGTTAGCGTCACGGTGTCCCCATCTGCCCGACCCGCGGAGTCCCCATGAGCACCGCCACCGCCACGACCGCCCGCACCGGGCAGGTTCTCGCCGACCTCCTGCCCGCCTCCCGCGTCCGGGACGCCGCCCTCGTGCTCGGCGGCGCGGCGCTCACCGGCCTCGCCGCCCAGATCGCCGTCCCCGTCCCGGGCTCCCCGGTGCCGGTGACCGGCCAGACCTTCGCCGCGCTGCTCGTCGGGACGACGCTGGGCGCCGGCCGCGGCTTCCTCTCGCTCGCGCTGTACGCGCTGGCCGGCCTCGCGGGCGTGCCGTGGTTCGCCGAGGGCTCCTCGGGCGTGGCCGTGTCCTTCGGCTACATCCTCGGCATGATGCTCGCGTCCACCGTCGTCGGCGCCCTGGCCCGCCGCGGCGCCGACCGCTCGGCGCTGCGCATGGCCGGCACGATGCTGCTGGGCGAGGCGGTCATCTACGCGGTCGGCGTCCCGTACCTGGCCGCGGCCGCCCACCTCTCGGCGGGCGCCGCGATCGCGGCCGGCCTCACCCCGTTCCTGATCGGCGACGCCCTGAAGGCGGCGCTGGCGATGGGCCTCCTGCCCACCGCCTGGAAGCTGGTCGAGCGCTGACGCCGCGGTCCCCGCGGAAAGCGAAGAGGCCCGCCGGGCAGAAGCACGACTTCTGCCCGGCGGGCCTCCCGCACGTCCGTAGGCCGTAGGCCGTAAGCCGCACGCCGCACGCCGCACGCCGCACGCCGCAAGCCGCAAGCCGCACGGCCCGCCGGCCCGGGTCAGCCCGTCCTGATCCCGTCCCGCGCCTCCACGGCCCCGGCCCCGGCCCCGGCGGACGCCCGCCCGCCGGCGGCCCGCTCCCGCACCACGGCGACGACCAGGACGACCGCGGCGACCAGCAGCGACAGCAGCACCGTCACCCGGCCGTCGTGCTCGGTGTCGGTGAGCATGTACCCGAGCACCAGCACGATCAGCGCGGCCGTCGCCCACGTCAGGTACGGGTACAGCCACATCTTCACGACCAGCTTCTCGGGCGCCTCCGCGCGGATGATCCGCCGCATCCGCAGCTGCGAGAAGCAGATGACCAGCCACACGAACAGGGCCACCGCACCACTGGAGTTGACCAGGAACAGGAAGACGGAGTCCGGGAACTCGTAGTTGAAGAACACGGCGAGGAAGCCGAACACGACCGACGCGACGATCGCCGCCATCGGCACGCCGCGGGAGGTGGTCCGCGCGAACGCCTTCGGCGCGTCCCCGCGCTCGCCGAGCGAGAAGGCCATCCGGGAGGCCGTGTACAGGCCGGAGTTGAGGCAGGACAGCACCGAGGTCAGCACGATGAAGTCCATGATCTGACCGGCGTGCGCGATGCCGAGGGAGTCCAGGGCGGCGACGTACGAGCCCTTCTCGGTGACCGACTCGTCGTCCCACGGCACCAGGGTGACGACCACGAAGACCGAGCCGAGGTAGAAGACGGCGATGCGCCAGATGATGCTGTTGGTCGACTTGGTGACCGCCCGCCGCGGGTCCTCCGACTCGCCCGCGGCCAGCGTGGCGATCTCGCTGCCCATGAAGGAGAACACCACGAGCAGGACGCCGGTGAGGATCGCGCCGGGCCCGTTCGGCAGGAAGCCGCCGTGGCCGGTGAGGTTGGACAGGCCCGCCCTGTCGTCGTCCACGCCGGGCAGCACGCCCAGGACCGCGAGAGCGCCGACGACGATGAACACCCCGATCGCGACGACCTTGATCCCCGCGAACCAGAACTCGAACTCGCCGTAGGAGCCGACCGACACCAGGTTGGTCGCGGTGAGCACCACCATCACCAGGAGCGCCCAGCCCCACTGCGGGACGGCCGGGACCCAGCCCGCGAGGATCTTGGCGCCGGCGGTGGCCTCCACGGCGAGCACCACGACCCAGAAGAACCAGTACAGCCAGCCGATGGTGAAACCGGCCCAGCGGCCGAGCGCCCGGTCGGCGTGCGCCGAGAAGGAGCCCGAGGCCGGGTTCGCGGCGGACATCTCGCCGAGCATGCGCATCACGAGGACGACGAGCGTGCCGACGAGGGCGTACGACAGGAGGATGCCGGGGCCCGCGGTGGCGATGCCGGAACTCGATCCGACGAACAGGCCGGCGCCGATGACGCCGCCGATGGCGATCATCGACAGGTGACGGTTCTTGAGTCCGGCCTGGAGGCCGGAGCCGGGTTCGCCGGCCTTGGCCGGGGTCGGCTGCGCGGTCATACGGGGAATTCCTTTGCGCCGGGTGAGCGGTCGGTCTTCCGGGCCGGCCCGGTACGAGCCGGCCCAGGGGAGTGACACCCGACGCTGCTTCCCCGAAATGCTCGTGTCACACTCGGAGCATGCGCGTGTATCTCGGCTCCGACCATGCCGGCTTCGAACTGAAGAACCACCTCGTCGAGTGGTTGAAGGCGGCCGGCCACGACCCCGTCGACTGCGGCCCGCACATCTACGACGCCCAGGACGACTACCCGCCCTTCTGCCTGCGTGCCGCGGAGCGGACGGCCGCGGACCCCGACTCCCTGGGCATCGTGATCGGCGGCTCCGGCAACGGCGAGCAGATCGCCGCCAACAAGGTCAAGGGCGTGCGCGCGGCTCTCGCCTGGAGCGAGGAGACCGCGTCGCTGGGCCGCCAGCACAACAACGCGAACGTCGTCGCCGTGGGCGCGCGCATGCACACGACGGACGAGGCGACCAAGTTCGTCGAGACCTTCCTGAGCACCCCGTTCTCCGGCGACGAGCGGCACATCCGGCGCATCGACATGCTGGCGGACTACGAGACGACGGGCGAGCTGCCCCCGATCCCGGCGCACCACCCGCAGCAGGGCTGACCGCCCCGGGGCAGGAAGGGAACCGGCACGTGCCAGAGGGGCACACGATCCACCGGCTGGCGCTCGACTACGCCGACCGCTTCTCCGGCACGGCACCCCGGGTGACCAGCCCCCAGGGCAAGTTCTCCGACGCCGCCGCCCTCCTGGACGGTGCGGAACTCACCCGCACCGAGGCCCACGGCAAGCACCTCTTCCTCGGCTTCCGCGACACCGACTGGGTCCACATCCACCTGGGCCTGTTCGGCAAGGTGACCTTCGGCGGCCGGCCCGCCCCGCCGCCGACGGACACCGTCCGCCTCCGCCTCGCGAACGAGAGCGCCTACGTGGACCTGCGCGGCCCCACCACCTGCGCCCTGATCACGGACGCCGAGAAGCGGGCGGTACACGCGCGCCTCGGCCCCGACCCGCTCCGCGCGGACGCCGACCCGCAGGCCGCCTTCCGGCGCGTCCGCGGCAGCCGTACCACGATCGCCGCGCTGCTCATGGACCAGAAGGTCATCGCCGGTGTCGGCAACGTCTACCGCGCCGAGGTCCTCTTCCGGCACGGCATCGACCCCTACCGCGCCGGCCGGGACATCACCCCGGCCGAGTGGGACGCCGTCTGGCACGACCTGGTCGCGCTGATGCGGGAGGGCGTCCGCAACAACCGCATCGACACCGTCCGCCCGGAGCACACCCCCGAGGCGATGGGCCGCCCGCCCCGCGTCGACGACCACGGCGGCGAGGTGTACGTGTACCGCAGGGCCGGCCTGCCGTGCCACGTCTGCGGCGGCGAGATCCGCACCGCCGGCCTCGCCGCCCGCAACCTCTTCTGGTGCCCCGCCTGCCAGTCGGCCTGACAACAGGTCCCGGGAAGCGCCGCTAGAACCCGTGCGGCAGCCAGGGCGCCACCGTCGAGGCGAACGCCACGGACGCCTCCGCCAGCGCCCCCTGCCGCAGCTCCCGCACCCGCCCGGCCGCGGCGAGCGCGTCCAACGTCACCCCGCCGAGATAGGCCGCGCCCAACTCCCTTACGGACAGAGCCAGATCGGCGGCTTCGTCGGTCCGCTCGCAGGACGCGCCCTTCGTGTCCCCGATCAGCCGCCAACGCCCGCCGTTCCACGGGCAGAACGCGTCCTCGACGTCCAGCACCACGTCCACCGGCGCCTGGTAGGCGCGCGCCTCCAGCGCCGCCCCGACGTCCACCAGCCGCACGTACAGCGCGTCGTGCAGCCGCGGGTGGCAGCGGCGCGGGTCGGACACCAGGTACTGCCACGGCTCGTCCACCGGGCGGCCCCGCGCGGTCAGCGTGCACGTCAGGTCGATGTCGAACAGGAACCGCCACAGCGCGGCGTGCGCCGCCGCATCCAGCGCCTCGGTGTCCTCGACGATCACCGTGCCCCGCGGACCGCCCGCGTCCGACTCCGGCCGCACCCGGAAGCGGGCGTACCCGGCCACCTCGCCGTCCCGCTCGGCGAGAACGCACTGCAGCGGCGACGCCCCCGCCCGCGACGCCTCCGGGTCGAGCAACGGCAGCCGTTCCCAGCCGGGCAGCCGCACCAGCATCCCGGGCCGGCCGGGCACCTTGCGGGCGTACACCGCCTCGCAGACGTCCAGCACGTCGGCCGGTGCCGCGTAGCGCAGCCGCACCTCGTCGGTGCCCGGCGGCACGGACAGCCGTACCCGCGCGGTGTCGACCTCGACGTCGACGCGGTGCGTGGCGACGGCGTACCCGAAACGGCCGTAGATGTCGGGTTCGGAGGCCGTCAGCACCGCCAGCGGCCAGCCCCAGGACCGCACGTCGTCCAGTTGCCGGCGCATCAGCGACGTCAGCAGGCCGCGGCGCCGGTGGGTGGCCGCCACGCTGACCATCGTGACGCCCGCGGCGGGCACCGCGGCGCCGCCCGGCACGGTCAGCCGGAAGCTGAACGCCCCCGCCGTCCCCACGCACTCCTCGCCGTCCCACGCGCCGAGCGAACGGTCGATCTCCGTGAGCGCGTTGAACAGCTCCCGTTCCTCGGCCGGCTCCGGGACCCCGCCGAAGGCGCGGAGCAGGGTGTCGTACCACGCGTCCCACTGGACCCGTGCCAGCCCGCGGACGACGATTCCGTCGCTCCGCCCGTCCCTCGCCATGCCAGTCGCCATGCATCATGCCTATCAAGGAGGTGCGGGACGGGCGAGGGAATTTCCCCGGGGGCGCCGGAGCGGGAACGCCGCGTCCGGGGTTGTGAAGTTGGGCTCCTACGGGGGGATAAGTCGGACCTCGCGTGCCAAGCGGCGCGTGCGATGGATAGGGTCCCGAACTAATGGCAGCAGGACGACAGCGGCGCTCGGAAGCCGAGACGGTCACGGCCCGGTTGAAGATGCAGTGGCACCGGGCCCGGGTCGGCGTGCGCAGAAGCGCCGTCGACTACTTCCGCGGCGACGGCGCGGACTGGGTCGCGCTCGCCGGACTGCTGCTGCTGGTGCCGGTCATCACGGCGGCGACGCTCGCCAACGCGGTGTGGTTCTCGCCGGCCGCGCTGGTGCTGCCGATCGTGGTGGGGGGCCTGGTGCTGCGTCCGGCGAGCCTGCTCGGGCTGTACGCGGCGGCCGCCACGGCGCTGATCGTGGAGTCGGTGTGGCTGGGCCCGTACACCGAGGGGCCGTCGCGGGTGACGCCCGGCGTGGTGCTCGTGGTCGCCGCGTGCGGGTTCTTCGGGCTGCTGGTCGCGCAGTTCCGCAGCCGGGTCGGCGTGCCCTGGCGGCGGGGCGGCACGATGCTGTTCGACCTGCGCGAACGCATCCGGGTGCAGAGCAAGCTGCCGAAGCTGCCGGTCGGCTGGCACCGGGAGATGGCCCTGCGGCCCGCGGGCGGCCAGTCCTTCTCGGGCGACTTCGTGGTCGCCGCCCGCACCAACGGCGGCCGCACCCTGGAGGTCGTCCTCACCGACGTCTCCGGCAAGGGCATGGACGCCGGTTCGCGGGCGCTGCTGCTGTCCGGCGCGTTCGGCGGCCTGCTGGGCTCGCTCCCGCCGCACGCCTTCCTCCCGGCCGCCAACGGCTACCTGCTCCGCCAGGACTGGCAGGAGGGCTTCGCGACCTCCATCCACCTGGTCCTGGACCTCGACTCCGGCGACTACGAGCTGTACTCCGCCGGGCATCCGCCGGGGCTCCAGCTCAGCGCGGGCAGCGGGCGGTGGGAGGAGAAGGCCGCCGAGGGGCCGCTCCTTGGCGTGTACGACGGCGCCCAGTTCGACCCCGTGAAGGGCTCGCTGAGGCCCGGCGACGTGCTGATGCTGTTCACCGACGGCCTGGTGGAGACCTCCGACCGTGACATCGTCGAGGGCATCGACCGGCTGACCGGCGAGGCCGACCGGTACGTGGCCGGCGGCTTCCACGGAGCGGCCTGGCACCTCATCGAGGCGGTCGCCAAGGACGTCAACGACGACCGGGCCCTGCTGCTGATCTGCCGCGAAGGGCCGACCGCGGCGGGCGTGCGCTGAGCGCCGCGCGTTCAGCGGTGTGTGCCCCGGTGCGCCCCGGCGTGCGCTCAGCCGGCGTGCGCTCAGCGGTGTGCGCTGAGCGGTGTGCGCCGGTGTGGGGGACACTGGCGGCGTGACCGAGACGCACCGGACCATGAGCCTGGCCGAGGTGGAGGCGCTCGCCCGCGCCGCCCACGAGGGGCAGACCGACAAGGCGGGACGCCCCTACGCCGAGCACCTCAGCGCCGTCGCCGAGGGCGTCCGGGCGCGGGGCGGCGACGACGACCAGATCGCCGCGGCCTGGCTGCACGACGCGGTGGAGGACGACGCGCTGTCCGCGCGGTGGCTCGACCAGGCCGCGCTGAGCCGGCGCACGAAGGACATCGTCCGCGCGGTCACCAAGCGGGCGGGGGAGACGCCCGAGGCGTACGCCGGGCGCGTCCTGGCCACGCCGGGCGCGCTGCTGGTGAAGGAGGCGGACCTGGCGCACAACGCGGATCCGGCCCGGCTCGCCCGCCTCGACGACGCGGCCACCCGGAAACGACTGACCGAGAAGTACGCGCGGATGCGCGCGCTTCTCGGTTTGACGGGCGACTGACCAGGGCCCCTCGTCTAGCTAGGACAACAGCGCGAAGTCGAAGCTGAAGCCCGGTCCCATGGCCATGAGCACCGCCGGCATCGTCGGCCGGGACGCGGCCAGGGTACGCCGCAGGATGTCGAGGACGGAGACGCCCGACAGGTTGCCCACCTCGGACAGCGACTCCCAGGAGTGGCGCAGCGCCTCTTCGGGGACTCCCAGCCCGCGCTGCATGGCCTGGAGCACCTTCGGTCCACCCGGGTGGCAGACCCAGGTCGCTACGTCGTCGGTCTTCAGCCCGCACTCGGCCAGGAAGTCGCCCACGGCCTCTGGGATGTACTGCTCCACCACCAAGGGCACGTCCGAGCGCAGGACTGGGGAGAGCCCGTCACTGCCGATGTCCGACCCGGTGATGTCGGCCACCTCCGGGTACAGGCGGCTGCCCCCCGCACTGATGCGGGCCTTTTCCGCACCGCCGGCCAGCCGGTGCCCGGCTCCGGCCGCTACGACGGCGGCGGCCCCGTCGCCGAACAGGCCGCCGCCGACGATGCTGGCCATCGAGAAGTTGTGAGCCTGGGCGGTCAGCGAGAGCGGTTCCACCGCGAGCAGCACGGCCACCTGATCGGGCCAGGCGTGCAGGTAGTCGTGGAGGCGGCCGATCCCCGCGGCGCCGCCCGAGCAGGCCAGGCCGAACAGCGGGAACCGTTTGACGTTGCGGCGGAACCCGAGTCGCGCCGCGAGCATCGTGTCGACCGACGGAACGGCCAGGACACTACCGCTGGTGAAGACCAGTGCGTCCACCTCGTCGGCCATGACGCCCGCCGCGTCGAGCGCGGACCGCAGGGCCTGCTCGCCGAGTTCGAGCGCGACATCAATGGCGATCGCGTTCGCTTCGGTGAAGCCGGAGATGGCCTCGTACTTCTCCAGGGGCAGGCCCAAGTACCGTCGGGAGATGCCGGAGTTGCCATGGATCGACGCGGCAGCACGGGCCTTGGATCCCGTCAGACCGAGCGCACGACAGAACTCCGCCGTTATCTCCTCCTGGGTGTAGCAGTGGGCCGGGAGCGCGGTCTCGACGCTCAGGATGGCCGGTCCCCGGCGGGCCGGATCCTGTGTGGGACCGTGCTGTGCGGTGAAAACGTTCATATGGGCATCCGATCTCCATCGGTCGTCGGTGCCGGCCAAGAAATCTCCCGGTGGCGGTGAGAGGCGGACGGCGGGGCACGAGCAGCCAGTACGCCCAGTACATCCGATTCCGATCATCGAGGCAATAGGTAACAATTGCTCACCCTTGGTGCAAAGTTCAAAGGGAAGAATGGCAACTGGTGCGTCACGCAGCTGGCGTCGGCCGGGGCCTGGCCAGCGACACCACCGCGTCGTACGGCGCTCGTGCGCGAGCCTGGACGCCCTCTTCGGCACACGAGACAGGAAACCGCTGTGAACAACCCCTTTGAATACGAAGTCGTTCAGGACATCGTGCGGACCGCCGCGGCACGAGTCCTGGGCTGTCCGGCAGACTCCCTCTCCCCGGCCACGGCCCTCGTGCGGGACCTCGGCGCAGACTCTCTCGACCTGGTCGAGCTGCGCTGTGAACTGGAGGACAGACTGCTCGTGGTGATGCCCAATCAGAGTGTCCTCGACCACCTCGTCGAGCTGACGGGGACCAGCGACGCGGTGTACGGGCCGGACGGCGGGGTCACCGCCTTGGCCGCGCGGGTGCTGCGCGACAGCGCGTTCCGCTACGACGAGGAGCAGGCCCGGGCGGGCACGCCGCCGTACGAGATCGCCCGCAGTACCACCGTCGCGAACTGGGCCCACTTCGTGAGCACCCTCTTCGACCACCTGCCCGGCTCCTGCCCGGAGTGCGCGGGGACGAAGGCGGCGGTCTCGCCCGCGCAACGCGCCGAGTGCGCCGACTGCGGGACCGCGCTAACCCCCCAGGCGGGCGACACCGTGCTCGCCGCCACCGTCCGCACTGCGGCCGGATCCGAGACGGCCTGGGCGGAAGCCACGTGCGTATGAACCCCGTCGGTGCGGCGCCGCCCGCCGGCAGTGCCGAAGACGAACCGCACGCGCAGCAGGACGTGGTCGTCACGGGCCTGGGCATCGTGGCCGGTGACTACCTCGACCCCGACGTCCTCTTCGACCATCTGGCCGCGGGCGGATCGCTGGTTGCCCCCGATCCCCGTATGGCCGGCTGGGGTCTGCCCGGGGGCGTGTCGGCGCGTGTCCCCGAGGAGGCACGCCGCCACCTGGAAGGCCTCGTCCCGGCCGGTACCGGCCCGCTGGGTCCGGCCGGAACACTGGGCTGGTACGCGGCGGACAGTGCCTGGGCCGACAGCGGACTGGGCGCTACGGTCGCTCCGGAACGCGTCGGGGTGTTCGTGGGCTGCAACCGCACCATGAGTACGGCCGCCGATTTCGCCGAACTCACCGACCACTGCGATCCCACGTCGGGCACCTTCGACCTGGACACCTATCTCGATGACGTCGGGCCGCGCGCCGACCACGATGTGCTGCTCCGTCCCACCACCCTCACCACCGCCCTGGCCCGACAATTCGACGCCGGTGTCGCGGAGACCCACGCCGCGGCCTGCGCGGCGGGCGCGACGGCGATCGGCAGCGCCTGCCGGGACATCCGCAGTGGCAGGCTGGACGTCGCACTCGCGGGCGGCACCGAGTCCTTGACCACGTTCGCCGCCGTCGTCGGATTTCTGGCCCTGGGCGCCCTCGCCCTCGGCACCACCGGCGACCCCACCGCTGTCAGCCGCCCCTTCGACAAGGACCGGACCGGCTTCGTCATCGGTGACGCCGCGGCCTTCCTTGTTCTGGAGTCCCGCGCGCACGCCCGCCGCCGCGGGGCGCGGACACGCGCCCGGATCGCGGGATTCGCCGGCGTGTCCGAGGCCGTCCGGATAACAGCCAGCTCCCTTGACGGGCAGAGCTACGCCGACTGCATGCGGCTGGCCCTCGACGACGCAGGCCTGGAACCCACCGACATCGGTCACGTGAACGCGCACGGCACCGCGACAGCAACCAACGACCGCTGCGAGGCGGCGGCACTCGCACTGTTGTTCGGTGAACGCGTCGGATCGGTCCCGGTGACCGCGAACAAGTCCGCCGTGGGCCACACGCTCGCCGGGAGCGGCGCGGTGGAGGCCGTGCTGTCGGTACTGACGCTGCAACGGCAGACGCTGCTGCCCACTCTCAACCACCGCGCGGGCGACGAAGTCACCTCCGTTCTCGATGTGGTGACCGAGGCACGGACCTGGCCCGTCTCGGCTGTCTTGTCGAACTCCTTCGGCTTCGGCGGGCAGAACAGCTCGCTCGTGTTCACGGCCGAGAGCGAGTGAAGATGACCGTGCTCGACACAGTCCGTCTGGGCGCCCCCGGCCTCGTCACCGCAGCGGGAACGGGTGTGACCGCTTTGTGGCGGTCGTTGATCGGAGCATCGGGCACCGCCCCCGCCGCCGTACCGTTGCCCTGGCCGCAAGGCGCCCGTGCTCTGCGGGTGGAGGACCCCGATGCCGCTCTCCTGGGAGTGGACCGGCGGGTCCTGCGCACCACGGAGAAGCAGGCCCGACTGGCCCTGCTCGGAGCTCGGCTGACGAAGGTCGCGGCGCCCGGAGTCCGGGGGGAGCGCTGCGGCCTTTTCCTCGGCCTGCCGACCGTCGACCAGGAGCTGCTCGCCCTCAAGCACGCCGATGCCCTGCGTGCCGTCGCCGGCAGCCCCGACGAGGTGGCCCGGTTGTACAGCAGGGCGACGCCGCCCTTCGGTGCGCTGGAACACCTCAACAGCACCGCGGCCGCGCACGTGTCGGCCGCCCACGGACTGACCGGCGCCACCGCCGTCTACGCGCCCTTCTCGGACGCGGGGCTGAACGCCCTTGTCGACGGCGTCCTGTCCGTCGCCGAAGGAGAGAGCGACGCCGCTCTGGTGGGCGCGGTCGCACCCCGCATCCACCCGCTCCTGCCCCTGCGCTACCGGGCACTGGGCTGGCTGGGCGGCCCGCTCGGGGAAGCCACCGCCTTCCTGATGGCGGAACGGAGCACCGCCGACGCCCCCGGCGTGCGACTGGCCGGCTATGCCCGAGGATTCGCCCCTGATCCGGCCGCCCGAAGCACCGCCTTGGCCGCCGTCGCCCGGCGCGCCATCCGCATGGCAGGCACCCACGCCGACGGCATCGGCTGGGTGCTCACGGACGGAGCGCTTACCGAGGAGGCGGCACGGGCCCAGGAGAGCGCACTGCACTACGTCTTCATCGGCGTCGACCGGCCGCCGCCCGCGGTCGGCACCGAGGACCGCCTGGGCAACACGGGGCCGGCCCAGCCCCTCATCCACGCCCTGCTGGGCATGCGGGCCCTGGAGACGGGGCGCTGCCTGTCACCGGGCACATCCGGGCTGGTCGAGGCACCGATGCCGCGGCCACGCGTCCTGCTGCTGGCGGCGGGCCCGCTCGGACAAGTCGGTGCCGTCGTACTCAGCACGAAGAGCGGAGCGCCATCGTGAACGAGCGTGTGGTCGTCACCGGCCTAGGCGCCGTGACCGGCTTGGGCGCCACCTGGCAGGACCTGTGGGAGGGCCTGCTCGGCGGACGCTGCGCCGTGCGCGCGTGGTCCCCTCCCGGGGTCACGGATTTCCCGGTGGGATTCGGGGCGCCGGTGGACGACGCCGTGCTCCCAGCGCCGAGCGACGGCTGGGACGCGGACGGCCCCGCCGACCGCAGGACCCGCCTCGGCCTCGCCGCGGCCCGGCAGGCACTGGCGGGGCTCGACCCCCACGCCCCGCTGCCGCGCTCGACGGCCACCGCGATCGGCTCCGGGACCCCGGAACGTGATCCGATGGAACTGCTGCCCGCCACCGGTGAAGCTGGCCCGAGCTGGACCAATCTGTACGCCCGGCGTGGTGAACTGCGTCGCGGCACCGGGCTGTTCCAGCCCAACGACGCCCTGGCGGCTCGCATCGCGCGTCGGCACCTGCTCGGCGGGCCGGTGGTCAACCTGACCACGGCGTGCGCCGGGGCCGCGCACGCCGTGGGCCACGGCTTCCGCATGATCCGCCGGGGAGAGGCAGCCGCCGTGCTGGCGGGCGGAGCGGACGCCGCACTGAACCTGCATTCTGTCCTGGGGCTGACGCAGCTCGGCGCCACCTCCGTGACCCGGCGGTTCGGTCCCCGCCTGTGCCGCCCGTTCGATCGGGAGCGCAGCGGCATCGTCATCGGCGAGGGAGCGGGCATGCTCCTCCTGGAGAGCGAACGCAGCGCACGCCGCCGGGGCGCCCCCGTCCATGCGGAGATCATCGGTTTCGGCACTTCCCTGGATGCCCACCGGGTCACCGCACCCCATCCGGAAGGGGCCGGGGCCGTCCTGGCGATGCGCCGGGCCCTCGCCGACGCCCGAGTGTCCCCGGGCGAGGTCGACTGCGTCAACGCGCACGGCACGTCCACGGCGCTCAACGACCGCATCGAGACCGCTGCGATCAAGAAGGTGTTCGCTGACGGCGGCCACCACCGCAGGCTGGCGGTCACGGCGAACAAGGCCGCGCTCGGCCACTTGGTCGCCGCCGCCGGTGGCCCCGAGCTCGTGGCCACCGTGCTGACGGTGCGTGACGGCGTCATACCGCCGACTCTGCACCTCGACTCACCGGATCCCGAATGCGATCTCGACTACGTACCGCACCACGCGCGCTCCGGTGCCTTCAGGACGGCAATCAGCAACTCCTTCGGCTTCGGCGGCATCAATGCGACCCTGGTGGTGAGAAGGTATGGACCGCTCTGACACGCGTACCGCCGTCGTGATCACCGGAACGGGTATGGTCACCCCGGCGGGCCGGGGGTGCCAACCGCTCTGGACCCACTGGCGGGACGGGAGCACCGCGTTGGGGGAGTACCGCGACCCGCTCGTGCGGACGTCCAGGATCCGCTGGTTCGGACACGTGCCGGCCGAGGTCGCCGAGAGCGCCCAGGAGACGGTCCCCCACAGGCTGCGCAAATTCGGCACCAAGACCACGTTCAACGCGGTACTGGCGGCCCAGGACGCGATCGAGCAGGCGGGCCCGGGCTGGACGGACATCCCCGAGGAACGCCGCGGCCTCTACGTCGCCCAGGACGACGCCGTCGAACCCTCCGCGGACATCTTCGCCGCCGCCTTCGAACGACGGGTGCGCACCGACGGGCTGCTCTTCGCGCAGACCGTCGAACGCCTTGTGCGGGGGAGGGGATTGAGTCCCTTCGGCATCATCAGGGCCCTCAACAACAACGCGCTGGCCCTGATCAGCATCACCCACCGCTTCCGGGGGGACTGCGCGGCGCTCATCCAGGACACCGGAGGCACCATCGCGGCCCTCGCCCTCGCCGTCCGGGCGCTGCGGGACGGTACGTGTGACACGGCGCTGGTCGTCGGTACCGGCAGTTACAACCATCCGGCGAAGCTCGCCGCTGCCTACCACGCCCGACGCCTGGCCCCGGGCACGGACGGCCTCGCGCCGTTGCTGAGCTTCGACGACCGGCGCACCGGGACGGTGCTCGGCGAAGCGGCCGCCGCCGTCGTACTGGAACGGGCTGCGGACGCCAGCAGGCGCGGAGCGCGGGCCCGCTGCGAGGTGCTCGCCACCACACTGCGGCCCACGACCGGTGCGGCGGCCGCACCCCGCGCCGACGCCGCACGCGTGGCGCGGTCCCTGGCGGCAGCCGGACGCACCGTAGCGGACCTCGACGCCGTGCTTGCCGACGGCCGGGGCTGCGTTTCGGCCGACGCCCGGGAGGCCGCGATGCTCGGCGAACTGCTGGCCGGCACGTCTGTACCGGTCAGCACGGTCCGCCCCGTCGTGGGGACGCTCGGCGCCGCGGCACCGCTCGTGGACCTGGTGCTGGGCGCGGAGGTCATGGAGCGGCAATTGCTACCGCCGGTGCCCTTCCTCGATGCACCGCTGCCCGCCGTGCGTGGCTTTCTCTCCCGTGCACCGGTACGCGCACCGCTGCGGACCCTGTTGTCCCTGCACGGCGCCTTCGACGGATTCGGGGGTGCCGTGCTCACGCGACAGCCACCACACACCGCCAACGCGCCCGACGTCGTGCCGCGCCCGGCTGCACACCACCGAAAGGAACAGATATGACCAGCCCCCTCGTGGCAGGCCTCACCGGCAAGACAGCCCTGGTCACCGGTGCGGCCCGGGGAATCGGCCTGGAAACTGCGCTGATGCTGGCCGAGAACGGCGCGAAACACGTGATCCTCCTGGACCTCGACCCGGCCGGCGTGCAGCGGGCCGCCGGAGCCGTCCGGGACCGCGGAGCCGCCGCGACTGCGGTCGCGGTCGACCTCGCCGACCGGACGGAGCTGCGCGTCGCGCTGTCTGCGAGCCTGCGCGACGCGGGCAGCCTGGACATCGTCGTGAACAACGCTGGCATCTGCGACGAGAACGCCCCCGACGACCTCGACACCTGGCTGCACGTGATGGACGTGAATCTCACAGGCGCTTTCGCGGTGACCGCGTGCTGCCTGGGCCGCATCGGCGACGGCGGCCGGATCGTCAACGTCTCGTCCGTGCTCGGCAAGCTCGGCAACCTCCGCAACACCGCTTACAGCGCTTCCAAGCACGGTCTGCTCGGCTACACCAAGTCGCTGGCGCTCGATCTCGCGCCCCGGCGCATCACTGTCAATGCGGTGCTGCCGGGCCGGGTCGACACCCCGATGATGAGCCGGGAACTGGGTGTTCTGGCCTCGCGGATCGGCAGTGACGTCGAGCGGGTGGTACGCAACGCGCGCAGGGAGGTGCCGCTGCGTCGGCTCATCGAGCCGGCTGAGGTTGCGGGCTTGATCGCGTTTCTCGCCTCCGACAACGCCGCGGCGATCACCGGGCAGAGCTTCACCATCGACGCGGGATTCACCCGCGGCGCGTGATGGACCCGCCCCGTCGGCCGTGGGGCGCCTCGATGGCCCATCCCTTGCACACCGGCCCACGGCCAACCGACAGGAACAGGAGTGGAGGCCGCAGAGATCTTCGGGAAGTCGGTATCCCCAGAGGGCCGGCAGGACACCTGTCTGTCAGGTGGACGTCTCGCTGCACCTCGCGTGCGATCACGTCTCGGCGGTGGTCGACTGGCGGTCGTTCCTGCCGCAGACCTGGGGTCCCGCCTCGCCGAAGGCGGACCCGGACAAGGTCGCCCGCCGCGGGAGCTGCGGCATCCCCGACGACGTCGGTCATGTGGAGAAGTGGCAGCCGGCCCTGGACATGGCTGACGAGGTCCCCTCGTGGGGGAGCGAGGGGCCGCTGGCCCTCGCGGACGCCGGATACGGCGACGCCGCCGCGTTCAGGCTCGGCCTGAACTCCCGCGGCCCGCACTAGGCTGGCATCTTCTCGCGCCGCTCGCTCTTCTCCCGGGCCCGGGCGAGTTCCGCCGCGTCCCGCTTGAAGGCCCACTTCATGTCGGGCTCCATCACGAACCGGAACACGCGCTGCACCGGCCGGGTGCACAGCAGGGTGACGGCGGCGGCCGCGACGAGCGTCACGGCGATCTCACCGAGCGGCCGGTGCAGCCACCGGGGCTCGAACCAGCCGTAGAAGTCGCCGGCCTTCACCAGGAACCCGTGCAGCAGGTAGCCGTAGAGCGTGCCCGCGCCGAGCGCCGTGAACCACATGCGGCGGCGCGGCACCCAGGCGAAGAAGCAGGCGGTCAGCAGCAGCGAGCAGCCGAACAGCGCGAGCACCATGACGGGGCCGGTCCACCAGGGGGAGCCCAGCTCCTGGGCGGCGTCGCGGTGGTAGAACCAGGCGGTGTTCATGCGCGGCACGGCCCACCAGCCGATGGCCAGGGCGACCGCGAGCACCGGCACCGACGCGATGCGCATCGCGCGCGTGCGTACCCGCTGGAAGTGCTCGGGCTTCATGCACAGGCCCAGCACGAAGTACGGCAGGAACTGCAGGACGCGCTGCAGGTCCAGGTCGTTGCCGATCTCGGGGGAGACGGAGCCGAACATCGCGATGCCGAGCGCGAGCGGCAGCGGCCAGCGGGCGATCTTCCACAGCGGGGTGGTCAGCCGCCAGATGAACAGGGCGAGCAGGAACCAGGTGAGGTACCAGGGGTCGAGCAGACTGACCGTCATGCCCGGGTCGTGGTCGCCGTAGCGCTTGAAGAGGGTGTACGCGGTCTCGAAGACGACGTACGGCACGAGCATGCCGGTGACCAGCCGCCTGAGACGGTCCGGGCGCATGTCGAAACTGCGCGAGAAGTAGCCGGAGATGATGATGAACGCCGGCATGTGGAAGGTGTACACGACGGTGTACACGCCTTCCAGGATGCGGCTGTCGCCCTTCAGGGGCTCCCAGGAGTGGGCCATGGCCACCAGCACGATCGCCAGGTACTTGGCGTTGTCGAAGAACGAGTCGCGCTGCTTGCCTGGTGTCGCCGGCCGGTCCCGGCCCTGCCGGTTCCGGTCGTCGCGGTTCTGGTCCTGCCGGTCGTGCTGTTTCTGCTGTGAGCGCGGAGTCGGCACTCCCGACGCCGGCTGGGCCGGGGGGAGCGGCGCTCGGTGGTGGCCTTGCGGTCGCAGCGAGTCCGTCACAGACCTTCCCCCCGGTGACAGGAGGAGACGGTCGGGTACGCCGCTGCGCATGCGGGGGACGAGGCAGCGTAGAACATCTGAGTCACCCTAGCGTTGTCTGTGGGTATCCGTAAAACCCTCGAGGTCTTTCCCGGTTTATGAACTCCGGGTACCCCCGCTTTCGCGGCAGTTGACATCCCCCCCCCGGCGTGACGGACGGCACACTTTGCGCGCCCCGCTTGTCATGATTCATACCGATTTGGTGGTGCATTTGACGGGCCTGTTGCAACAATTCGGAATACCCGCACGCACGTTGTGTGGGCATGGAAACGATGCCGGTCAATTCCCCGTGCGGGTGCGTTGTCGAATTGCCGTGCGGATCAGCCCCGTTGGGTCCGCGGGAGCCCCCGTCGGCGGCCCGTCCCGGCGCGCCGCCGGGGCGGGCGGGGCCGCCGATGCCTCAGGTACCGCATAAGGGTGGCCAGTTGGTGGCACGATGGTTCTGGCGGGGTGCGCGGGTGCGTCCCCAGGCCGGGAGAGCGGACCGACCGAGGGTGTGATCTGTTGTGGCCATTTCGCTGTCAGTGGTGCTGCTTTTGGCGATCATCCTGGTGGTGCTGATCCGGGGAGGGTCGATCAAGGCCGGTCCCGCCATCGTCGCGATTCTCTTCGGCTTCTTCCTCGCCTCGACCGGCATGGCCCCGTCGCTCAACCGGTTCCTCAACTCGATAGCCGAGACGATCAACTCGATCAGCTTCTGACAACCCGGTCAGCTTCCGCCCGGCCCGCCCGGCCCCCCTCGGTCCCGCCCGGCCCGCCGCAGTGAGGTGGGTCCCCGCCTCGGACGGGGTCCGCTTACCCGTCGGGTCATCGACCCCGGCGCGTCGGCATGCCACGCTCATCGGCGTAAGGAGCCCGACCGACCGGAAGGACGCCATGCCCGCCTACGCCATCGCTCACCTGCGAGAAGCCGCTCCACATCCGGAGATCGCCGAATACATCGAGCGCGTCCCCGCCACCTTCGAGCCGTACGGCGGCCGCTTCCTCGTGCACGCCGCGCAGCACGAGGTGAAGGAGGGCGCCTGGCCCGGGCACGTCGTGGTGATCGGCTTCCCCGGGATCGCCGAGGCGCGGGCCTGGTGGGACTCGCCTGCGTACCGGGAGATCGCACCGCTGCGCTCGCGGCACGTCGAGGGCGACATCATCCTGGTCGAAGGCGTCCCCGAGGACTACGACCCGGCTGCCACCGCAAAGGCGATGCGGGAGGCCCTGCCGGCCGAGTAGCCCGCCGGCCCGGCGGCGGAAACCGAACACCGCCCCGGGAAGCGATCAGGGCCAGGCGGAGAATCATCCTCCGGCCTGGCCCTGAGCCGTACAGAGCGGGCGACGGGAATCGAACCCGCGTAGCTAGTTTGGAAGACTAGTGCTCTACCATTGAGCTACGCCCGCACGCGACGCGCCGCAGGTCAGGTGACCGCGGCACTGGAGGCATCGTAGCGGGTCGCCGCCCCTCGCCGCACACCCGTTTCCCGCCCGCGCCGGACGCCCCCACGGCGTCGGCGAAATGCGGCGGCCCCGCTGTCGTCGGCCATGTACCCTACGTGTCGCACCAGACGGGGTGTGGCGCAGCTTGGTAGCGCGTCCGCTTTGGGAGCGGAAGGCCGTGGGTTCAAATCCCGCCACCCCGACCACCGACCGGTCAACACCGGTCACCCGAGCGATCACTCCGGTTGATCGCCTTTGGGGCGTTCAGCCGTGGCGGTTACTATGCAAGCTGCGCGCCCGTGTGTCTCATCCGCAGGAACCCACTGGACATCCACTGGACATCCATCTGGATCCTCCGGACGTCCTCCGGGCGGCGAATCCGCCGGACCAGTCTGGCTCCGGCAGAAACCAAGAAGTCAGCCACAAGGAGACCGAACCGTGAAGAGCGCCGTGGAGACCCTGAACCCGACCCGGGTTCGGCTCACTGTCGAGGTGCCCTTCGAGGAGCTCAAGGACAGCCTCGACGCGGCGTACAAGAAGATCAACCAGCAGGTCACGGTGAAGGGCTTCCGCAAGGGCAAGATCCCGGCCCGCGTCATCGACCAGCGGTTCGGCCGCGGTGCGGTCCTGGAGGAGGCGGTCAACGACGCGCTTCCGAAGTTCTACACCGAGGCGGTCAACGAGGCCGAGCTCTCCGTCCTGGGCCAGCCCGAGGTCGACATCACCGAGCTGAAGGACGGCGAGACGCTGAACTTCACCGCCGAGGTCGACGTCCGCCCGGCCCTCGAGATCCCGGACTACTCCGGCATCGAGGTCGAGGTCGACGCCGTCGAGGTGACCGACGAGGACGTCGAGAAGTCGGTCGAGCAGCTCCGCGAGCGCTTCGCCTCGACCTCCCCGGTCGAGCGCGCCGCCGAGGACGGCGACGTCGTCACCATCGACCTCGAGGCCAAGGTCGACGGCGAGGTCCTCGAGGACGGCGTGGCCACCGGCGTCTCCTACACCATCGGCTCCGGCGAGCTGCTCGACGGCATCGACGACGCCGTCAAGGGCCTGTCCGCCGGCGAGGAGGCCACCTTCACCTCCGAGCTCAAGGGCGGCTCCGCGGCCGGCAAGGAGGCCGAGGTCACCGTCAAGGTCACCCAGGTCGCCGCGCGTGAACTGCCCGAGCTGGACGACGAGTTCGCGCAGCTCGCCTCCGAGTTCGACACCCTCGAGGAGCTGAAGGCCGACAGCCGCAAGCGCCTGGAGAACATGAAGCAGTACGACCAGGCCACGCAGGCCCAGGAGCGCGTCCTGGAGAAGCTGCTGGAGCTCGTCGAGGTGCCCGTCCCCGAGAAGCTGCTCGAGGACGAGATCAACACCCGCAAGCACAACCTCGAGCACCACCAGCTCGGCCAGATGGGCCTCGACCTCGAGAAGTACCTCGAGATCCAGGGCAAGACCGCCGAGGAGTTCGAGGACGAGACCCGCGAAGCCGCGATCAAGGGCATCAAGACCCAGTTCGTGCTCGACGAGCTGGTCAAGCAGGAGAAGCTGAACGTCAACCAGGAGGAGCTCACCGAGCACCTCATGCGCCGCGCTGCCTCCTCCGGCATGTCCCCCGACCAGTTCGCGCAGGCCGTCGTCGAGGGCGGCCAGGTGCCGCTCCTGGTCGGCGAGGTCGCCCGCGGCAAGGCCCTGGCCGTCGTGGTCGAGAAGGCCACGGTGAAGGACACCAACGGCGAGATCATCGACCTGGACGACGAGGACGAGGCCGACGAGGCCGCCGAGGCCGCGGAAGGCACCGAGGCCGAGGCCGCCGCGGAGACGGCCGACGCCGCCGCCGAGGACGAGGCCGCGGAGAAGACCGAGGGCTGACGCCCACGGCGCCGCACACGCCGCAGGACGGGCCCCGGGTCATCGGATGACCCGGGGCCCGTCCGTCTCCCGGCGAGGCGCTACGCCCCCGGCGAACACCCCCCTGTGCGGGATTCTCCGAAGGGACCCGCGCGTTAGGGTCCATGAGTACGGGGGCAGGGGTGTCGGCGAACCGAACCGCCGGACGGCCCCCGGCAGGGAAACGTGAGACGGCCCGGCGCCGTCGTAAGACGAGCAGGTGGATACGTGACGAATCTGATGCCCTCCGCCGCCGGCGAGCCTTCCATCGGTGGTGGCCTCGGCGACCAGGTCTACAACCGGCTGCTCAACGAGCGGATCATCTTCCTCGGCCAGCCGGTCGACGACGACATCGCCAACAAGATCACCGCGCAGCTGCTGCTCCTTGCCGCCGACCCGGACAAGGACATCTACCTCTACATCAACAGCCCCGGCGGCTCGATCACGGCCGGCATGGCGATCTACGACACCATGCAGTACATCAAGAACGACGTGGTGACGATCGCCATGGGCCTCGCCGCCTCGATGGGCCAGTTCCTGCTCAGCGCGGGCACGCCGGGCAAGCGCTTCGCGCTCCCGAACGCCGAGATCCTGATCCACCAGCCCTCCGCCGGCCTGGCCGGCTCGGCCTCCGACATCAAGATCCACGCCGAGCGGCTGCTGCACACCAAGAAGCGCATGGCCGAGCTGACGGCCTTCCACACGGGTCAGTCGGTGGAGCAGATCACCCGCGACTCCGACCGCGACCGCTGGTTCGACGCCGACGAGGCCAAGGCATACGGCCTCATCGACGAGGTCATCACCACGGCCGCCAACATGCCGGGCGGCGGCGGCACCGGGGCCTGAGCCCCGCACGGGGACCGGAACGCCCCCACGCAGCCCCCAGCCGACCGCCTCAGCCCCTAGGAGACAGACAGTGAACGACTTCCCCGGCAGCGGCCTGTACGACCGCGCACGAGCCGAGCTCACGGTGCCCGTCGCCGAGTCCCGGTACGTCATCCCGCGCTTCGTCGAGCGCACCTCGCAGGGCATCCGCGAGTACGACCCGTACGCGAAGCTGTTCGAGGAGCGCGTGATCTTCCTCGGCGTGCAGATCGACGACGCCTCCGCCAACGACGTCATGGCGCAGCTGCTGTGCCTGGAGTCGATGGACCCCGACCGGGACATCTCGGTCTACATCAACAGCCCCGGCGGCTCCTTCACCGCGCTCACGGCCATCTACGACACGATGCAGTTCGTGAAGCCGGACATCCAGACGGTCTGCATGGGCCAGGCTGCCTCCGCCGCGGCCGTCCTGCTGGCCGCCGGCACGCCCGGCAAGCGCATGGCGCTGCCGAACGCCCGCGTGCTGATCCACCAGCCCTACAGCGAGACCGGCCGCGGCCAGGTCTCCGACCTGGAGATCGCGGCCAACGAGATCCTGCGGATGCGCTCGCAGCTGGAGGAGATGCTGGCCAAGCACTCCACCACGCCGATCGAGAAGATCCGCGAGGACATCGAGCGCGACAAGATCCTCACGGCCGAGGACGCCCTGTCGTACGGCCTGATCGACCAGATCATCTCGACCCGGAAGATGAACAACGCGGCCGTCCGCTGACGCGGAGGCTGTATTGTCTGCCGCTCCTTGGCACGGTCACGTCCAAGTGAACCGTGCCAAGGGGGGCCCGGACGGGGGGCTCGGCAAGGTACCGTCGACATAAGGCAGCACCAGGAGCCGCTGGACTTTTAACATCCAGGCGTCTCCCAGGCGAAGGGGAAGCACACCGTGGCACGCATCGGTGACGGCGGCGATCTGCTCAAGTGCTCGTTCTGCGGCAAGAGCCAGAAGCAGGTCAAGAAGCTCATCGCAGGGCCTGGTGTGTACATCTGCGACGAGTGCATCGATCTCTGCAACGAGATCATCGAGGAGGAGCTCGCCGAGACCAGCGAGGTGCGCTGGGAGGAGCTCCCCAAGCCGCGCGAGATCTACGAGTTCCTCGAGGGCTACGTCGTCGGCCAGGAGGCCGCGAAGAAGGCCCTGTCCGTGGCGGTCTACAACCACTACAAGCGCGTCCAGGCCGGCGAGAACGGCGGCGGCAGCGGCCGTGACGACGCGATCGAGCTGGCGAAGTCCAACATCCTGCTGCTGGGCCCCACGGGCTCCGGCAAGACCCTCCTCGCCCAGACGCTGGCGCGCATGCTGAACGTCCCGTTCGCGATCGCCGACGCCACCGCGCTGACGGAGGCCGGGTACGTCGGCGAGGACGTCGAGAACATCCTGCTGAAGCTGATCCAGGCGGCCGACTACGACGTCAAGAAGGCCGAGACGGGCATCATCTACATCGACGAGATCGACAAGGTCGCCCGCAAGAGCGAGAACCCGTCGATCACCCGCGACGTCTCCGGCGAGGGCGTCCAGCAGGCCCTGCTGAAGATCCTGGAGGGCACCACGGCCTCGGTCCCGCCGCAGGGCGGCCGCAAGCACCCGCACCAGGAGTTCATCCAGATCGACACGACGAACGTCCTGTTCATCGTGGGCGGCGCGTTCGCGGGCCTGGAGAAGATCATCGAGTCCCGGGCGGGCGCCAAGGGCATCGGCTTCGGCGCGACGATCCGCTCCAAGCGCGAGCTGGAGGCCAAGGACCAGTTCGAGGACGTCATGCCCGAGGACCTGGTCAAGTTCGGCATGATCCCCGAGTTCATCGGCCGCCTGCCCGTCATCACCTCGGTCCACAACCTGGACCGCGAGGCCCTCCTGCAGATCCTGGTCGAGCCGCGCAACGCCCTCGTCAAGCAGTACCAGCGCCTGTTCGAACTCGACGGCGTGGAGCTGGACTTCGAGCGCGAGGCGCTGGAGGCCATCGCCGACCAGGCGATCCTCCGCCAGACCGGCGCGCGCGGCCTGCGCGCCATCATGGAGGAAGTCCTCATGTCCGTGATGTACGAGGTCCCGTCCCGCAAGGACGTGGCCCGCGTCGTCATCACGGCGGACGTCGTCCACTCCAACGTGAACCCGACCCTGATCCCGAGGGACGCCCGCGGCCGGGGACCGGGAGAGCAGAAGACGGCGTAGCCGTTCCCGCAAGTCTGCAGGCAGTGCCCGGTGCTCGTGAAGCACCGGGCACTTCGTCTTCTCCAGCCACCCGACGGAGTAATCACGTCATGTTCCCGCAGGCTCTCGGGATGACCTCTCACTCATGATCTAGTAACCCCGACCGCATCGATCAGTGCGAGTGATCGATGGAATGGAAACGGGAGGAATCTTGAGGCAGATGAGTAGCAAGAGACTTCTGGCCGCAATCGCGGTCAGCGCCGCGACGCTGGTCGTGCCCGTGGCGATCGCCACGCCGGCGAGTGCCGACCAGAGCCGGTGCGTGAACTACATAGGTGATCAGGGCTACATCGTCGGTCCGAAGGTGAAGGCCGCCTGCAGCCACAGCCCGCTCATCCCCGGGTCGCCCAACCCGAACTGCTACGTCGGCCTGGTGAACCTCGGCGTCAGGAACGCTCACGCAATGACTGCCTGCCTGCGCGCCTGAGCAGCCTGCCTGCGCGAGAAGAGGGGGCGCCTGCCGTGAGGCCGGCGCCCCCTCGGTGCAGTCGGCTATGCCTTGACGCGCACGTCCTTGCGGACCTTGGCCGTGAGGTCGGCGGCCTCTTCCATCGAAGTGCTCTTGCCCGAGGCCAGGGCAGCCACGTCGTAGGACAGCACGTAAGTGAGCGTGCTGTGGTCCCCCCAGATGCAGAACGGCATCGTCATGGTCTGGCCGGCTTCCTTGGTCTCGACCTCCTGGCACTTCATGACGCCGTTTTCGAAGCCTGCGGGCTTGAACTCCTTCGGGCTGCCCACGAGCTTGCCGTCCGAGGACGAGGAGTCCTTCTCGGACTCCGTCTTCATCTGGGCGAACATGGCGTCGACGACCTTTGCGGGATCGTCGATGGTGCCGTAGACGCCCGCGAACATCAGGCTCTTCTGAGTGAGGTCCGATCCCGAGGAGTAAGCCGCGCTGACATCCTTGGGATTGTGCACGCCCCACGACTCGGCGTCCTTGATGTCGTCGTCGGTCATCCCGCCGGCCGCGGAGTCGTTGCCCTTCTTGTACTGCCCGTCGAGGATGGTCGCCGGCGTCGTCAGCTTGTGCGGGCCGTCGTCGGCGACGTCCGAGCCGCTGCCCCCGCTGCCGCCGCTGCTCGAGCCGAGCAGGACGGCCGCGCCCACCGCGATCGCCGCCACGACCGCCACCGCGCCGATGATCAGGCCGGTCTTCTTCTTGCCGCCGCCGGGCATCGGCGGCTGGGGCATGCCGTAGGGGGGCTGGCCGTACGGGGGCTGCTGACCGTACTGCGGCTGCTGGCCGTACGGGTTCGGCTGCGGGGGCATGCCCTGCGAGGGGATGGGCTGCGTGGGAGGCTGCTGGGGGAACCCGTAGCCGGGCTGCCCCTGCGGCGGCTGCTGGGGGTAGCCGTAGCCGGGCTGGGGGGCCTGCGGCTGCTGGCCGTAGGGGCCCGGCTGGCCGTACGGCCCGGGCTGCTGAGGCTGCCCGCCGTACGGGCCCGGCTGGTTCTGACTCATTACTGGGTTCCCCTCCAGATGCTTATGTGGTCCTGACATCCTGGCGCAGAGCCGGGGCGTACACCGCATCGGGGGGCGCACCGTTACAGAACAAAGGCGTTTCGAGACAGCCCTGCGACACCTCTAAACTGAGCCCGTGACCGAGAACGCTCAGCAGCAGCCATCAGCGCCCGACACCGAACTGCCGACCCAGTACGCGCCGGCCGACGTAGAGGGGCCGCTGTACGAGCGCTGGGTAGAGCGGGGCTACTTCGAGGCGGACGCCAAGAGCGACAAGCCGCCGTACACCATCGTCATCCCGCCGCCGAACGTCACCGGCAGCCTGCACCTCGGGCACGCCTTCGAGCACACGCTCATCGACGCGCTGACCCGCCGCAAGCGCATGCAGGGCTACGAGACGCTGTGGCAGCCCGGCATGGACCACGCCGGCATCGCCACGCAGAACGTCGTCGAGCGCGAGCTGGGCAAGGAGGGCAAGTCCCGCCACGACCTCGGGCGGGAAGCCTTCGTCGAGCGCGTCTGGCAGTGGAAGGCCGAGTCCGGCGGCCAGATCAGCGGCCAGATGCGCCGCCTCGGCGACGGCGTCGCCTGGTCCCGTGAGCGCTTCACCATGGACGAGGGGCTCTCCCAGGCCGTCCAGACCATCTTCAAGCGCCTCTACGACGACGAGCTGATCTACCGCGCCGAGCGCATCATCAACTGGTGCCCGCGCTGTCTGACGGCCATCTCCGACATCGAGGTCGACTACCAGGAGGACGACGGCGAGCTGGTCAGCATGAAGTACGGGGACGGGGACGACTCCATCGTCGTCGCCACCACCCGTGCCGAGACGATGCTGGGCGACACCGCCGTCGCCGTCCACCCGGACGACGAGCGCTACCGCCACCTGGTCGGCAAGCTGATCAGGCTGCCGCTGACCGACCGCTCCATCCCGGTCGTCGCCGACACCCACGTCGACCCGGAGTTCGGCACGGGCGCCGTCAAGGTCACCCCGGCCCACGACCCGAACGACTTCGAGATCGGGCAGCGCCACGGCCTGCCGTCCCTGACGATCATGGACGAGCACGCCGTCATCACCGCCCACGGCCCCTTCCAGGGCCTGGACCGGCTGGAGGCCCGCTCCGCCATCGTCGCCGCGCTGCGCGCCGAGGGCCGGATCGTCGCCGAGAAGCGGCCCTACGTCCACTCCGTCGGGCACTGCTCGCGCTGCAAGACCACCATCGAGCCGCGCCTGTCCATGCAGTGGTGGGTCAAGGTCGGCCCGCTGGCGAAGGCGGCCGGTGACGCCGTCCGCGAGGGCAAGGTCAAGATCCACCCGCAGGAGATGGAGAAGCGGTACTTCGACTGGGTCGACAACCTCCACGACTGGTGCATCTCGCGCCAGCTGTGGTGGGGTCACCGCATCCCGGTCTGGTACGGCCCGGACGGCGAGGTCGTCTGCGTCGGCCCCGACGAGGAGCCGCCGTCCGGCGAGGGCTGGCGTCAGGACACCGACGTCCTCGACACCTGGTTCTCCTCCGGGCTCTGGCCCTTCTCCACCCTCGGCTGGCCCGAACAGACCGAGTCGCTCGCGAAGTTCTACCCGAACTCCGTCCTGGTCACCGGCTACGACATCCTCTTCTTCTGGGTCGCCCGGATGATGATGTTCGGCCTGTACGCGATGGACGGCACCCCGCCGTTCCACACCATCGCCCTGCACGGCATGGTCCGCGACCAGTTCGGCAAGAAGATGTCCAAGTCCTTCGGCAACGCGGTCAATCCGCTGGACTGGATGGACAAGTACGGCTCCGACGCACTGCGGTTCACCCTCGCGCGCGGCGCCAACCCCGGCGTCGACGTCCCGATCGGCGAGGACTGGGTCCAGGGCTCCCGCAACTTCGCCAACAAGATCTGGAACGCCACCCGGTTCGCCCTGATGAACGGCGCGACGGTGGACGGCCCGCTGCCGGCGCCGGAGAAGATGTCGGCCACCGACCGCTGGATCCTCTCCCGCCTGAACTCCGTCGTCGCCGAAGTCGACGCGTACTACGACGACTACCAGTTCGCCAAGCTCTCCGACGCCCTCTTCCACTTCGCCTGGGACGAGGTCTTCGACTGGTACGTCGAGCTGTCCAAGACGACGTTCCAGGCGGGCGGCGAGGCGGCCGAGGTCAGCAAGCGGGTCCTCGGCGAGGTCCTGGACGTCACCCTCAGGCTGCTGCACCCGGTGGTCCCGTTCGTCACCGAGACCCTGTGGACGACGCTGACCGGCGGCGAGTCCGTCGTCATCGCCGAGTGGCCGACCGCTGTGCTGGTTCCCGGTGCTGACGCACCGGGCGGCTTCCGGGACGCCGACGCCGAGCGGGAGATCGAGAGCCTGCAGTCGGTCATCACCGAGGTCCGCCGCTTCCGCGCCGACCAGGGCCTCCAGCCCGGCCAGCGGGTGCCGGCCCGGCTGACCCTGGACGGCACGCCGTTCGCGGCGCACGAGGCCGCCGTCCGCCAGCTGCTGCGCCTGCAGCCCGAGGGCGACAACTTCACGGCCACGGCCACCCTGCCGGTCGCCGGCGCCGAGGTCGCCCTCGACCTCTCCGGCACGATCGACGTGGCCGCCGAGCGCAAGCGGCTGGCGAAGGACCTGGCGGCGGCGCAGAAGGAGCGCCAGCAGGCCGAGGCCAAGCTGGGCAACGAGGCGTTCCTCGCCAAGGCCCCGGAGCCCGTCGTGGACAAGATCCGCACGCGGCTGGCCAAGGCCGAGGAGGACATCGCCCGCATCGAGGCCCAGCTGGAACGCCTGCCGCAGGCCTGAGCACCGAGTGCCGCACAGGAGCCCCCCGCCGAGGCGGGGGGCTCCGCCCACCTGTGGGCGCGGGGCAACGGCGACAGCGCCCCCGACGACCACGATCACCGGCAGCCGCCTGGACGTCCTGACCCCGGCCCCGGGCGCCCCGGCCCCGGCCGCGGCCGCGGCCGCCCCGGCGGCAGTCGCCTGGCTGCCCTGGCCCTGGCCCCCTGGCGCAGTTGCCCGGCCGCCCCGGCCGCCCTGGCTCCAACCGCCCCGGGCCCGATCGCACCGGTCCTGGCCGCCCGGCTCCGGCCGCAGTCGCCCCGCCGCCTTGGCCGCAGTTGCCCGGCCGCCCCGGCCGCAGTCGCCTGACCACCCCGCCCCCAGCCCTGGCCGCAGTCGCCCCTGCCGCCCCGGCGCCAACCGCCCCGGCTCCAACCGCCCCGGGCCCGATCGCACCGGTCCTGGCCCCGATCGCACCGGCCCCGGCCGTCCCGGCCCTGATCCTTCGGCGCCCGGTTCTTCGGTCACCTTGCACATCGGTCACCCCGGCCCTTCGGCCACCGAGTCTCTCGGTCTCTCGGTATCCCGGCCTCTCGGCACCCCGCACCCCGCACCCCGCACCCGGGCCCTCTCGGCCCTCTGCCTCTCTGGCGTCCGGAGTCTCGGGCTACCCGGTTTCTGGGGCGTCCCGCGCCTCGGGCCACCGGGTGCGGCGAGCCTCGGTCGCCCTGCGTCTCGCGCGTCCGGTGCCTCCGACGCCCGGCCTCTGGGGGCATCGGGTGCCCTGCCCGCCCGGCCTCTTCGGCGTCCCGCGCCTCGCTTGCCCGGCCTCTTCGGCGTCCCGCGCCTCGCTTGCCCGGCCTCTCCGGCGTCCCGCGCCTCGCCCGCCCGGCCTCTCCGGCGTCCCCTGCCTCGGACACCCTGCCTCCCGGGCATCCCGCGCGCGCCTCGCGCACCCGGCCCCTCCGGCATCCCGCGCCTCGGGGCCCGCCCCCGTCGCCCGGCCACCGAGGCAGCGCCGACTTCGCCTTCGCGGCTCCGTAGACTGGCCGCGTGAGTGAGAGCGATCCCTTCGACGAGATCATCGACGCCGAGACCGACCGCGACCCCGATCTCGCCGTGATCGAGGCCGGCAGCCGCACCCTGCGCACCCAGGGCGGCCCGCCGCAGGCCGACGTGCCCGCGCGCCCGGAGGACCCCGAGGTGGACAAGGCGCTCCGGGAGGTCGAGGCGGAGCTCGCCACCCGCTGGGGCGAGACCAAGCTGGAGCCCTCGGTCAGCCGTATCTCCGCGCTGATGGACGTGCTGGGCGAGCCGCAGCGGTCGTACCCCTCGATCCACATCACCGGCACCAACGGCAAGACCTCCACCGCCCGCATGATCGAGGCCCTCCTCGGCGCCTTCGAGCTGCGCACCGGCCGCTACACCTCGCCGCACGTCCAGTCGATCACCGAGCGGATCAGCCTGGACGGCGCCCCGATCTCCGCCGAGCGGTTCATCGAGACCTACCGGGACGTCAAGCCCTACGTCGAGATGGTCGACTCCCAGCAGGAGTACCGCCTGTCGTTCTTCGAGGTGCTCACCGGCATGGCCTACGCCGCGTTCGCCGACGCGCCCGTGGACGTGGCCGTCGTCGAGGTCGGCATGGGCGGCAGCTGGGACGCCACCAACGTGATCGACGGGGACGTCGCCGTGGTCACGCCGATCGACCTCGACCACACCGACCGGCTCGGCGGGACGCCCGGCGAGATCGCCGGCGAGAAGGCCGGCATCATCAAGCAGGACGCGACCGTGATCATGGCCCAGCAGCCGGTGGACGCGGCGCAGGTGCTGCTGAAGAAGGCCGTCGGGGTGGACGCCACCGTGGCCCGCGAGGGCCTGGAGTTCGGCGTCGTCGCCCGGCAGGTCGCCGTCGGCGGGCAGCTGGTCACCCTGCGCGGCCTGGGCGGCGAGTACCCCGAGGTGTACCTGCCGCTGCACGGCGCGCACCAGGCGCACAACGCGGCCGTGGCGCTCGCCGCCGTCGAGGCGTTCTTCGGCGTCGGCGCCGCCCGCGCCGAACCGCTGGACATCGACACCGTCCGCAAGGCGTTCGCGGCCGTCTCCTCGCCGGGCCGCATGGAGGTCGTGCGGCGCTCGCCCACCGTCGTCCTGGACGCCGCCCACAACCCGGCGGGCGCCCGCGTCACCGCCGAGGCGGTGCAGGAGGCGTTCGACTTCAGCCGCCTCGTCGGCGTGGTCGGCGCGAGCGGCGACAAGAACGTCCGCGGGCTGCTTGAGGCGTTCGAGCCGATCTTCGCCGAGGTCGTCGTCACCCAGAACTCCAGCCACCGCGCCATGGGCGCGGACGAGCTGGCCGCGATCGCCGTCGAGGTGTTCGGCGAGGAGCGCGTCCAGGTCGAGCCGCGGCTGCCGGACGCCCTGGAGGCCGCCATCACGCTTGCCGAGGAGGAGGGCGAGTTCGCCGGCGGCGGCGTCCTCGTCACCGGCTCCGTCATCACCGTCGGCGAGGCCCGACTGCTCCTGGGAAGGGGCTGACCCCGTGCGCGTGCTGTGTTCCTCGACCCTGATCGGCGAGTTCTTCGTCATCGGCTTCGCCGGGCTGGTCGCGATGAAGGATCCCGCGCTGTCCATGACGACCGTGTGGACCGTCAGCGGCGTCGCGATGCTGCTGTGCCTGCTGCTGTGCGGCTTCGTCACCCGTCCGGGCGGCGTCGTGCTGGGCTGGGTCCTGCAGGCCGCCCTGATCGCCTCCGGCTTCGCCGTCCCGACGATGTTCTTCCTGGGCGCCGTCTTCGCCGCCCTGTGGTGGGCGTCGGTGCACTACGGACGGAAGATCGACGAGGCGAAGGCGAGATTCGCGGCACAGTCGGACTCCTCGACCCCTGACGCTGTGTAACAGGTGCCCGGACACGCCCTGTAGCCTCGTCCCACCGCACACCTGGCAGGAAATAAGGAGCCTTCCCGTGACCCAGCGCACCCTCGTCCTCCTCAAGCCCGACGCCGTCCGTCGCGGCCTGACCGGCGAGATCATCAGCCGCATCGAGCGCAAGGCCGGCTGGCAGATCACCGCGCTGGAACTGCGCACCCTGGACCAGGAGACGCTGGAGCAGCACTACGGCGAGCACAAGGGCAAGCCGTTCTACGAGCCGCTGGTCGAGTTCATGGCCTCCGGCCCGGTCGTCGCGCTGATCGTGGAGGGCGAGCGGGTCATCGAGGGGCTGCGGCAGCTGGCCGGCCCGACCGACCCGATCGCCGCCGCGCCCGGCTCCATCCGCGGCGACTACGGCGTCATCGTCCGCGAGAACCTGATCCACGCCTCCGACTCCGAGGAGTCCGCCGAGCGCGAGGTGAAGATCTTCTTCCCGGGCCGCGCGTAACCCCGATACCGTAATCCCCATTCCGTAACCCCACCCCGCACGCGTCCCGCGTGCAACGCCGCGCGCATTCCGCGCGCGGCGCCTGCGTCAGCACAAGCGGAGGGTGCGGTGCCGCGGCACCGCACCCTCGTGCATACCCGGCGGCGTTCGAGGGAACGAGTGCCCCCGAACGCCCGTCTCCACAAGCGGAGCCGCGCATCATCTGCTGACAATGGCGAAGACCCTCCCGCAGTGTTCGCGAAGGCGCGTCTACGATGTAAGCCTTCACGTCACCGCACCCGCTTCGCCGACCTGAAAAGCCCTCAAAAGCTCCCAGGAAGGCCAGACGAATCCTGATGGGGAACTCAATGTCGTTCATCGGCCGTGACATGGCTGTCGACCTCGGGACCGCCAACACGCTGGTGTACGTCAGGGGTCGCGGGATCGTACTCAACGAGCCGTCCGTCGTCGCGATCAACACGAACACCGGTGGCATTCTCGCGGTCGGCGCCGAAGCGAAGAAGATGATCGGGCGCACGCCCGGCAACATCGTCGCGGTGCGTCCGCTGAAGGACGGCGTGATCGCCGACTTCGAGATCACCGAGCGGATGCTCCGCTACTTCATCCTGAAGATCCACAAGCGGAGGTATCTGGCTCGTCCGCGGGTCGTCGTCTGCGTGCCCTCCGGCATCACCGGCGTCGAGCGCCGCGCCGTCATCGAGGCGTCGTCCCAGGCCGGCGCCCGGCAGGTGCACATCATCGAGGAGCCCATGGCCGCGGCCATCGGCTCCGGCCTGCCGGTCCACGAGGCCACGGGCAACATGGTCGTGGACATCGGCGGCGGTACCACGGAGGTCGCGGTGATCTCCCTCGGCGGCATCGTCACCGCCCAGTCCATCCGCGTCGCCGGCGACGAACTGGACAACGCGATCATCCAGCACATCAAGAAGGAGTACTCGCTGCTGCTGGGTGAGCGGACGGCCGAACAGATCAAGATCACGATCGGTTCGGCGTACGACCTCGACACCGACGAGCACACCGAGATCCGCGGCCGGGACCTCGTCTCCGGGCTGCCCAAGACCGTCGTCATCTCCGCCGCCGAAGTGCGCAAGGCGATCGAGGAGCCCGTCAACGCGATCGTCGACGCCGTCAAGACGACCCTCGACAAGTGCCCGCCGGAGCTGTCCGGCGACATCATGGACCGCGGCATCGTGCTGACCGGCGGCGGCGCCCTGCTGCGCGGACTCGACGAGCGGCTGCGCCGCGAGACGGGCATGCCGATCCACATCGCCGAGGACCCGCTGGACAGCGTGGCGCTCGGCTCGGGCAAGTGCGTCGAGGAGTTCGAGGCGCTCCAGCAGGTGCTGGACGCCCAGCCGCGCAGATGACCCACCTCTTCGATTCCGCCGTACGAGACGATCTCCTCTCGTACGGCGGATCGTTGATATAGAGGCAGTTGACATGGAGGCAGTTGCCGCAGAGGCATATGCTCGCCCCGATTCACCATCACATTTCCCAACAACCGCATTCCTATGAGGAAGGGCACGGCCGCCGCACGTGAGGGACACACGAGAGAGCCGGCTGCTCCTGGTGCTGCTGATCGCCATCGCGTTCGCGCTGATCACGGTGGACATCCGCGGCGGAGAGGACTCGCCGGTCGACGGTGCCCGCCAGGCGGCGGCCACCGTCTTCGGCCCGATCGAGAACGGCGTGTCCGCCGCGGTCGACCCGGTCGGCAACGCCGTCTCCGCGATCCGGGACTCCGGTGAGCGGCACGACCGGCTCGCCCGGCTGGAGAAGGAGAACGCGGCCCTCAAGGCGAAGCTCGGCAGCGACGACCGCAGCCGCAGCCGCCTGAAGCAGCTCGACAAGATGCTGAAGCTCGCGGGCCAGGGCCAGTACGGCATCAAGGGCGCCGAGGTCATCGCCATCGGGGCGGCCCAGGGCTTCTCCTGGACCATCACCATCGACGTCGGCGCGGGCGACGGCATCAGACGCGACATGACCGTGCTCAACGGCGACGGTCTGGTCGGCCGCGTCACCACCGTCGGCCCCGACACCTCCACCGTCCTGCTCGCCAACGACCCCGACTTCACCGTCGGCGCCCGCATGGAGAACAGCGACGAACTCGGCTTCGCCGCCGGGCAGGGCGACCGCCCGATGCGCGTCGAACTCCTCAACGGCAAGGCCGAGGTGAAGAAGGGCGACCGCCTGGCCACCTTCGGCTCCCAGGCCGACAAGCCCTTCGTGCCCGGCGTCCCGGTCGGCGTCGTCTCCCGCGTCGACCCCTCCGGCGGCGGCCTCACCCGCACCCTCTACGTCACGCCGTACGTCAGCTTCACCAAGCTCGACGTCGTCGGCGTCGTCGTGGAGGCCCCGAAGAAGGACCCGCGCGACACGGTGCTGCCGAAGAAGCCCAAGCCCACCCCGAGGCCGACGGTCACCGTCACGGTCACCCCGTCAGCCGGCGCGCCCGCCGACGGCCAGTCCCAGCAGTAGGAGCTGATTCCCCGTGCGCGTCAACCGGATCCTGCTCGCCTCGGTGCTCGTCGCCGTCGCCCTGGTGATCCAGGTGAGCGTCCTCGCCCGCCTCCACCTGCCCGGCGCCGTCCCCGACCTGCTGCTGCTCACCGTCCTCGGCCTCGCCATGGTCTACGGCCACGTCGGCGGCGCCCTCATCGGCTTCGGCGCCGGCCTGCTCGCCGACCTCGCCCCGCCCGCCGACCACGCCGCCGGCCGCTACGCCCTGGTGCTGTGCGTCATCGGCTACTGCGCGGGCCTGATGAAACCGGAGAACGGGCGGCTGAAGTCCGCCGCCGGCCCCATGCTCACCGTGGTCGTCGCGGCGATCGGCTCGACCCTGCTGTACGCGGGCGTCGGCGCCCTCGTCGGCGACACCGCCGCCCGCCACGTCGGCCTGCCCGGCCTGATGTTCACCGCGGCCCTGTACGACCTGTTGCTCGCCCCGTTCGTGGTCCCCGGGATCATGGCCCTGGCCCGGCGCGCTGAGAACGACCCGCTCGCCGACAGCACCTCCGCCGCCAAGAAGAGCGCCGACATCTCCTCCGGCTGGATCTCCACCGGCACCGGCCTGAAGATCGGCGGGCAGCGCGGCGGCCTCGGCGGCCTGAAGACCAAGGCCCGTACCCGCAGCACGCGCGTGGGCCGCATCAAGGGGGTCAAGCGGCTGTGACGACACGGCAGTTGCCCGCCGCGGGGCCTCACAGGTCCGTCGTATCTCACTCGTACACGCACGGAGAGGGGGAGACAGCCACCATGACGAATGCCCACCCGTCTCCCACCACCACCCTTCTGACGAATGGGCTTCGCCCATGACCAACATCCCGGAGACCGGACGGACCCCACGCGTCCAGATCCGTCTCGTCGTCATCCAGATCCTCGTCCTCTCCCTGCTCGGCACCCTCGGCGGCCGCCTGTGGTACCTGCAGATCCGCGAGGGCGCCGAGTACGCCAAGAAGGCCTCCGGCAACCACGTCCAGCAGGTCGTCCAGCCCGCGGTGCGCGGCTCGATCCTGGACGCGCGCGGCGTGCCGCTCGCCGACAACGAGACCCGCCTGGTGGTCTCCGCCTCCCGCACCGACCTGCTGAAGATGAAGGACGACGGCAAGGCCGTCCTCACCAAGCTGGCCGGCGTCCTCGGCATGGACCCCAAGGAGGTCATGCTGAAGGTGCGGCTGTGTGACGCCAAGACGCCGCAGCCGTGCTGGAACGGCTCGCCGTACCAGCCGATCCCCATCACCGACGAGGCCACGGCCCGGCAGGCCCTGCAGATCCGCGAACGCGCCGAGGACTTCCCCGGCATCACCGCCGAACCCGAGGCCGTCCGCCGCTACGCGAGCCCCGGCAAGTCCAACACCGCGCAGGTCCTCGGCTACCTCTCGCCGGTCACCGACGAGGAGATCCAGCAGGCCCAGGACACCGACTCGCCCTACCTGCGCTCCGACCAGGTCGGCCGCTCCGGCCTGGAGCGCCAGTACGACAAGGTGCTGCGCGGCAAGGCCGGCGTCACCCGCTACGAGGTCGACAACCTCGGCCGCGTCATCGGCAAGGCCGAGGCGGACGCCGCCCAGCCCGGCTCCAACCTGGTCACCAGCATCGACGCCCGCGTCCAGCGCGTCGCCGAGTACGAGCTGGACCGCGCCATGAAGGTCGCCCGCCAGCAGTTCGACAAGATCACCGGCACCAACTACAAGGCCGACTCCGGCGCCGTCGTCGTGATGGAGGCCAAGACCGGCCGCGTCGTCGCCATGGCGTCCGCGCCGACGTACGACCCCAACGTGTGGGTCGGCGGCATCTCCGCCAAGGACTACAAGAAGCTCACCGGCAAGAACTCCGACTACCCGCTGATCAACAGGGCCATACAGGGTCAGTCCGCGCCCGGTTCGACGTTCAAGGTGGTCTCCACGGCCGCCGCGGTCGAGGCCGGCTACGAGTGGGACGGCGGCTACCCCTGCACCAGCTCCTACTCCGTCGGCGGCCAGGTCTTCAAGAACTTCGAGGGCGAGAACTTCGGCCCCATCTCGCTCGGCCGCGCCCTCGAGGTCTCCTGCGACACGGTCTTCTACGGCCTCGCCCACAACGAGTGGAAGAAGGACGGCGGCATCAACCCCAAGAAGGGCCAGGCCAAGGACTACTTCTTCAAGGCCGCCCACCAGTTCGGCCTCGGCAAGGAGACCGGCGTCGACCTGCCCAACGAGGTCACCGGCCGCGTCCCGGACCGCAAGTGGAAGCAGGCCTTCTGGGAGGCCAACAAGGGCTACTGGTGCAAGACCGGCAAGAAGGACGGTTCCTACGTCGAGCGGATCGCCTACGAGAACTGCCTCGAAGGCAACAAGATGCGCGCCGGTGACGAGATCAACTACTCCATCGGACAGGGCGACACCCTCGTCACGCCGATCCAGGAGGCCGTGATCTACGGCGCCCTCGCCAACGGCGGCACCATGTACCAGCCGACCATCGGCAAGGCGGTCATCAGCGCGGACGGCAGGACCGTACAGGAGATCAAGCCCAAGGCCCAGGGCAAGCTGCCGATCAGCAAGGCCACGATCAAGGGCATGGACGCCGCCCTCGCGGGCGTCATCACCCGCGGTACCGCCGCCTGGAAGTTCGGCGGCTGGCCGCAGAACCAGATCGAACTGCACGCCAAGACCGGCACCGCCGAGGTCTACGGCAAGCAGACCACCTCCTGGCTCGCCACGTACTCCAAGGACTACACGGTCGTCATGACCATCGCCCAGGCCGGTACGGGTTCCGGCGCCTCCGGTGAGGCCGTGCGCAACATCTACAGCGCGCTGTACGGCGTCCAGTCCGACGGCTCGATCGACAAGAAGAAGGCGCTGCTGCCCACCCCGCAGAAGGCCCTGCCGAAGATCAAGACCGACGGCGCGATCGCCTCCCCGAAGATCTCCAAGGACCCGGTCGAGGACCTCCAGGCGACCGACGAGGGCGCGACCCCGCCGGACGAGAACCAGCCCGGCGCGACCACGGCGTCGCCCACGACGACCAACCGCGACACCCGCAGGCGGCCACGCAGGAAGGGAAGCCGGAGGATGCCGACATGACCGGAGCCAACACCTTCTCCGTCTCCGGATACGGTCCCGAACGCGCGGGCCTGGCCCGCGTCTTCGCCCGCGACTCCGTCACCCGCCGCCTGGACTGGCCGATACTGCTGGCGGCCCTCGCGCTGTCCGCGATCGGCTCCGTCCTCGTCTACTCGGCGACCCGCAACCGCAACGAGATCAACCAGGGCGACCCGTACTACTTCCTGCTCCGGCACCTGATGAACACCGGCATCGGACTCGCCCTGATGATCGGCACCGTCTGGCTCGGCCACCGCGTCCTGCGCACGGTCGTGCCCGTCCTCTACGGCGCCTCGGTCCTCCTCATCCTGCTGGTGCTCACCCCGCTCGGCTCCACCGTCAACGGCGCCCACTCCTGGATCGTCCTCGGCGGCGGATTCTCGCTCCAGCCCTCGGAGTTCGTGAAGATCACGATCATCCTGGGCATGGCGATGCTGCTGGCGGCCCAGGTCGACGCGGGCGACCGGCAGTACCCCGACCACCGCACCGTCCTGCAGTCCCTGGGCCTGGCGTCCGTACCGATACTGATCGTGCTGCTCATGCCCGACCTCGGCTCGGTCATGGTCATGGTGATCATCATCCTCGGCGTGCTGCTCGCCTCCGGCGCCTCCAACCGCTGGGTGTTCGGCCTGATCACGGCAGGCGCCGTCGGCGCGATCGCCGTCTGGCAGCTGCACATCCTGGACGACTACCAGATCAACCGCTTCGCCGCCTTCGCCAACCCCGACCTCGACCCGGCGGGCGTCGGCTACAACACCAACCAGGCCCGCATCGCGATCGGCTCCGGCGGACTGACCGGCGCCGGCCTCTTCCACGGCTCGCAGACCACCGGCCAGTTCGTGCCCGAGCAGCAGACGGACTTCGTCTTCACCGTCGCGGGGGAGGAACTCGGCTTCGTCGGCGCGGGCCTGATAATCGTTCTGCTGGGCGTGGTGCTGTGGCGCGCCTGCCGCATCGCCCGCGACTCGACCGAGCTGTACGGCACGGTGGTCGCCGCCGGCGTCGTCGCCTGGTTCGCCTTCCAGTCCTTCGAGAACATCGGCATGACCCTCGGCATCATGCCGGTGACCGGCCTGCCGCTGCCGTTCGTGTCCTACGGCGGCTCGTCGATGTTCGCGGTGTGGGTGGCGGTCGGACTGCTCCAGTCGATCAAGGTGCAGCGACCCATGTCGGCGTGAGCGCTGCGCTGGGGGTGCCTGAGCGGTGCGCTGGACGTGCCGCGCCAGGCCGATCGTCTGCCGCGCCGTCGTGGCCGGTCGCGCGGTTCCCCGCGCCCCTTCGGGGCGCTGCCCCCGGGCCGGTGGACGATCGTGCCCCAAGGACCCTGCCGCCCGGCGTGATGTCCCAGTAGATTCGGGGCATGGCGGACACAAAGCGCGAGATCGAGCGGAAGTACGAATCCGACGACAGCGGCCTGCCCGACCTCACCGGCGTCGCCGGGGTCGCGGCCGTCATCGACAAGGGTGTCGCGCATCTGGACGCCACCTACTACGACACCGCCGACGAGCGCCTCGCCGCGGCCTCCATCACCCTGCGCCGCCGCACCGGCGGCTCCGACGCGGGCTGGCACCTGAAACTCCCGGTCGCCCCCGGCGTCCGGGACGAGATCAGGGCCCCGCTCAGCGACACCGTCCCGCCCGGCCACCTCGGGCTCGTCCGCTCCCGCACCCGCGACGCCGAACTGATCCCGGTGGTCCGGCTGCGCTCCGACCGCGACGTGCGCGACCTCGTCGACGCCGAGGGACGCGTGCTCGCCGAGGCGAGCGTCGACGCCGTGCACGCCGAACGCCTCACCGGCGACGGCGGCGCCGCCCAGTGGACCGAGATCGAGGTGGAACTCGCCGACGGCGGCGACCCCGCCTTCCTCGACCAGATCGAGAAGCGGCTGCGCGGCGCCGGCGTACGACCGTCGGAGTCCCCGTCGAAGCTGGCCCGCGCGCTGGCGGAGACCGCCCCGCGCGGCGGCAGGAAGCGGCGCGCCAAGCAGCGTCCCGTCAAGGCCCCGCGGACCGCCGGCGACCACGTCCTGGCCTACCTCCGGGCCCAGCGGGAGGCCGTCCTCGCCCTCGACCCGGCCGTACGGCTCGACACGTACGACTCCGTGCACCGCATGCGCGTCGCCACCCGCCGGATGCGCAGCGTCTTCCGCTCCTACGACAAGGTCCTCGACCGCGCCGTCACCGACCCCGTCGGCGAGGAACTGAAGTGGCTCGCCGGCGAACTCGGCGTCGACCGCGACCACGAAGTGCTCACCGACCGCCTCACCGCCGCCCTGGACGAACTGCCCGCCACCCTCGTGTCGGGCCCCGTCCGCGCCCGCGTACGCCGCTGGGCGAAGGCCCGGCGCGGCGGGTCGCGCCGGCGCCTGATCGCCGTACTGGACGGACCGCGCTACCTCGCCCTCCTCGGCTCCCTCGACGCGCTGCTCGACCACCCGCCGCTCCTCCCGGCGGCCTCCGGCAAGCCGTCCAAGGTGATCGCCAAGGCGGTGCGCAAGGACTTCGGCAGGGTCGCGGCGCTCGTCGAGCAGGCGATCGAGCTCCCGCCCGGCCAGGACCGCGACCTCGCCCTGCACGAGGCCCGCAAGAAGGCCAAGCGCACCCGGTACGCGGCGGAGGCCGCCGTGGCCGCCCTGGGCGACCCGGCGTCCGCCCTGGCCAGGTCCATGAAGACCCTGCAGGGCCTGCTCGGCGACCACCAGGACAGCGTCATGGCCCGCCAGGCCCTGCGCGAGCTGGCCGCGGTGGCGCACGCGGCCGGGGAGAACACGTTCACCTACGGCGTCCTCTACGGCCGCGAGGAGCACCGAGCGGCGACGGCCGAGACGCGACTGCCCGGACTGTGGACGCCGATGCGGCAGGCGACGGACATCTGAACGTACGGCGGGCCTCCGGACGTACGGGGAAGGGCGGCGGCCGCGTTAGGCTAGATGGTCACCCCTGCCAGTCCATCCCACGAAGGTTCGCGAGATGTCTGCCGAAGTCGCTGCGGCCGCCGAGTCCGTGTTCCCGCAGCTCGAAGCTCTGCTCCCGCATGTGCAGAAGCCGATCCAGTACGTCGGCGGAGAGCTCAACTCCACGGTCAAGCCGTGGGAGTCCTGTGACGTCCGCTGGGCGCTGATGTACCCGGACGCCTACGAGGTCGGGCTGCCCAACCAGGGCGTCATGATCCTCTACGAGGTCCTGAACGAACAGGACGGCGTCCTCGCCGAGCGCACCTACAGCGTGTGGCCGGACCTGGAAGCGCTGATGCGGGAGCACGGCGTCCCGCAGTTCACGGTGGACAGCCACCGCCCGGTGAAGGCGTTCGACGTGTTCGGCCTGTCCTTCTCCACCGAGCTCGGCTACACGAACATGCTGACCGCACTGGACCTGGCGGGCATCCCGCTGGAGTCCAAGGACCGCACCCTCGACGACCCGATCGTGCTTGCCGGCGGCCACGCCGCGTTCAACCCCGAGCCGATCGCGGACTTCATCGACGCGGCGGTCATCGGGGACGGCGAGCAGGCCGTGCTCGACATGACGCGGATCATCAGGCAGTGGAAGGCGGAGGGCCGCCCCGGCGGCCGCGAGGAGGTCCTGCTCCGCCTGGCGAAGACCGGAGGGGTGTACATCCCGGCCTTCTACGACGTCGAGTACCTTCCCGACGGCCGGATCGCCCGGGTGGTCCCCAACCGGTCGGGCGTTCCGTGGCGCGTGTCCAAGCACACGGTCATGGACCTCGACGAATGGCCGTACCCCAAGCAGCCCCTGGTCCCGCTCGCCGAGACCGTCCACGAGCGCATGTCGGTGGAGATCTTCCGCGGCTGCACGCGCGGCTGCCGCTTCTGCCAGGCGGGCATGATCACCCGCCCGGTGCGCGAGCGCTCGATCACCGGCATCGGCGAGATGGTCGACAAGGGCCTGAAGGCGACGGGCTTCGAGGAGGTCGGACTCCTCTCCCTCTCCTCCGCGGACCACTCGGAGATCGGCGACATCGCCAAGGGCCTGGCGGACCGCTACGAGGAAGACAAGATCGGCCTCTCCCTCCCCTCCACCCGCGTGGACGCCTTCAACATCGACCTGGCGAACGAACTCACCCGCAACGGCCGCCGCTCCGGCCTCACCTTCGCCCCCGAGGGCGGCTCGGAACGCATCCGCAGGGTCATCAACAAGATGGTCTCGGAGGACGACCTGATCCGCACCGTCGCCACCGCCTACGGCAACGGCTGGCGCCAGGTGAAGCTGTACTTCATGTGCGGCCTGCCGACGGAGACCGACGACGACGTCCTGCAGATCGCCGACATGGCGACCCGGGTCATCGCCAAGGGTCGCGAGGTCTCCGGCTCCAACGACATCCGTTGCACGGTCTCGATCGGCGGCTTCGTCCCCAAGCCCCACACCCCCTTCCAGTGGGCGCCCCAGCTCTCCGCCGAGGAGACCGACGCCCGCCTGGCCAAGCTCCGGGACAAGATCCGCGGCGACAAGAAGTACGGCCGCTCGATCGGCTTCCGCTACCACGACGGCAAGCCCGGCATCGTCGAGGGCCTGCTCTCCCGCGGCGACCGCCGCATCGGCGCCGTCATCCGCGCGGTCTACGACGACGGCGGCCGCTTCGACGGCTGGCGCGAGCACTTCTCCTACGACCGCTGGATGAGCTGCGCCGACAAGGCGCTGGCCCCCTTCGGCGTGGACGTCGACTGGTACACCACCCGCGAGCGCACCTACGAGGAGGTCCTCCCCTGGGACCACCTGGACTCCGGCCTGGACAAGGACTGGCTCTGGGAGGACTGGCAGGACGCCCTCGACGAGACAGAGGTCGAGGACTGCCGCTGGACCCCCTGCTTCGACTGCGGCGTGTGCCCGCAGCTCGACACCCACATCCAGATCGGCCCGACCGGCAAGAAGCTGCTCCCGCTGACGGTCAAGAACGCGGCGCCGGCGCCGGGTGGTCACGCGCACTGACCCCGCCGGGGCTTCGCTGAAGCACATGGAGAACCGCTGAGCCCCCTCCTTGCCCTGGGAGGGGGCTCAGCGCTGTCCGCACACCGGCCGAGGGGACTACTGGGTGAACAGGTCCGCCAGGTAGGTCGGTTCGGTCTCTATCTCCGCGTAGCGGCCGGTCTCCTTGGACCAGGCGACGTTCCCGGCGGTGAGCGCGTGGAAGTCCCTGACGCAGCGCAGTGCGTCGCCGACGACGTCGTCGGCGAGGCCGGCCTGCGTCAGCCGCTCCGGCAGGACCTGTTCGAGGTCGAGGATGCGCTGGACGTATCCGGCCTGCATCACGGCCACTCGGTCCACCGCCTCCTGGAGGCTGCACCCGTGGTGATGACGGATCACCGTGACGGCGTTGAACGCGTAGTCGTGCGCGAGTTCTTTGCGCAGCGAGTAGAGGTCGTTGATGCAGGCGTTCGCGTAGATGACCGCCTCCCGCATGTCCGCGAAGGCCGGGTTCGCGTGCAGTCGGTCGGGCAGGTCCACGCCGGTGCCGATCTCGATCAGATCCAGGACGGCGTCGAACGCGAACGAGGCGCGGCGATGGGCGAGATACTGCTGCAGACCGGGTACGCGCCCTTCCTCACGGTGGATCATGTCGGCCCGGTAGCTGTCGAAGTACCACAACAGGTGCGGGACGAACCTCCGCTGCCACGCGGAGGAACGGACGGCCGTCGTACGGTCCCACAGGTCGGCGAGCGAACGCGTCAGCCGCCCGGCCGCGACGGTCCCGTCGAAGACGGCGAACAACGGCCCGAACGCCTCCCGCCACCGCTCGGGCTGGTAACCGCGCACCGGGTCGTCGTCGAACTGGTCGTCCAGCTGGAACAGCCATGCGTTCCACTGGGTGATGAGGGTCAGCGCCTCCGGTGCGGCGGTCGGGCACAGCCATGCGGTCAGCCGGTCCACACGAGTGCGCTGCACGTGCCGGCTCGCCTCCTCGGTGGGCACCAGGCCGAACTCGTCAAGCCACGCATCGGTGGCCGCCGTTGCCGTCGCGAGTTCCGGATTGAGCGCCGCCGGTACGGGTGTGCAGAGGTCTGGAATCCGGAAGTTGTCCATACGTCAGCTCGCTTCCCGGTGCTTCTCTGCCATTCGCGACATCCAGCGGCCTTGCCGATGCGGCAATGCCCAAGGTCTGCAAGGAGCATGACCAGGAAGTCCCGGCCACCGAGGTAAATTACCTTGCCGGTCGGCGGTGTTCGACGGCGGCCTCGCATTTCCGGCGCCCGTCGCTCTCGGCGGAGCGGCTCCGCGGGCCGGGCGGTCGGGGCCGGTTCAGCGGCGGCGGTCGGGCCGGTCCAGCCGGGCCAGGAGCACGGCGACGTCGTCGCCCAGGCCGTGGGCCTTGCGGGTGCCGGCGAGGAGGTCGTCGACCACGGTCTCCAGGTCCGCCGTGCACGCGCTCCGGAGCCCCTTGAGGAACGTCTCGGTGCCCTGGTCGATGTCCTTGTTCACGGCCTCGAGCAGGCCGTCGGTGGTCAGCGCGAGCACGCTGCCCGGAGCGATGCGCAGGCGGGTGGTCGGGTACTGCTGCTCCCGGTCGATTCCCAGCGGGAGGCCGCCGGGCACCTTCAGGAGGCGCGGCCGCTTGCGGGGTGTGACCAGCGCCGGTGCCGGGTGACCGGCCCGGCACACCTGGAGCGTTCCCTTGGAGGGGTCGAGCGCCAGGTAGCAGCAGGTGGCGAACAGGGCCCGGTCCGGGTCGGTGTTCAGTTCGGCCAGCAGGCGGTTGGTGCGTTCCAGGACGGCCGCGGGCGGGTGTCCTTCGTTCGCGTAGGCGTGCACGGCGGTACGCAGCCGCCCCATGAGGGACGCGGCGTGCACGCTGTGTCCCTGCACGTCTCCTATGACCAGGGCCACGCCGCCGTCGGGCAGGCTGATGGCGTCGTACCAGTCGCCGCCGATCCACATGCCGGAGGTGGCGGCCTGGTAGCGGGCGGCGATGGTCACCCCCGGCACCGCGAGCGGGCCGCGCGGCAGCATGCCACGCTGGAGCTCGGTGGCGAGCGCGTGTTCCGACTCGTACATGCCGGCTCGCTCCAGCGACTGGGAGAGCAGTCCGATGGCGGCGACCAGCAGGGCCCGCTCCTCGGGCAGGAACTCCTGCGGCTCGGGGAAACTGACGAGGCAGGAGCTGACGCGGCCGCGTGAGTCCGTGAGCGGAAGCGCCGCCCAGGCCTGCGGGGTCGGCGGCGCGAGCGGCGCCAGGTGCGGATAGTCGGTGGTCAGTGCGTCCGCGGAGCCGACGAGGACGGGCGCCCGGCGGTTGAGCGACTCCTCCACGAGGGCGCGGGCCGTGGCGTCGAGGACCGGCGGGGAGTCCTCGCCCTGCTCGTCGTCGGTGCACGAGGCGACGACGGCCAGCCGGTTTCCCTCCGGGGCGACCACCGTCAGCGCGTCCGCTCCGAAGGTGCGCAGTCCCGCCTGTGCGGCGGCCATGATGTCCTTGACCGTCACCGCGACGGCCAGCGCCGCGGTCAGCTCCCGCATCCAGCGGTCGCGGGTGGCCCGCTCGTGGAACCGCCGCCGCTCCGCCTCGTGGCGTTCGTGCACGGCCGTGGTGTCCATGACCACGCCGACCATGCGGGCCGGCAGCCCGTCGCTCCCCGGCAGGACGCGGCCCCGGGCTTCGAGGGACCGCTGCCGGCCGTCGCCGGAGGTGACGCGGTACTCGATCTGGTAGTTGCCGCAGGACTTCGCTATCAGTGTCAGAGCGTCGCGCACTTCGACCAGATCGGACTCGTGCACAGCGGCCAGGAAGTCCGAGATGTCCGACCGGCCGTCCGTGCGCATGCCGTGCAGTGCGAGGGTGAGCGGGTCGCAACTGATCTCGCCGGTGGCGATCTCCCAGCAGAAGAAGCCCGCCTCCACCATGCTCGCGCTGGCCTGGAAGGCGCCGGGACGGGACGCGCCTCCCCGGGACGCGGCAGTACGCGCCGACTCGACGTCTTTCACTGGATCTCCCTGGCGCGGCGTGAACTACTTCCCTCTGAGGGGTCGACGGTGCTCAACCGGATGGGCCATGCCTTGCAGCGAGTGGTCTACGGGAACCAGCCGGTGAGGCGACCTGAGAGCCTACGGGACTACGACACCGTTCCCTCCTGGAGGCGAACAGGGCTCTCGCACCGCAGAGTGCGTCCGCTCTGCCGGGGAAGTCTGCCTGCCCGGCCGACTGGGCCGGATTGTGGGCATGTTAGTGACTTTCCGGATCTTGCGCCAGACATCCCGCCCGGCCGATCGGGCCGGCCGGCGAACGGAGGGCGGCGACGAGATCGGGGGCATCGGCTCCGGGGCGGCGATCGCTGGATACAGTCGCATGGTTACTGCTGGTCGCCGGGGGGCGGCCGGAGTTCGGTCGGCGGTGCCGACGTCCTGGGGAGGGCCTGTAGCGGATGAGTCGTCGCTCTGCTGGTTTCGTCGGTGCCTGGGCTGAGATTCAGCGACAGCGGCAGCGCCGGGCGGAAGCCGAGGCGAGGCAGGCACGGGCCCGTCAGCGGCTGGCCGCCCAGAACCACCGGGAACAGCGGCAGGCGGAGGCCGGACGGCGTACGGAGGAACTGGAGGCCCGGACGGCCGCGTTGCAGGCGGTGCTGAGTGCGGGCTGCGGGGCGCCGGCCTTCAGGGCGTCGTCCTTGATGCGCGCGCAGGCCCTGGGGGCCGAGGCGCGTCGGCACAACGCCGGGATCCGCGAGGCGGTCGAGGGGGTCAGGCGGGGCGAACCCGACGCCGTGGTCGAGTACTTCACCGCCGCGCTCTACTCGTCGACGGCCTGGCCCGCGGAGTTCCCGCGGCAGGTCGCCGCGGCCTACGACCCGCAGGGGCGGCAACTGGTCCTGGACTGGGAGCTTCCGGGGTACGACGTCGTCCCGGAGGCGAAGTCGGTGAGGTATGTGTCCGCCACCGACCAGTACAAGGAGACGGCACGTCCGGTGAGCCAACGACGTGCGCTGTACCGGGAGGTGCTGGCGCAGAGCATGCTGCTGGTGCTGCATCAGCTGTTCGCCGCGGACGAGCACCGCGTCCTCGACTCCGTCGCGTTGAACGGCTACGTGGACGCCCGCGATCCGGCGACGGGCAGGCAGGCGCACATCTTCCTGGCGACCGTCATGGCGCCGCGGGCGGTGTTCACCGAGCTGCACTTGGAGCGGGTGGAGGCGGTGAGCTGCCTGAGCGAGGCCCTGCGGGGACAGCTCGCGACCCGGCCCGACCAGCTCACTTCCGCCGTGCGGCCGGGACGGCAGCCCCAGGACGTCGGACGGCATGCGGCCGCGGGCGGTGGTGACGAGGAACCGGACCTGTACGAGATGGATCCGCTCGCCTTCGAGTCCCTCGTGGCCGATCTCTTCCGGGCCATGGGGATGCAGGCGGTGACGACGCAGCGCTCGAACGACGGCGGTGTGGACGTCGACGCGGTGGACCCGGCGCCCATCCGCGGCGGCAAGATCGTCGTGCAGGTCAAGCGCTACCGCAACACGGTGCCTCCCACGGCGGTGCGCGACCTGTACGGCACGGTCCAGGACGTCGGCGCGAACAAGGGCGTCCTGGTGACCACGTCCGGGTTCGGGCCGGGCTCGCACACCTTCGTCCGGGGCAAGCCCCTGGAGCTCGTCTCGGGCCGGGAACTCGTCGACCTGCTGCACCGGCACGGCCTGCGGGGACGTCTGGGGGAGGGCGGCCGGCCGGCACCGGCGCGACCGGCGCCGCCCGCTCCCGCGGCCGCCGCCGACGACCACAACGTGCTGGGGCTGGCCTGGTCCGGGGACGTCGCGCTGGACGTGTGCGCGCTGGTCTGTCACGGCAACCGGGTGGTCGGCGAGGACCACTTCGTCTTCTTCAACAACCCGCAGACCCCGGACGGCTCGGTACGCGCGGTGCGGGCGGTGGCGCCGGACAAGGCGGCGATGCGGGTCTCGTTCGACGCGCTGCCGGCGGCCGCCGACCGGTTCGTGCTGGTGGCGGCCGTCGACCCGGAGGTGAACCCGCACGCCGACCTTTCCGGCTTCACCGACGCCCGCATCCGGCTGCTGGACCCGGCGATGACCGAACTGGGCCGGCTCGAGGTCTCCGACGGACGTGCCCGCGAGACCGCCCTGGTCCTCGGTTCCTTCCGGCGCAGGGCAGGCGGTGACTGGGACTTCGTGCTCGGCGGGAAGGGTTATACCGGAGGTCTGGAGGAACTCGTCCGGGACTTCGGCATCGACGTGGAGTGACGCCGGGGCCGGCGGAGCCGATGCCGCCGACGCCGTACGGGAGCCTGGCATCAGGCCCGGTGCCGGAGGCGTCTCGGTCCCGCCAGGACCGCTCCGGGGTGCGGGGTGCGGGCCGAGTTGACGGTCAGTGTGTCGTGGGCGACGTCCGTGCCGTCCCGGACGGTCACCTGGACGGCGAGGCTTTCACCGGGGGCCGGGACGCGGCCGGTGACGGTCACCTTGTGGCCGGTCACCCGGACGCGCAGGCCGGATTCGTCGGGGGCGGACGCGGTCACGGTGTGCCGGGGTCCGGCCGGCCACACGGTCGCGGTCGCCGTGAAGTCCTCTCCGGCCGTGACGTCCAACTGTGACGGGGTGAGGATCATGAAGCCCTCGGGGCGCCGTGATCCGATGCCAGGGGATGCGTGGTTGCCGGTCATGGTGTGAGCGTGCCCGGCCGGCCGGGTCGTGGGGCAGGTGCTGACGGGCCCTCGCGCGGGGCCGGTCGACCTGTCGCGGCGGGCCGGGCGGGCCGGGCTGCATCCGCGGGGCGGTTCGCCGCGTCTACGCAGGTATGGATCTGGAGAAGCCGCCGCAGCGCCGGGAGCCCGAGGGGTGCCTCGCCGTCGCGATCCGCGTTCCCGTGCGGATCGTCGTGCTCGTGCTGGTCGTGCCGGTGCGGATGGTGTGGGACGCGCTCGTGCTGGCGGGCCGGGTGCTGCGGGACACCGTGCTGCGGCCGCTCGGGCGGGCGTCGGCCTGGCTCGCCCGGGCCGTCTTCGTCTGGCCGTTCGTGGGGCTGTGGCGGTACGTCCTGGTGCCGGCCGGCAAGGCGCTGGCGTGGCTGGGGAAGGTGCTCGTCGTCGTCCCCCTCGCCTGGGCGTACGCGCGCGTGCTGACCCCCTTGTGGCACGGTCTGGTCTGGCTGGCGCGGGGGATCGGTGCCGGTCTGGTGTGGGTGTACGCGCGCCTGCTCACGCCGGTGGGACACGGTGTGGTCCGGGTGCTGCGGGGGATCGGCGCGGGTCTGGCGTGGGTGTACGCGCGCGTGCTGACGCCCGTCGGGCATGCCGTGCTGTGGGTGCTCCGGAGGGGCGGGGCCGTTCTCGCCCTGGTCGCGGCCGGGGTGTTCGCCGCCGTGGCGTGGCTCGTGCGGTACCTCCTCGTCGTACCGGCCCGGTGGGTGTACGCGTGGGTGCTCGCGCCGGCCGGGCGGGCCGTCGCCTGGTGTGCGCGGGGGCTCGTGCGGTTCGCGGGCCTGGTGGTGACCGGTGTCGGCGTCGGGCTGTACTGGCTCGCCCGGGTCCTGGTCGTCCTGCCCGCGCTCGCGCTGTGGCGCTGGGTGCTCGCGCCCGCCGGGCGGCTCCTCGTCGTCGTCGGGCGGGAGGTCCGCGACGCGCTCGGGCACGCCTGGCGGGTCGCCGGGCGGATCTCGCTCGCCGTCGGGCGGTTCCTCGGGACCCTCCTGCGGTGGATGGTCGTGGAGCCGGTGCGGTGGGTGTACCGGACGGTGCTCACCCCCGTCGGGCACGTCCTGCGGGACGTGGTGCTGCGGCCCGCCGCCGAGGCCGTGCGCGCGGTGGGGCGGGCCGCGCGGGAGGCGCTGGCCTCCGCCCGCGCGTCCGTGCGGCAGGCGCGGGCCGACTTCCGGCGGATGCTCCTCGGGGCACCGGAGAAGGAACCGGAGAAGACCGTGTCCGGGGACCGACGGGAACCTTCGGGTCGCGCGCCGCGTACTCTTGGTAGCAGTACGACCGCTCTCACGAAGGACTGAACGACACTGGGCAAGCGACAGCCCGAAGGCCCGCCGCCCGCACCCGCGGTGCAGCGCATCCGACTGCGCTACACCAAGCGCGGCCGCCTCCGGTTCACCAGCCACCGTGACTTCCAGCGCGCCTTCGAGCGTGCGCTGCGCCGCGCCGAGGTGCCCATGGCGTACTCGGCGGGGTTCACGCCGCATCCGAAGGTGTCGTACGCCAATGCCGCACCCACCGGCACGGGCAGTGAGGCGGAGTACCTGGAGATCGCCCTCACCGAGGCGCGGGATCCGGAGCTGCTCAGGGCGCTCCTCGACGAGTCGCTGCCCGCCGGGCTCGACGTCGTCGAGGCGGTGGAGGCGAGAACCTCCGGGCTGGCCGACCGGCTGACCGCTTCCGAGTGGGAGCTGCGGCTGGACGGCGTGGAGCCGGCCGAGGCGGAGCGGGCGGTCGCCGCCTTCAAGGCCGCCGAGGCCGTCGAGGTCCAGCGCATGACAAAGAACGACGTACGGACGTTCGACGCCCGCCCGGCAGTCGTGCAACTTGAAACACAAGGTGAACCGGCTGATAGGCCGACCGACCAGCCCTGTGCGATACTGCGGCTGGTGGTTCGGCACGTGACGCCTGCCGTACGACCCGACGACGTCCTGTCCGGTCTCCGCGCCGTGGCCGACCTGGCGCCGCCGGTCCCCGTAGCGGTGACCAGGCTGGCGCAGGGGCTGCTCGATGAAGAGACCGGCACGGTGACCGACCCGCTCGCGCCCGACCGCGAGGCGGCGACGGCCCTCATCTCGGCCGGTTCAGCCGCCGCCGCGAAGGCGCCGGCGTAAGGAAGGTCCCGCGAAGGACGGACGTCGTAAGCGCCGCCCTCGGACTCGGGAGCCACCTGGGTCGGGCAGCGCATCGACCACAAGACTTTCGCCAGGCCGTCCGCAAATCGGCGGACGGAACCGGCGAGACAGGACACAGAGAGCTCCCGTGTGGCGCCCGCGCCCCGGACGGCGGCACCGCGCACAGCGCGAGCCGCGGACGTCAACGGCGGTCGAGTCATCGACGCCGGACCAGGCGCGGCGCCCGGGAGCCTGACGGGAGAAACGCCCGCATGCTCGAACCGACCGAACCCACCCAGGGTTCCGAAGAACTGAACACCCCCAGCGACACCCTGCCGCCGCGTCGTCGGCGCCGTGCCGCTTCCCGGCCGGCGGGACCGCCCGCCGGGGCCGCCGAGACCGTGGCCGAGATCACCGCGCCGACCGTGACGGCCGATGACGGCGACCCGGCCGAAGAGGCCGAGACGGCCGACGAGGCTGCCGTGGCCGAGCAGACCGCAGCGGCTGAGGCGACGGCCGAAGCCGCCGAGCCGGCGCCGCCCGCCGCTCGGTCGCGTCGCCGTGCGACCCGCCGGGCCTCCGCGCCCGCCGGGTCTCCCGCCGCCGCGGAGAGCGCGGAGACCGTGCTGCCGTCGGCTCCCGCCGCGGAGAGCGCCGGGACCGCGGCTGAAACCGTCGCCGAGACCCCTGTCGTCGAGGCGCCTGCCGCTGAGGAGGCCGCGCCGGCTGCCGGTCGTACGCGTCGGCGTGCCACCCGGCGGGTGTCGGCGCCCGCCGGTGCGCCGGAGTCCGCGGAGGGCGCCGGGGCCGAGGTGGTCGTCGAGGCGCCTGCCGTCGAGGCCGTCGCCGAGACCCCTGCCGCCGAGGCCGTCGCCGAAGCGCCTGCTGCCGAGGCGCCTGCCGCTGAGGAGGCCGCGCCTGCTGCCGGTCGTACGCGTCGGCGTGCCACCCGGCGGGTGTCGGCGCCCGCCGGCGCGCCGGAGTCCGCCGAGAGCACCGTCGCCGCGGCGGAGGCCGTCGCCGAGACGCCGGCCTCCGAGGTCCAGGAGGAGGCGCCGGCCGAGGAGGCCGCTCCGCGCCGTACGCGTCGCCGCGCCACGCGCCAGGTGACCGCGCCCGCCGCCCCGGCCCCCGAGGAGGCACAGGCGCCCGCCGCCGAGGCCGTCACCGAGCCCCCTGCTGCCGAAGCACCCGCCGCCGAGGCCCCCGAGGCCGCCGAGGACGCCGCTCCCCGGCGCCGTCGCCGGGCCGTGCGCAAGGCCGCCGTCGGGTTCTCCGCGCCCGCCCCGGTGACCGCCGAGCCCGAGGAGAAGCGGCGCCCCGCGCGGCCCGCCGTCGCCGTCTTCCAGGCGCCCGTGTTCACGGAGCCGAAGTTCCAGACGCCGGAGCGCGCCGCCGCCGAAGCCGCCGCCGAGGCGGCGGAGGCCGAGGACGTCGTGGACGTCGTCACGGCCGTGGAGGCCGAGGAGCCGTCGGAGGAACAGTCCGCCGGCACGCGCCGCCGCCGTCGCCGCCGGGGTTCCGCGGCCGACGAGGAGACCGGGGCCAGGGCCGCGGAGACCGTCGCCGAGGACGAGGCGGAGGAGGCCGAGGAGTCGGCCGAGGACGTCGTCGAGGGCGAGGACGGCGAGGAGGGCGGTTCGCGCCGCCGCCGTCGCCGGGGCGGCCGTCGCCGCCGTCGTGGCGAGTTGGCCGAGGCCGGCGGGGACGAGGACGCGGACGAGTCCGAGGACCTCGCCGCCGAGCAGGCCGCCCAGGACGCCGAGGACACCGCCGAGCAGGAGGAAGAGGACGCCGAGGCGGGCCGCTCCGAGGAGGGCGGGTCCACCGTCGGCAGCCGCCGTCGCCGTCGTCGGCGTCGCCGCGCCGGTGACACGTCCGTCGACACCGAGCCCGCTGAGAACGACCCCGAGCGCACCGTCGTCAAGGTCCGCGAGCCCCGCAAGCCCGCCGAGCCGTCCGACGAGGTGCAGTCCATCAAGGGCTCGACCCGCCTGGAGGCGAAGAAGCAGCGCCGCCGGGAAGGCCGCGAGCAGGGGCGCCGCCGGGTGCCGATCATCACCGAGGCCGAGTTCCTGGCCCGCCGGGAGGCCGTCGAGCGTGTGATGGTCGTCCGCCAGCACGGCGACCGCACCCAGATCGGCGTCCTGGAGGACGGCGTGCTCGTCGAGCACTACGTCAACAAGGAGCAGTCGACCTCGTACGTCGGCAACGTCTACCTGGGCAAGGTCCAGAACGTGCTGCCGTCGATGGAGGCCGCCTTCGTCGACATCGGCAAGGGCCGCAACGCCGTCCTGTACGCCGGTGAGGTCAACTTCGAGGCGCTGGGCATGGCCAACGGGCCGCGGCGCATCGAGTCCGCCCTGAAGTCCGGGCAGTCCGTGCTCGTGCAGGTCACCAAGGACCCGATCGGGCACAAGGGCGCCCGCCTCACCAGCCAGGTCTCCCTCCCGGGCCGCTACCTCGTGTACGTGCCCGAGGGCTCGATGACCGGCATCAGCCGCAAGCTGCCCGACACCGAGCGGGCCCGGCTGAAGACCATCCTCAAGAAGATCGTCCCCGAGGACGCGGGCGTCATCGTGCGCACCGCCGCCGAGGGCGCGAGCGAGGACGAGCTGCGCCGGGACGTCGAGCGGCTGCAGGCGCAGTGGGAGGACATCCAGAAGAAGGCGAAGAACGGCAACGCCCCGACGCTGCTGTACGGCGAGCCGGACATGACCGTCCGCGTCGTCCGCGACATCTTCAACGAGGACTTCACCAAGGTCATCGTCAGCGGCGACGACGCGTGGCAGACCATCCACGGGTACGTCTCGCACGTCGCCCCGGACCTCGCCGAGCGGCTGCAGAGGTGGACGTCGGAGGTCGACGTCTTCGCCACCTACCGGATCGACGAGCAGCTCGCCAAGGCGCTCGACCGCAAGGTCTGGCTGCCCAGCGGCGGTTCGCTGGTCATCGACCGGACCGAGGCGATGGTCGTCGTCGACGTCAACACCGGTAAGTTCACCGGCCAGGGCGGCAACCTCGAGGAGACGGTCACCAGGAACAACCTGGAGGCGGCCGAGGAGATCGTGCGCCAGCTCCGGCTGCGCGACCTCGGCGGCATCATCGTCATCGACTTCATCGACATGGTGCTGGAGTCCAACCGGGACCTGGTGCTGCGCCGCCTGCTGGAGTGCCTGGGCCGGGACCGCACCAAGCACCAGGTCGCGGAGGTGACCTCGCTGGGGCTGGTGCAGATGACGCGCAAGCGCGTCGGCCAGGGCCTGCTGGAGTCCTTCTCCGAGACCTGCGTGCACTGCAACGGCCGCGGCGTCATCGTGCACATCGAGCAGCCGACCTCCGTCGGGGGCGGCGGCAAGCGCAAGAAGCGCGGACGCGGCGCCGACGGGGCCGTGCACGAGCACGAGGCCGCCGCCGTGGCCCTGGAGACCGTCGAAGCGGTCGAAGCCGTCGAGCCGGAGGCGGAGAGCGCGGCCGAGGTGGCCGCCGAGGCCGCCCAGCCGGTCGCGCTGCCCGCGCCCGAGTTCACGCCGGACGAGGAGCTGTACAGCAGCGTCGCCGAGGCGGAGGCCGCGGTCGCCCGCGGCGGCCGTACCCGGCGCCGGTCGAGCCGGCGGGCGTCCGCCCCGGCGGGTGCGCCCCGCCGCGAGGAGGCCAGGGCCGAGGAGCCGAGGGCGGAGCGGGCCCCGGCTGCCGCGGCCGCCGCGCCCACGGCGCAGGACGTCACCGCCGCCGAGGAGGCCGGGCGTCCGGTGCAGCCGGAGGCGGCCGCCCAGGCGCTGGCCGAACCGGCCGCCGTCGAGGACGTGGTCGTCGAGACCCCGGCAGAAGCCCAGGCAGAGGCCCCGGCGGAGGCCGCCGAGGTCCCGGCGCAGGCCGTCGAGGCCCCGGCAGAGGTCCCGGCGCAGGCCGTCGAGGCCCCGGCGGAGGCCCCGGCGGAGGCCGTCGAGGAGGCCGCTCCCAAGGGCCGTACGCGCCGTCGTGCCACCCGCAGGGTGTCCGCGCCGGCCGGGTCGCCCGCGGGGGCCGAGGCCGCCGTGGTGACGGTCGCCGAGACCGCGCCGGCCCCTGAGCCGCAGCCGGCCGAGGAGGCCCCGGCGCCGCAGGCCGAGGCGCCCGCCGAGGCCGCCGCCCCGGCCCGTCCGCGCCGCCGCGCGGTGCGCAAGGAGACCGCGCCCACCGCGCCCGTGGAGGCGGCCGTCGTGGTCGTCCCGGCGGCCACGGAGGGCCCGGCCGGCGAGGAGGAGCCCGCCGCGGAGGCGGCTCCGGCCAAGAAGACGGCCCGCGCGACGGCCAAGAAGGCGACGGCCAAGAAGGCCGCCACCAAGAAGACCGTCGCCAAGAAGACGGCGGCGAAGAAGACGGCCGCCAAGAAGACGACGGCCAAGAAGGCGGCGAAGACCGCCAAGACGGCCGCCGCGAAGTCGACGGCGAAGAAGACCGCGGTCCCGGCCGCCGCCGACGAGGAGTGACCCGCGAGGTGTGGGGGCGGGGCGGGGGGGCGGCCCCCCCCCCCCGGGGGCCCCCCCCCGCCCCCCCCCCGCGGCCGCGGCCCCGAAACGTGGGCGGCGGGGGGGGGGCGGGGCCAGGGGGGGGCCCAAACCCCCAAAAACCATCAG